>JBCDIS010000090.1:0-29158 GCA_038748685.1 Acidobacteriota bacterium | reverse complement strand
GTGGGTCCATAGTCGTTGGCGAGTCGCCTGCGGATGTCGAGGCTCTCGTCGTGGGCGTTGCCGGCGTCTTCGAGGAGTCCACGTGCGCGTCGCACGTCTCCGACTTTGTTCCAGCTGACGGAGAGGTCTCTGAGGGCCTCGGGGGTGGGGGCATCGTTGGCGAGTCGCCGAGCGAGGTCGAGGCTCTCGTCGAAGGCGTTGGCGGCGTCTTCGAGGCGTCCTTGGTCGCGTCGCACGTCTCCGACTTTGTTCCAGCTGACGGAGAGGTCTCTGAGGGCCTCGGGTGTGGGTGCATAGTCGTTGGCGAGTCGCCGAGCGATGTCTAGGCTCTCGTCGTAGGCGTTGGCGGCGTCGTCAAGGCGCCCTTGGTCGCGTCGCACGTCTCCGACGTTGTCGAGGCTTGTGGAGAGGTCTCTGAGGGCCTCGGGGGTGCGGGCGCCGTTGTGGAGCGTCCGGGCGCGACTCAACAGGGCCTCTGCCGCCCTCGACGCTTGATCCAGATCTCCAACACGAAGAGCCAGTTTGAATTGGAGATCTAGCCAATTGAGATCCCCACGCTCGGGGACGTTCTCTGCCTTCAGGGCGTTGGCGCGGCCGATATGGGCGAGGGCCGAGATGGGGTCTCCCGACTCCACTTCGGCCTCAGCCTGGAAGGCGAGGACGTCGGCGAAGCGAGGGTCGTGCTCCCGTTCGAGCCGCTCTGCGACCTCCGCAGCGAGGAGCGCCGCCGCCCGTGGGCGGTGGTCCAGCAGCCGAGCCCGGGCGCGGCGGAGGAGGGTTTCAGCTGGCTCTGTGGGGTCGATGGACTCGTCGACTTCAGTGGTGTCGTCGGGCTCGGTCGCCGAAAGGGGCCGAAGGGGATCCGAGGCGGGGGAGGGCAGGCCGCGGAACGACGCGGCCGACAGCTCCGGTCCCCGTTTCACCGGCTCCACTTCGAGTACCAGGGATCGGATCGACCAGAGATCCGGCGCCGTGCGCCGCACCTCCGGCTTGAGGGGGGTGGGCAGCACGAACACCAGGCCGTCACCGATCTCGTTGCGAAGCCGCTCGCGGTGCTCATTGGCCCGCAGGAGGGTGTCGCTCCAGGCGGTGTCCCAGCTCTCATCTGCGGGGTCCGAATCGTCCTGACGGTCTTCGGGATCTGTGCCCGACAACGAAGGTCGTTGCGCACCACGCTCCACCGCCTGGAGCCACATCAGGTCGGTGGCGCCGTGCTCCAGCAGCTCCCCCAGAGAGCGGCGAAGGTACCCGGGGCTTTTCGGCTCCAGGGACGTCATCCGCCGAACGCTGGCACGCAGGAAACCCTCGACCCGCCGCCGCAGCTCCTCGGCGTCGGCCCTGGACTGCACGAAGACGAAGCCCAACCAGAAGCCCTCGGCCAGCTCCAGCTGGGCCCGCAGCCGCTGCCACTCCGCTTCCCCCTGGGGCCCGAGGCCGGCGGAGCTGGGCCTAGTGGAAACGAAACCCGGGGAGTTGTCGTCCATCGGCGGGCCCGTCAGGGGGCTCCGTCATCGCCGTCCGCGTCGAGGGCGGCGGCCTGCTCCAGCACCACGTCCCGCACCAAGGGGTGGACGTCGTACCACTCGTGGCCGTTGCGGTAGCAGAGCACGGTGTGGGTATCGAGAAAGCGAGCGAAGTCGCCGAGTAGCTCCTTGTCCCGCAGCGACGCGCGGCGGCTCTCGGCGATGCGGGCCAGCCAGGCGGCGTCGGCGTCGGCGACGGGGAGGAACTCGTTGCGGATTTGGTCGATGGCGGCGTCGACGGTGCGCTTCAGAACGGGGAGCTGTTCCGCCCGGCGGACCACCTCCGCCAGCAGGCGTAGGAGATCCCGCAGGTGCCCTCCAGAAGCCTCGATGAGCCGGTCTAGCACTCCGCGGTCCCCGAGCAGCTTCTCCCAGTCGCCGCGCCCCGCCACCACCCGGGCCATGGCGTCGAAGCCGGCGTCCCGCCGGGTTCGCTCGTCGTGGTCTTCGTAGAGCTTGACGGCGGGCAGCACCTGGACGCCCCCTGGAGTGTAGAGGCTGCTCAGGTTGGGGTAGCGGACCTTGAGGAAGGGGGGGATGGTGTAAACCACGTGCAGATTCGGCAGGTGCAGCTTGTCGGCGTGGCTGCAGAAGAGGTTCTCCACCGACCTGTGGACGTCATCCTCGTTGCCGTAGGTCCCCCGAATGTGCTCCATGGAGTCCACCAGCAGCACCACGTCGGTGGTTTCCCCATGCTTCTTCTGGAGTTGCCGCACGCAGTCTTCGAGGTAGCCATAAACATGGTTCTTGAGACTCGCCACATGGCCTACCATGCGCTTCTGTAGCCGCTGTTTGAAGCTCGGGTCGTCCTTGAGGGCTGCCTTCAGCTCCACCGGCCCGAGCTTGCCTTTGAGGTCCTCGAATTCGACCCGGGTTTCGGTGAGGAAATGGGAGAAGCGTTCCCAATACCCTTCGCGGGTGGCGTCCTTCCCCAGCAGCTCGGGCTCCTTCATCTGCTCCCCCACCGCGCCGGCGAGGGCCATCAGGAAGTCGCTGACCTCGATGGGGGTCGTGAGGTTGACGTACTTCTCGATGTCGAAAAGCACCACCAGGAACCCGGAGCCCTGGAGGCGGCGCTGGAGCCGCAGCAGCTCGGTGCTCTTGCCGGTGCCCCGGAAGCCGGAGAGGAGCTGGACCGTCGGTTCGAGGGACCACTCGATGGCCCGGGCCAGCAGCTCCACCGGATCGGTGTCGGAGACGTCGTCCCCTTCATATAGGGGGACCCGCTTGGGGTCGGCGGGTTCGAGGGGTCCGAAGTCGAGGGCTCGGTAGAACTCCCGCAGGAACTGGCGTTCTTCAGGTGTCATCTCTTGCCCATGTTAGCCGATCGGCTTTCTGCGGCCTCCGACTGGGCCTGAAGAAAGGGAGTTTTCTCAGGGGCCGGCGTCTACCCAGGTTCGGTGACCGCCTCCGGCTCGGGGGCGGTGGCGACGGTCTGGGGAGTGGGGGGTAGGGGCGCCGGGTCGGCGTCGGGGGTGACGAACTCGATGCGGTGGGCTTCGGTGAGGTCGGGGACCTCCCAGCGGTCTAGGAGCTGGTCGAGGTCGTGGTCCGGCAGGGCGTCCTGGCGTCGGCGGTCGCGGAGGTTGGCCTCGTCCCGCTCGACGTAGACGAGCCGCAGGCGGGCGCCCCCTTCGGCGAAGAGGGTTATGAGGTGATCGCGGGAGGCCCTCGTGAGGTTGGCGTCGTTCCACACGAAGGGCTCGCGGCGACGCAGCAGCTCGCGGGCGCGGTCCCGGGCCCGGGCGACGACGGCCCCCTGGTTGTCGAACAGGCCGATGCCCATTTCGCGGCGGAGGTGGTCCATGGAGACGGCTTCGAGGTCCGGGGCGTTGCGCCGGACCCACTCGGCCTTGCCGCTTCCGGGCAGGCCCGACATGAGGAGGATCTCCGGCCCGTCCTCGGGGTTCGGCTCGGCGGGGAGCTCGCCGGGGTTCGGCAGGCCGTCGCGGGTTCTGAAGTAGCGGAAGCGGACGTCGGTGGAGGGGAAAGGGAACGGGTGCTCGAAGCAGCCGAGGTCGCGGCAGATCTCTCCGTAGGCGTCGTGGCGGGCGAGGAGGTCCTCGTGGTCTTCGCAGATCCTGCCGTTGGCGTCGGCGCGGCCGAGGATCCCCAGGTGGTCGCAGCGGATGGTCTGGCTGACCCCCAGCACCTGCCGCTCCCGACGCTCGCTGTCCCGCAGGTAGAGGGGCACCATGTGGTGCCGCACCAGGCCGCAGATGCGCTCGCGGCGGGCGATTCCGACCCCCTGGCTCCACAGGATCCGGCGGGCCAGGATCTCGCCACGGCGGGCGTGGCCGCGGGAGGTGATCCTTCCGTCGGCGGTGACCTTGGTGCACTCCGGCTTCGCCGTGTCGTGGAGCAGGGCGGCGGCGAAGAGCTCCTCCCGCAGCGCCGGTTCGAGGGCCCGCCAGGTGTCCATGGCCACCATCGCCTCGCACACCATCCGGGTGTGGATCCAGACGTCCCCCTCGGCGTGGTACTTCGGGTTCTGTGGGCAGCCCGCGAGGGCCCGTATCCACGGGAACGTGGCGTCGATGGCTGCCCAGTCGAGGCGCCAGTCCGGCGCCTTCGGGCATAGCTCGAAGATGGGGGGCATAGGCATGCTGGCGGTCGACACGTCGGCGGTCCGTGGGCCTTGTAGACCGCGGTACGGAAACGAAACGGAGTTGGATCTGGAAGGGTCGTCGGGGCGTCGACACCCGCCTGCATCTTAGTGGTGCTCCGACGAAATGTCTATTCCGCCGCCGCCGCAGGGAACCGCCAGCCGGACCGATGCGTATCCGATGGGGGTTGCAATGACCGAAGGGCCCACTTACAATATCGGCCCCCGCAGGGGGAACGTGGCGCATTCGTCTAGGGGTCTAGGACGCCGGCCTCTCACGCCGGTAACACGGGTTCGAATCCCGTATGCGCTACCAACCACCCTCCCGCCGCTGTCCGAATTCCGAATACCTCCTGCACGCGAAAAGCCGATGGGCGTGGCTGAAGCTGCGTCGATCCAGACGACGACCGTGTCGCCGCGTAGGGCGCTCCGCCGTACGACCGGCGAAGCTCCATGGAGGTTGCCTTGACGTCGCTATTCGTCCGCCTCTCCCTTCCCCTCCTTCTCCTTTTCGCGGCGTCCCCAGGCTGGGCCGCCTCCATCAGCGGTCGCGTGGCGTCGACCCAGGGCTCGGCCCTGGAGCACGTCGAGGTTTCGGTGGTCCAGGAAGACCGCAGCGTCTTCACCGGACCCCAGGGTGAGTTCGAGATCGCGGACTGTCAGCTGCCCTGCCTGCTGCTCGTGCGCCACCCCCGCTTCGTCGAGCAGGTCCTGGAGCTGACGGAAGCCCCCGCCGCCGCCCTCGTCGTCGAGATGGAGGCCAAGCAGGCGGTCTTCGAGCGCATCGACGTGACCGCCGCGGGGGGAGGTGGCGCGGCCTCCTTCGCGCCCTTGAGCGTCGCCTCGACGGAGATCCGGGTCGACGAGAAAGCCGCCCCCCCCACCACCCTCACCGAGCTGGTGGAGGGCGTGGCCGGCGTGGCGGAGAACGGCCAGCCGGGCCTTTTCCAGGTCTACGCGATCCGCGGCGTCTCCCGCCACCGGGTGCTGACCCTGATCGACGGCATGCAGATCACCGGCGAGCGGCGTGCCGGGGTGGCCACCTCCTTCGTCGACCCCCTGCTCATGGGGGCGGTGGACGTGCTGCGGGGTCCGGCGTCCACCTACTACGGCTCCGGCGCCCTCGGCGGCGTCGTCCAGGTCTTCCCCAAGGTGTTCGACGGCTTCGAGCTGCACACCGGCTGGATGGGCTTCGCCGACGAGAACTACCAGGCCGTGGGTTGGGGTGAGGACGGCTGGTCCCTGGGTTTCGTGCGCCGCGACGCCTCCGACGACGAGGTGGCCGACGGCTCCCCCCAGAACACCCACTTCACCCAATACTCGGCGTCCCTGCTGAAGACCTGGCAGCGGGGGGACAAGACCTACGAGGTGCTCCTGATGCCGTCCTTGGGGGACGACATCGGCAAGCCCAACACCGACTTCCCCGACGACCGCATCACCAACTATCCGGAAGAGCAGCACCTGCTGATGAAGCTCGGCGTGCGCTCCGACAAGGGCTGGAGCTTCCACGCCTACGCCCACCCCAACACCTTGGAGACCGAGGTGCTGCGGCCCGGCAGCCGGATCAACGTGATCGACAACGAAGCCTTCGACCTCGGTGCCCACTGGCAGAAGGAGTGGAGCTTCGGTCGCAGCACCACCGGCCGCTACGGCGTCGACTACTTCGGGCGACGCGGGGTGTCCGCCGACGAGTTCGAGCGCCGGTTCGAGAGCGGCGAGACCAGCCTCCTCGAAACCCTCGACGGCGCCGAGCAGGACGAATTGGCGGCCTTCGGCTCGGTGCGCTGGAGCCTGGGGGCGGCGACCCTCCAGGCCGGCGGCCGGGCCACCTGGCACCAGCAGTCGAACTCCGGCTTCGGGAGCCAGGACGACAGCGCCTTCACCGCCTTCTTGGGGCTCGTGCGCCCCGTGGGGGCGGGCATCGAGCTGGTGGCCAACGTCGGCACCGGCCTGCGGTTCCCCACCCTCAGTGAGCGCTTCTTCTCCGGCACCACCGGCCGCGGCGGGGTGATCGGCAACCCGAACCTCGACCCGGAGGAGTCCACCAACCTCGACGTGGGGCTGCGCTGGTTCGGCAAGCGGACCTACGTGGCGGTCCAGGTCTTCCAGCTCGACGTGGACGACTACATCGAGCGGATCGAGATCGAGCCGGACCTCCTGACCTTCGTCAACCTGGTGTCGGGCACCATCGAGGGGTTCGAGATCGAGGGTTTCCACCAGCTCAACGACACCTGGCGCCTCACCTGGAGCGGCCACATCCTGGACGGTGAGGACGACGACGGCGGTCCCCTGGCGGACATCTCGGCGGACCGGCTGCAGCTCGGCCTGCGCTACGACGGCGAGCGCTGGGGGGGCAACCTTCAGTGGCAGCTCCGCGACGCCAAGGACGACCCCGGCAGCGGCGAGGTGGCCCTCGAATCCGCCAACGTCGTGTCCGCCTCCCTGTCTTACGAGGTGTCCCCTGGCCTCGACCTCGTCCTGCGGGGTCGCAACCTGCTCGACGAGGTCTACCTGTCGTCCGCCGACGACAAGAGCTCCGCCGCCCCCGGACGCTCCGTGGGCCTCGGCCTGACTTGGAACCGCTGATGGGGACCCGATAGTTGGGGCTTGGTGACGGTCGTCGCCGGGGGCGCCCAAAAACGAACGCGCCCCCGGGGCTTGCCGAGTCCCCGGAGGCGTTGATGGAGAAGAAGAAGCTCGCCCCTAAGTACGGAGCCGCGCAACCAGGGTTGCGACGGCGGCGGCATTTTCGTGTAGTTTTCCAGGGCCCGTACGAGCTTCGATGAACCCCCACGATCCGGTGGAGCCCCGATGTCGGCCATTCGAGCCCTGAGAGCCCTCTTCGCCCGCCCAAACCCGGGCCCCACGCCTTCGGTCGTCGCGATGTCCTGGGCCCTGGTCCTTGGAGCTTGGTTTGTCCCCGGGACCGCGGCCACCGCGTGGGCGGAGAAGACCCCGGCCGCGACGCCCGCGTCGGAACCCGCGACGGAGTCTGGCCCGGAGGTGCTGCGGGAGCTCTGGTACCGGGTCGACCTCGATGGCCAGAGCGCCGGCTGGACGGTGACCCGGGAGCTTCAGGAGGGGGACGAGCGGATCTCCGAGATGGAGCTCCACCTGGAGCTCAGCCGCGGCGGGGTGGCGCAGACCATGGAGATGTCGAACCGGTTCGTCGAGACCCCCGACCACCGGCCACTGCGGGCGTCGGCGCGGCAGAAGCTCGGACCGGCGCCGATGGAGACGGCCTTCCGCTTCGCCACCGACGGCGTGTGGATCCGCGGGGCCACCGGCGAGCGCCGGGTCGACGGCCCCTCCGGCCCTTGGTTGACGCCGATGGCGGCGCAGGAGCAGGTCGCCGAGTGGGCCCGGAAGGTGGCCGAGGATGACGGTGCAGCGGGACGTGGAGCGGGGGACGCGGCGGTATGGTTCGACACCACCACCATCGACCCGCAGATGGGGATCTCGCCGGTCACCACCACCTGGACCCTCGAAGCGCCCCGGGAAGTCATCGAGACCGGCTTCGGTCCCCAAACCGCCAGCCGATGGAGCCAGAGCCAGAGCCTGGCCCCCCAGCTGGTGACCCGGGTGCACCTCTCCGAGGACGGGGAGGTGCTGCGGACCGCCACCGCCATGATGGGGGTCGAGCTGGTCTCCACCCTCACCCGGCGCGACATCGCCCTCGGGCACGAGGGGGCCCCCGAGATGCTGCTGCAGTCCCTCCTCCTGCTGGACGAGCCCATCCCCGAGCCCCGTTCCCTGCGCCGCGCCGTCTATCGCCTGTCCATGGGCGATGGGGAGGCCGTGGTGCCCCTGCCGAGCCTCGGCCCGCAGCGGGTCGAACGGCTGGACGACGGCGGCCTGCGGGTGGTCTTGGATCTCGACGCGAAGCCCGTCCCCGGCCGGCCCCCGGGGGACGAGCACCTGGCGCCGTCGGCCTTCCTCGACTCCGCCGACCCCGACGTCCTCGCCCTGCACCGCAAAGCCGTCGAAGGGCTCGACGGAGCCGCCCCCGCGGCTAGGGCGGAGGCCCTACGCCGGCGGGTCCACCGGCACCTGACCGCCAAGGGGCTGGATTCGATGCTGGCCACCGCCGGCGACGTGGCTCGGAGCCGCTCGGGGGACTGCACCGAGCACGCCGTGCTGTTGGGGGCCCTGCTGCGGGCCGACGGCATCCCCTCCCGGGTCGCCACCGGCCTGGTTTATGTCGACCGGATGGCGGGGAAGCGCCACCTTTTCGGCTACCACATGTGGACCCAGGGCTGGCTCGGCGATCGTTGGGTCGACCTCGACGCCACGCTGCCCCAGGGTGCCCCGTATGATGCCGCCCATATCCTCTTCGAGACGGCCACCCTGGCCGACGACGGCTCCGCCCTGGCCGAGATGGCCGGGATCACGCCGCTCATCGGACGCCTCCAGCTGGAGGTCTTGGCCCTCGGCGATTGACCTACGTTTCCAAGGAGAACCGCCCATGCTGAACTGGTTGGGAAGCCGCGACGACGTGGCGACATTGTTGGCGAAACGGCAGTTCGGAAAAGCCGTGAAGCTCCTCGAACGGCAGCTGCGGGACGACCCGGACAGCGTCTTCCTCCGTCAACAGCTGGCCGACGCCCTCGAGAAGAAGGGCGACAAGGACCGCGCCGTGGAGATCCTCTTCGACCTCGTGGACGAGCTGGGGGAGCAGGGATTCGTCGCCAAGGCCCTGGCGCTGCTCAAGAAGATCCAGCGTATCGACCCGAGCTCCGACGTCCACGACCGCCTCGCCCGCATGATCGCCGCTCCGGACCCGGACGACGACCCCCAGCCCGGCCGGGTCCAGGCCCCCGTCGACACCCGGGCCTCCTCCGACAGCGTCCCGATCCTGACCTCGGAGGTGGTGCTGGCCGACTACTGGCTCGAAGACGTCGAAGAGCGGGACGACTTTCACTGGTCCCCCCTGTTCAGCGGCCTCTCCAGCACCGATGTGGCCGAGCTGTTCAGCGAGATCCGCCTGCTGGTGAAGAAGCCCGGCTCGATCATCTTCACCGAGGGGGAGACCGGGGACCGTCTCTACGTGCTCGCCACCGGCGCCGTGAGGGTCTACCGCCGCGATCGCACCGGGCGAAACCACCAGATGTCGGTCCTCCGGGCCGGTGAGTTTTTCGGCACCGGCGGCGTGCTCGACGGCGGAGATCGGCAATTCACCATCACCGCGGCGAAGGAATGCGAGCTGCTGGAGATCGACCGCGCCAGCTTCGATCGCATCGCTTCCAAGCACCCCAACGTCCGCAAACAGGTCGAGAAGATCGCCCAAGAACAAACCAGCGTCTAGACCCGAGCGGCGACGCCCCCGACAGCCTGGGGCGCAAGCCCCGGGGGTCTTACCCGGTGCCGTTTCCACCCGTCCACACGAAAACGCCGCGTCGGCCGCCGCGGCGTAGAAAGCAAGATCCTGCGGGGCAGTTTCGAGTCATGCCCAGGACCGTCGTCGGGCGCACTCGCAGCAGTGGGCGATACGCGGAACCGTAAAGCGCGTCATGGCGATCACCTCCTTCCTCGGGTGGGTCGAAGCGTCCTAGGAATCCTCGGACGGACGGGTGCCCGAGGCGATGAAAACGTCGATCCGGGCCTCCTCGCCGCACGGCCCGGACGAGCAGCAGCGCTCCCGGGCGTCCTCCACCCGCACGTCCACGAAGCCCGCGGCGTCGAACCAGCGACGCACCTCGGCCCGGTCGAAGCCGAGCCAGCGGTCGTGCTGCTCCGTGCGTAGGAACTCGTGGTCGTGGCGGTCGAGGTCCCCCACCGCGAAACGCCCGCCGGGCTCCAGGACCCGCCAAACCTCCGCCACCGCCGCGGCGGGGCGCTCCACGTGGTGCAGCACCATGTTGGCGAAGGCATACCGAAAGCTGCGGTCCGACAAGGGTAGCCGCTCGGCGTCGGCGCGGTGGGTCTCCAGGCCTTCGCCGTGCTTCCTCCGCAGCTCGGCGAGCATGGCGGGGGAGGGGTCCACCGCGGTCACCCGGAGGCCGCGGGAGACGAGCCCGTCGGTCACGAAGCCGGTGCCGGCGCCGAGGTCGAGGGCCCGGGCCGCCCCGGTCTCAGCGTCGAGCCCTCCGCGGCGGAAGAGCTTGTCCCGCAGGTCGTCGGAGAAGAAGTCCCGCCGTAGGCTGTCCCAGCGGTGGGCCACGTCCTCGAAATAGTCCAAGGAGCTCATGGTGGACGCCTTTCTAGTTGGCATGATTAAAGTTGGCAGATGCAACAATTGTGGTAAAAAAACTCAGGTAGCGATGCAGGAAGCCTGCGACGGGTTCCCCGCCCCATCGGCTTCGTCGGGGCCGCAGCAGTCGCAGCTCACCCCCATCCGGTTCGCCTTCGCCCGTACCAGGCGAACCAGTAGCTGCGGCAGGGCCCGGCGGGCCTCCGGCGCCAGTCCCTCCAGCACGGCCATCGTTTCGGCGTGGAGATCGTCGTCGATTTTGGCGAACAGGGCCCGACCCGCCTCGGTACCGTGGAGCAGCACGGCGCGACCGTCGTCCGGATCCCGCCGCCGCTCGGCGTAGCCCTTGGCGATCAGCCCGTCCACCACCCGCGACGTCGTGCTCTTGTCGAGGTAGAGGTGGGCGGCGAGGTCCCCGAGCCGCAGCGGACCCCGCCGGAGGACCCCTTCGAGGGCGTGGCACTGGCTCACCGACACGTCGTGGCAGCAGATCCGGTCCCGGTCGCGGAACTGCACCAGGCGGATCAGATCCCCCATGGCTCGGCGCAGGGACCGAGCGTCGGCGTCGAGGCTCGGATCGACGGCGGGGGTATCGGCGGTGGGTTCGGGGGACATGGTGTCGGTTTGTGAAGCGTGGGTCTTGTGAGTTGGGTGCCGCCTCAATTAGTTGTCAAATGCAACTATAGGTGCGGCGACGAGCTGTGTCAAGTCGGAGATCGTCGTCGGGCAACCTTTGACCGCGCTTGGGGTCTTCCAGGGCAGCCCCGGATCACGGGCCATGCGAGGCGGGGCTCAACCACGACCACAACGACGAGGAGGACACCATGGGAGCGGTATTCGAGAAGTTCAAGGGCAAAGACAACAAGTACTATTTTCGCTATCGAGGCGCCGCCGACGCCATCATCCTGCGCAGCGAGGCCTATGTGGGCAGCTCAGGACGGGACGGCGGAATCCAGTCGGTGAAATCCAACGCCCAGCGGGATGCAGCCTACGAGAAGCTGAAGACCAGCGACGACCGCTACTACTTCCGGCTCAAGGCCACGAACGGCGAGATCGTCGCCACCAGCGTGTTCTACGCCTCCGACGACGACCGACAGGCCGCCATCGACGACGTGTGGACCTACGCCCCGAGCGCCCCCGTCGAAGACGAGTGATCCACTCCGCGGCCCCTTCCCGAAGGCGGGACGGGCCGCACCCCCATGAGGTAGGTGTCTTTGGCCCCGCAGCCGACCCCCCGATCCACTCTGTTAGGGTCGTTGCACGATCGGGTTCCCCGCGAACCCGTCGATGCGATCATGGGTGGGAAAAAAGATGTCGCCGCACGGGGTGCCAGGGCCCCGGACCGTCAGCAGATCGAGGCTCTGTTCCGGCAACACTATGGCCGGGTCAAGCACTTCTTTCTTCACAAAGGATGCTCCGAAGACCTGGCCCTAGATCTCCTGCAATCGACCTTCCTCCGGGCGGCCGGCAGCGCGGGTCCGACCCAGCACGGATCGGAAACGGGCTGGCTGTTCGTCATCGCCTCCAACGTTTGGCGCAGTCACCTGCGGGACGGCGCCGCAGCCAAGCGGGACGGCGACGAGGTCCCCATCGAGGGGCAGCGGGACGGCGGGGAGGCGCTGCTGTCCCGCGGCGTCGCCGGGCCCCAGAGGGACCCCCTCGACGACCTGCTCCGCCGCGAGCGTAAGGCGGCGCTGGCCCGGGCCATCGACGACCTGCCGGTCCAGCGAAAGACCTTCCTCCAACTCTTCATCAAAGGCCACAAGTATCGAGACATCGCGGCGATGTTCGGAGTCAACGTCAACACGGTGAAGTCGCAGATCTTCAAAGCGCGGGCGGCCCTGCGGGGCAAGCTCGGGGAGATTTTCGACGGCGAGCCCCCAGGCCCCAGGAGCGTCGGCTCATGACCCGCGACGACCCTTTGCGGGACCTCGTCGAGGAGCTCGCCGCCGAGGAGGTCGCGGCGCGGGGGGACGACCCCATCACCGCCGCGGACCTGGTGGCGTTGCGGGCCGGCGAGCTGGACGATGAGCGGGCCGAGTTCGTGATGGAGGTCGTCGCCACCGACGACGCCTGGGCCGCCGCCCTCCTGGACCTGGCGCGGTTCGAGGAGGGCTCCGGCGGTTCCACGGAAGATGGGGATCCCCAGGACGGGGATCCCCGGGAGCCTTTCCCCGCCGAGGTGGACAGATCGGAGGTGGACCCCGCCGAGGTCGAACGGGAGTGGAACCGGCTGAGCGCAGCCCTCGAACCCGAGGTGGAGCCGCCCCTGCCCTTTCCCCGGCGTCTTCCCTTCGTTCGGCGCCTGAGGGCGGGCGCCCTGGGTCGCTTGTCCCTGGCGGCGATGGCCGGCAGCCTGGTGACTTTCCTCGCCCTCCTGCCCTTCGATCCGCCGGCGGGCACCGGCCTGGACGAGACGAGGAGCTTTGCGGTGCTGGCCCCCGAGACTGGCGAGAGTACGCGCAATGGTTCTGCAAACTCCGTGGATCCCGGCCCATTTGATATTTGGGTCCTAAGGCTCCAGTTGCCCGATGGGGCGGACGTTCGAAAAGAGGAAACAGGGCTGAGGGCTATCCTGCAAAGGGAAGGCACCGAGGAGGTCATCCTCACCAGAAAAGCCAACACGGACGGGGACTACAATGTGATCTTTGAGATTCCGAGAAAGAGGCTGCGGGAGGGTCCCCACAGAATCATCCTGATCCACACCCTCCCCGAGGGCGACCAGGAACTCGCCACGTACCGCTTCCGGGTGGTCGATGACGAGCCCTGAGGGCGGGCCGAGGCGCTTTGCCTCCGCCGCCCTGCTCGTCTCGGGGCTCCTCTGGGCCGGGCTCGGCTGCGGCGGTCCACCGCCTACAGAAGCCCCCGTCGTCCCAGCGCCGATTCCCCCCGCCGTCGAGCCGCCGCCCCTCGAAGCCCTCTGGCAAGAGGCCCTCGACGTCCGCCGAGCCTCCGGCACGAATCCGACGCTCTGCCCGGAGGCGAAGGACTCCGTGGAAAAAGCAAAGCAGCTGCGCCGCGATGGAGACTACCTCGGGACCCGCCGCGTCTACCTCGAAGGGGCCCTACCCACCGCCCGCGCTGGAGGCTGCGTTGCCGTAGCGGCCAATGCCCTGGCGGGGTTGGCGGTGGCCTACGGTTACGAGGGCAGGCTTCAGGAGGCGCGGCTCCACCAGCAGGCGGCGGAGCACCTCGTTCGAGAGCTCGACGACCGCCGCCGCTGGGCCCAGATCCAGATCGGCTTCGGTGCGGTCCTGTTCCGGGCCGGTCTGCACCGAGAAGCCCTCGAGCGGCTTCGAAACGTCGAGTCCCGCTTCGAGGCCGTCGAAGACTGGGCATCCCTCGCCACGACCCTGTCCTGGATGGGGCGGGCGGAGACTAGCCTTGGCGAGCTGGAGGACAACGCCCGCCGCTTCCGCGACGCCCGGAAGCTACACGAGCGGGCGGTGGACCTACGGCGGGACGCGGGGGATTCCACCAAGCTGGCCACTGGCCTCGACGCCCTGGGGGTGACCCTTCGTCTAGGGGGGTACCACAAGCAGTCCGAGGCTGCCCACCGCGAGGCCGTCTCCCTTATGGTGGGAGCACAAGACGACCAGGACCTTGCCCGGGTGTCCCTCCTCGCCAATCTGGCGGCGGTGCTCCTGGAGCAAGAGAAGCCCGGCGAGGCCCTCGCTGTGCTCGAAGAAGCTCGGAGTTTCTATCCCCCCAGAAACGCCTTGGACCTTCGATCCGTCAACGAGATCGCCAACCTGCTGTTTCTGGAGTCGAAGGCCCACCTGGCACTCGGCGAGGCGGAGGACGCCGTCGACCGAGTGGATCGCCTGGTGGCGCGACTCGAAGCATTTCGCACCTTCGGAGCGCCGGCCCCGTTCTTCGCCGTGCGAGAGACCTACTTCGACTTCGCCATCGAGCTGCTGGCGGACCACGGCCGGCCCGAGGCCGCCCTGGAGCTTGTGGAGCTGTTGCGGGCCCGCGACCTGCTAGACCGCCTCCTGGTGCCGATCCCCGAGCTGCGGGCCAAGCTGGCCTCGACGGCGCCGGAGCTGGTGGAGCGGGACGAGGGGATCCGCCGACGCCTGCTGCGGTCGGCCTCGTCCGCGGGCCGCGACGAGCTGCGTTCCCTCCTCGGGGAGCTGCTGGCCTCCGAACAGGCGATGCGCCGGCGGGCCGGCGTGGTGGGTAGCCGTCCCCTCCGCCGCCCTGAGATCGACCCGCTACTCGAACCCGGCACCGTCGCCACGGTGTTCTGGCTCGGGGAACGCACCAGCCGGCTCTGGGTGCTGGAGGCGGGGCAGCCCGACGTCACCTTCGACCTCGGGGTGTCGGGCCGTAAAGTCCTAGAATGGTCGAGGGCCCTGCGGGGCGACCTCTCCGGCGCCGCGGTCTCGAACCTCGCCACGAACGAAGGTCCAGCCGCGGCGCTTTCGGAGCGCCTGTTCGCCTTGGTGGCCCGGCGCCTCGACGCCGCCGAGCGGGTCCTGCTGCTGGCGGGTGGGGACCTCGCCGCCACCCCGTGGGTCGTCCTGCCCCATCCGGAGCGATCGGAGGCCTGGCTCGACGGGCCCACGTTCACTGTGCAGCCTTCATTCTCGGCCCTCCACGCCCTGCGCCAGCGGCGGGGGGAGCGCCGCCGCGGGCAGACCGCCGAGGCGGTGGTGCTGGTGCCGGAGTACGATCCCGAGGGGGATTTCGATCCCCTCCCCGGGGCCCGGCGGGAGGCGGAGGCCATCGCCCGTACCCTGCCCTCGGCGACGGTCCACCTGGCGGCGGAGGCCAGCCGGGAACGGGTTCTTTCCGGGGCCCTCGAGGGCTTTCGGCTCGTCCACTTCGCGGCCCACGGTCGCCTCGAGCATCCCCTGGTGGATCTGTCCAGCGTCGTCCTTTCGGATCGGGCCGCCGGTGGAGGGCTGGTGGACCCCCACCTGCGACTCACCGACGTGGCGGAGCTGCGCCTCGTGGCGGACCTGGTGACCCTCTCCGCCTGCGAGACCGGCCTCGGCAGCCGGGGCACCGAGTCCGGACCCATGGCCTTCCCCGCAGCCTTCCTCCACGCCGGCGCCGGCGGGGTCGTCGCCAGCCTGTGGAGGGTCGACGACGCCGCCACGGCGGAGCTCATGGAGGTGGTCTACCGGGGCCTGTCGGCCGGCCTCGACCCCGCCACCGCCCTGCGGCGGGGGCAGGAGACCCTGCGCCGGAGCGCACACTATACGGAGCCCCGATACTGGGGCGCCTGGATCTTCCTCGGTGACTGGCGTGCCCCGGAGAACGCCGTCTGAGGAATCGACGGGCAACCTTTTGGCGCCCTCCGGGTCTTTCCCTCCGAACGCGGCCGCAGTCCGCGGCCGCCCCAGGAGAAGGAGGACCGACATGTATTCGAGCCACGAAGACAACCACAGCCCGCTGCACGCCCTTGCGCCGATCCACAATCAGGGGGGCGGTGGTTCCGGCGGTTCCGGCGGCGGGCCCGGCGATCCCGACGTGCCGGACGAGCCCAAGGGCGGCAGCATGGACGGGGAGGAGTAGCGCTGCCTCCTTCCTCCGCCGAACGGGGGCGGTTGGGGTTCCTCGGCATCGACGAGGACACCGGCCGCCCTTTCTTTCCCCCCCTGCCCAGGGGGCACTTCGATGGTGTCGTCCGCAAGCTCAAGGGCAAGCTGTTGCGCTACGGCGTCTCGCCGAGTCGCCTCGATCGGGCGGGATGGGGGGTGGTGCTGCCCCGCGGCGTCGATCCGGCGGTGCGCCGCGCCCTGGCGCCCCTGCTGGAGCTCCGCCGTCGCCAGAGTGGGGATCTCTACCGCGAGCTGACCTACCATCCCCGGCGCAGCGCGGGCTCGTTCCTTTCTGCCCTGCGGGCCGGGCCGGGCCCGGTGGACCCCCGCCGCGTCCCCTACTACCTCCTGCTGGTGGGGGGGCCGGAAGCCATACCCCACGGCTTCGAGATGGACCTCGACGTCCAGCACGCCGTCGGCCGCCTGGCGTTCGAGGCCCCGCGGGACTACGCCGCCTACGCCGAGGGCCTGGTGGCCGCCGAGACCCGGCGGTCCGAAGGGCCCGTCCGTTTCGATTTGCTGGTCCCCAGCCACGCCGGTGACGAGGTTACCGAGCGCTGCGTCGAGTACCTGGGCCGGCCCCTGGGCCGCTCCGTCGACGAACGTCGACCCGCCCATGTGGGTCGACGGGCGTTCGGCGCCGCCGCCACACGGGATGAGCTGCTGGACGCCCTGATCCGACGCGGTGGCGACCTCGTGCTCACCGCCGGGCACGCCCTGCTGGCCAGGCGCACCGACCCCGAGCACCAGCGCCGCCGCCAGGGGGCGCTGATCGGTTCCGAGTGGACGGGGCCCGGACGGCGGGTGCCGCCGGAGGTGACCGTGGCCGCCGCCGATCTACCGCAGGACGCCGACCTCGTCGGCCGCGTCTTCGTGCTGTTCGGCTGCTTCACCGGAGGCACCCCCAGGCGGGACAGCTTCGACCGTATGGAGATCGACGGGCGCCGGGAACTGGCGGAGCGTCCCTTCGTCGCCCGTCTCCCCCAGGCCCTGCTCAGCCATCCCGCGGGGGCCGCCTCCGCCGTCGTCGCCCACGTGGACCGCGCGTGGCCCACCTCCTTCGAATGGCGGGGGGCCCCCAACGCCGACACCTTTGAAGACCTGGTGTTGGCCCTGCTGGACGGAGAGACCGTGGGGACCGCCCTCGAGCCCTTCCGCCAGCGCTTCCTCGATCTGGCGTCCCGGCTCGGCGTCGCCGCCCTCGCCCCCGGCGACGCGGGCTCTTTCGAGCGGCCCGAACCCGTCGACTTTTGGCGGGCCTATAACGACGCCCGGTCGTTTGTCGTTCTCGGCGACCCGGCGGCGAGCCTCTCGCACGGCCGGGCCTGAGGACGTCAGGGGCTTCAGTCCTCGCCGTCCTCCGGCAGAGGATTGCGGGCGATGCGGAAGCCCTGGTCGCGGAGTGTGTGGAACGACGTGCGATCGCTGCGCTTCGTGGACCGGCAGTTCTCCGGCGACGACGCGTAGCTGCCGCCGGCGGCGATGGCCCGCGGCGGCCCTTGGTCTTCCGTGTATTCCATCACCCACTCGAAGACGTTGCCCCGCAGGTCGTAGAAGCCGCCGGGGTCGGCGGCGAAGCTGGCCACCGGAGCGACGCCGTCGTAGCCGTCGTTGCCGGTGGTGGAGATGCAGTTGCCGTGGGCTTCCACCCACACTGGATCGTCTTCGAGGGCGGGATCGAGGTCGCCGTGGTACCTGGCGGCGTACTCCCACTCCACCTCCGTCGGGAGGCGGAAGGGGTCGTCGTCGTAGGCCCGGTTGAGGCGATCCACGAACGTGCGCACCTGGCGCCAGGTGACGCCGTGGACCGGCCGGTCCGGCGACCGGTAGAAGCTTGGGTCGTCGGCCCCGTCCCCCAGCATCTTCGCCCACACCGCCTGGGTGACCTCGGTGCGGCCGAGGCAGAAGTCATGCTCGACGCGGACAAGAGTGCCTTCCCCTTCCCCCATTCTGAAGGTCCCTTCGCGGACCAGCCGCAGATCGAGGTCGACCCCCGGCGGCGACGGGCAGCGGGCGTCGTCCGCGGGTGCCGCCGGGCGCAGGAGGACACCCCCTAAGAGCGCCGCGCCGAGCCCCGCCGCTAGCCACGGGGCCGCCCGCCGCAGGCGCCGGGGGGCCATGGCGGCCCGCAGGTCGAGATCCTCCACGCTGCGAACGTAGAAAACGGGCGTCGCCCAGGCGCGGTGTCCCGAGCTCGAGAAGAGGCTGGCCCGGGCTTCCGCCGCCGCCGTCTCAATAGAGCCCGAACGGGCGAGGGAGCGGTAGAAGCCCGACGCGAAGGAGACCGCCAGATCGTCGCGGATCGACGCCCCCATGGCGAGGACCGAGGGGACGCCGTGACGGAGCAGGCTTTGGGCGATGCCGGCGAAGGGGTCGTCGCTGTCGCCGCGGCCGCCTTCGCAGACGTTGAGGAACACCAGCCGCAGGTGGCGGTGGGCCTGGAGGATCGAGCCGAGCCGTTCGGTACCCACCTGGTCCACCTGACCCTTCTCGTCCTCCAGGATCAGGTGGCCCCCGCCCCGCGCCGTGTCGAAGGTGCCGTGCCCCACCACGTGGAGGATGTGGCAGGGGGGACCGTCCTCGAGCCGCTCCCGGAGGGCCGCCGCGGTGGCCCTCGGCAGGTGCTCCAGCACCACCCGCTTGGCGTCCAGCAGTGGCCGCAGGGCTTCCTTCAAGCGCCGCAGCTCCTCCCCGGCGTCGAGGGACTCCACCCCCTCCGGTTCCGCCACCGCCACCACGATCCGCAGCGGCGGCAGGGGGCGCGGTGGGGACCTGCGCTTCGGCAGGCGTAGGCCCCGCAGCACGGAGGAGCCGGGCATCATCGCCAGGAACTGCCCCTTCTCGGGGTCGTAGAGGGCTTCCCACGGAAGATCCGTCAGCTCCGGCGCGTCCCGGAGCAGAAAGCGCAGGCGGAGGCCCCGGTCCTGCCGTTCCGCCGTGGTGCGATGGACCCGGTAGTGTTCCCGGACATCCCCCTGGATGACCGCCTCGAAGAGTCGCGTCCCCACCTCCCTGGGGTTCGCCGTGGCCGTGGCCCCAGGGCGCCGAACGTCCCGCACCGGCCCTTCCTCGGCGGATGTCGACCTCGCCGACCAGGGCAGCTCGAACCGGTGTTCGATGCCCGTGCCCTCGTGGGAACCCCACACCCGGACGCGGTACCCGGCGCCGTCCGGCTCCACCAGCAGCTCGAGGTTCTCGTAGTCCTGGGTCGTCTCCATCTCTGGCCCTCCTCTCGGCAATCTCGTCATGGTTCCGGTTCTCGGAAAGACCCGGCGGCGGCGAAATAGTTCTCCCGGCGATGCCTTTTCTTCGGTCTCCGGGGCAACCTTTTCGTCGCCGCCGGGTCTTTTACCGCCGGAGGGCCGGGGCGACTCGGCGATCCCATGATTTCGAGGGGGGACCTACGATGTCCGAGCGCCGCGCCCTCTTGGTGGGCATCGACCGCTACCCGGGCCACGGGCCCGAAGCCCAATTGCAGGGGGCCGAGCGGGACGTCGAGCAGATGGCGGACCTGCTGACGGACCGCTTCGGCTTCCCGGCGCAGGGGCTCCGGCTCCTGCGGGGGGAGGAGGCCTCCCGGCGGCGGATCGTGGCGGCGATGGAGGACCTCGTCGAGACCGTGGGGAAGGGGGACGTGGTGGCGTTCCACTGGAGCGGCCACGGCTCCAGGATCACCGACCGCGAGGGGGACGAGCCCGAAGGTCTCGACGAGACCCTGGTGCCGGTGGACTCGTCCCGCGAAGGGCCTTGCCTCGACATCACCGACGACGAGATCCGCTGGTGGCTTGCCCGTCTCGAAGCCCGAGGTGGCCTCGTGACCCTGATCCTCGACTGCTGCCATTCGGGGCATGCCCACCGCCTCGGGCGCCTGCGGGCCCGTCGCGTGGCGGCCGACCGTCGACCCGCCCATCGGCTGCCGCCGTCGCCGGTCCCAAGCGGCGACGGGCAGGGAGGCTGGCTCCCCAGACCCCGGCGCCATCTCCTTTTGGCGGCTTGCCGGGACGATCAGCTGGCCTATGAGCGCCCCCTGGAGGCAGGCGGAGTCCACGGCCACTGGACCTACGCCCTGCTGCGGGCCCTCCACGCCTGCGAGCCGGAGGCCACGGCGGAGGAGATCTTCGAGCGAGCCCAGCGCCGGGTGCTCTTGGAGTGCCCCGGACAGGAGCCCCTCCTGGACGGCCAGGGGAGCCGGCTCATCTTCGGCGCCCAGGCCCGCCCCAGGCGTCGCTATCTGATCCTCGAAGCCTGGGACGACGCCCGCCGCACCGGGCGCTTGGCGGGGGGCGCGATCCACGGCCTCGTCGCCGGGTCGGAGTGGGATGTCCAGCCGGCGGGGGAGGGGGACGGTCCGTCCCTGGGCCGCCTCGCCGTGGAGCGGGTGGACCCCGTGAGGTCCCGGGTTCGACACTTGAGGTCTCCCGGCTTGGAGGTCCTTCGGACTCCAAGCGCCGGCGATCGGGCGAGGGAGCGGACGCCGGCCTACGGGGAGCCGCGGCTGCCGGTGGAGATGGTGGCCCCCGCCGGCCCGCCGCTGGCGACCCTCACCGCGGCGGTGGAGGCGTCCCCCCTGCTGCGGGTGGCGAAGCCGGGTGCCGCCGGGGCCACAGGAGTCCGCTGCGTCCTACGCCCCTCCGCCGCCGGTTTCGAGTGGTGGCCCGTCACAGCTTCGGGGGCGCCGCTGGACGCCCCCTTCGTCATCGAGGGGACCGCGCCTGGGGCCCTGGTGGAGCGCCTCGAACGCCGCGCCCGGGCTCGGAACGTCCTCGCCCTCACCAACCGGGATCCCGAGAGCCGGCTGGCGGGCAAGGCCTCGATGGTGATCCGTGGCGCCGGCGCCCACCGTCCGGTGACCCTGAACGACGGCCAGCGCTTCGTCCTCGACCTCCGGCATCGGCACGGCGACGACCTCTACGTTTACGTGCTCGACGTCGGCGCCACCGACCGGGTGCGGCTCCTCCATCCCGATCCGGGGGGCGAAGATCTGCTGGCCCCGGAGCTGACCCTGTCGGTGGGGGTCCTGGCAGGGGACCCCCTGGTGGCCTGCCTCCCCGACGACCTCCCTCCGCCACTGGGCCCCCACGCCGTCGGCCACCTCAAGCTCTTCGCCGCCACCCACCCCGTCGATCTCGAATGGCTCACCACCGATCGCCCCTGGCGTCGACCCGCCCCGGGGGCGCCGGTGCTCCAGCGGCTGCTTTCCATGACCCTAGCCGGACCGGCACGACGGGGGGACGCCGGCGAAGACTGGACCACGGTCCTGCTGCCGATGAAGGTTCTGCGGAGCAGCGTCTGAAGAGCGTCGGCCGGCCCAGGCGGTCCACCGGCTCCACTACCGGCATCCTGGATTCGCTCGATGATGAAGCGTGAGATCCGCTGTCGCCGGGTTTGAGTTGGAAAGGTGCCGCCGGAAGCATCACCACTTTTCTACGGAGATTCCGCTCTATAGACAGAAGCGTCCACGACGATGGCTTGATGGAGACACAGTGTTGGAGGAAGAAGGTAGCCAAGGGGAGAACGATTGACGCGTGAAGTCGTGACTTCTATAGTCCGATTGGTGACAGGCAATAAGTCATATATGCGGCGTGGGAGAGAAACGACGGAGAAGAAAAGTGTCGCCTTAGTGTTGATTCTTGCCTGCCTTGCGGCATCGCTACTGGCTCCCGCGGCTTTCGCGGGGGGCGAGTTCTGCCAATGGTGCATTTTCGAAAACTGTGAGAACACGGGCTACGGATTCCGAGAGTGCTGGATCCAGACCATCCAAGTACCGGTCTGTCTTGAATGGGACCTACGCTTTGTGGTGCCCACTTGCAGGCGATACGGTGTGACTCAAGAGCGTATCTGCCGAACCTCGGGTAACTGCGACTTCGCATTCTGAGTCGAAGGGGGCGGTGTGATCGTTCTTTACATCTGCGCGAGCTGCCTCTTGGCCGCCGCGACTCCCCAAGCTCCGTCGACTCCTAAGGTCCACGTCGGCCATGCCCTCGACCACGAAGTTCTCGACGGCGTCGTGGGCTTGCGTCTTACTCGCATCGTGCCGCGCAGCCCGGCAGATCAGGCTGGGCTAAGGCGGGGGGACCGGTTGATCGCAATCGATGGCGAGGCCCTGGACTTCGCCAACGAGTTGGATTACGCCCACTATGTCCTGGGACTGGAGCCGGGAGCGAAGCTGCGGTACACGATTCTTCGCGAGGGCAAAGAAAAGTCTGTGACATTGGTGACGGCCCCTTTCCCGGAAGGGGCCACAGAGGCCTACCTACGCTATTACCGCGACCTCGTCGACTGCCACGAGCATGGCAAGTGTGAGGGTTGCTCACAGCCGAAATCCGCCCGCCAAGGTCCTGTCAAGACGCTGGGGGACTGGCTGGAAGAGGACGGGCTTCAGAGCCTTCAGGTGGAGCGACTCGACGCGCCGGGACGGTGGAGGGTCACCTCTGCCGAGGTAGCGATCCTCCCGCAGGATCCTTCCGCCTTCTTTAACGGCGAGATGCTGGAGCAGATCTACCTGCTGGAGCCCGGCGAGGCGATTTCGTATGCCTTGGAGAAACAGAACGAGGGCTTCACGATCGCGTTGGAAGACATTCCAGAAGGCTTGCCCATGAGGATGCTGGCTGCCCGTAAAGCAGCAAATCGCTAAGGCCCTTTGGATTGGGGGGAACCTTGAGATCTCGGTTTGCCGCTTGGCTGATGGCCGGGTGGACGGTGGCCACCGGAGCCTATGCAGTGGAGGTCTCCGTTGACTGGCGTTCAAGCGCCGGCGGTGTTCCTCCAAAGCAGGCGATCCTAAAGATTCAAGCGACGGATAGAGAAGGACCGCTCGAACGCTCCATCCCGGTGCCTTGGCGAGGCTACCTAGACATCGGCCAAGGTCAGTCGATCACGGCCGTGGCCGATGGTTTCTGGGCACCGAATCGGGTGGTGGACTCTGAGGTTGTCGAGTTGGAACTACGTCCATTGGGAACGGCTCATTTCTCGACGCAAACCCCGAGGGGTTCCACCCTCGAGACGATACGAGCCCAGTTTCGTGAGACGCCAAAGCGGCGACGGACCCGGGAACGTTTCGTAGCGGCGGGAGATTTGCCGTGCCGTGCGATCGAATCGAGGTGGTCCTGCGATCTGCCGGCAGGCGTCCTCGATCTACGCCTGACGGCGTCAGGGTTGGCCCCTGGATATCGCTGGTCGGTGGACGTAACGCGCGGAGCGAACGTGGACCTGGGGGACGTACGGCTCGAGGCAGGAGCGTCCCTCGCAGGTTGGGTCGATCTGCCTTCTTCAGATGTGAAGGCCGAGATTCGCTTGATGCGGTCGAGTATGGACATCGAGCCTTCCGGAGTCGAGCGCGAACGTCGACGCTCGACCCACACCTTCGAGACATCGACCGAGGATCGTGGCTTCTTTCAGCTCACTGGGCTCCCTCTCGGCAGCTACCAGCTGACCGCTGGTCTTGACGGATGGGCCCCCTCGGAGATCAGCGACCTACAGTTTCCTGAAGCCGTCGAGTACCTTCTGGAGCCGATCACGCTAGAGCCGTGGGCACAAGCCGAGGTCTGGCTAGAGCCACCCATGGACCCCTACGGGAATCCGTGGGAGATCAGGGTCTTGCGACCGCGGTCAGGGTCCCACGTGCTGGACCTAGTCGCCGAAGGATTCTCTCGAGAAGGGCGGTGGGCGGTACCCCAACTGTCGGCGGGCGACTACATGATCGAGGTGGCCGACGAGGTTGCCACCTGGCACTCGGAACCGATCGAGATTCTGGCGGGCCCGTCCGAGCACTGGATCGTGCTCGAAGTCGTCCCGGTGCGAGGCTCGGTTACCGTCGGCGACGACCCCATCAAAGCACGCGTCGTGTTCGGCGGCCAAGCAAAACCGCGTCTCGCATTCGAGTCCGATGAAGAGGGGCATTTTGAGGGGCTCTTACCCAGGGAAGGCCCATGGGCGGTCGACTTGCGCTTTGGCGCAGACGGGAAGGTGCGCCAGACCCTACCGGAAGTGAACGTCGAGATAGCGGACGGAAAAACGTACGCTGAGGTCAACATCCGAGTTCCCGATACTCGGATCATGGGCAGAGTCGAGGAGGCAGGTCAGCCGGTTCCGGAGGCGCTGGTTCTCGTCAAGCGACGGGAAGGGGATCCCAACGGCGGCGGCTCTGCGAGCTTGAGGACAGACGAGGAGGGGCGATTTGAAGCCTACGGCTTGGAGCCCGGTGGTCTCGCCCTGAGAGCCCTTCGTGATGCGAGCTTGTCCTCCTGGATTTTGGTCGACCTCCAGGAGGACCAACCGCTGGAAGACCTGGTCCTACAGCTTGAGCGACAGCGGACCGTCGTTGGTAGCGTCGTTTACCGTGGAGGTGGGGTTCCAGGCGTCCTGGTCGCGGCGCGGGCGACGGGTGAGGGCTTCTTGCCCTGGACCGCTGAGGGCACCACCGCGGTCGATGGTGGCTTCTCGCTCGAGGTTCCCGCGGACACCGACTTCGTCGATCTGCTGGTTCTGCCTCCGGGCTTCGGCATCACCATGGAGCGGGTCGACCTACGAGCATCGGGCGAGAGTCCAAGGGTCATGATTCCGGTGACTACACAGACCGGAACCCTGCGTATGAGTACACGTCCCCCCCTGGCCACAGCAGTGCTTGTCCAGGGACCAGCACGGGTCGACGTTACATGGCTACGCAAGGTCCTGCTCCGTTCTGGCCAAGCCGGTTGGGATCAGGGGCTGGCCTGGACGCCCGGCTTGTACCGACTCTGCCTCGAGCCCGGCCCCCCAGAGGCTTGTGGCCAGGGCCAACTCGTACCTGGCGGAGACCTTTTCCTGCTGGCGCCGCCCAGTCCGGATCCAGGGACCTAGAGCTCCTAGATCTGTCTTCCCCCCTCTAGTCTCAGTCCCGCCGCTGGCAAAGGCGTGCGAGGGTCTTTCAATGACCCCAGTTGCGAACCTTCGGCCAGAGCTCCAGCCAGTCCACCTTCGGGCCGCGGCAGATGGAGATCTCCATCTCGCGGTTCCAGGGGTTGGCCTCGGGGATCTCCACCGTGCGGACCACCTCCACTGATTCGAACCAGAGCACCAGCTCCTCCATGTCGATATCGAAGGCGATCACCGGTCCGGTGGGCTCGGGGGGCGGGCCCCAGAGGTGGTAGCTCATGTGCCCCGAGTAGACCGGCGGTAGGCCCTGGGGGCGACCGAAGTAGTCGAGGGCGCCGGCGGGTCCGTACCAGCTGGTGATCACGTAGGCCGCGTCCTGCTCCTCGGGGGTGAGGGAGCGGTAGACCTCCACCACGGCGTCGGCCCGTTCCGGCCAGCCGAACTGGCCGTGGAGGTCGCCGGTGAGCTCGTAGGCGTTGTCGAAGGCGCCGAGGGTCAGGGCGCTGGCGTAGCGGTCGGTGGCGTCGATCGACAGCATCGGCAGCGACAGCGGCGCGAAGGAGAGGATCGCCAGGACGAGGGCAGAGAGGTAGGCGGGCTTGGGCCAGGTCAGCCGGGAGTGGGCCGTGAAGCGCTCCAGAACGCCGCCGCCGGCGGCGAAGAGTATGGGGTAGATCGGGGCGAGGTAGTAGATCTTGCTGCCGAGGGTCAGCAGCAGGAGGAAGATCGAGACCCACATCAGGGCGAAGACCCGCTCCGGCCTGCGGGGGTCCCCCCGCAGGCCGGCCACCACCGCCGTCATCCACAGCGGGGCCGTCCAGAAATTCATGTACATCACCTGCCCGAAGGCGAACTGCCAGGGGCTGATGCCGTCCATGGTGGTGGCGTTCAGGCGGGTCAGGAATTCCACCGTGGGCCAGCCGTTGGTCATCTGCCAGAGGAGGTTCGGCAGGGCCACCAGGGCCGCCACGGCGCCGCCGAGCCACAGCCACGGGGAGACCAGTTGACGGCGGTGGGGGGTGGCGAGGAGGGCGAGAACCAGTCCGAAGCCGAAAAACAGCATGGAGTGCTTGTTGAGCAGGCCGAGCCCCGCCACCGCGCCGACGCCGAGCCAGAGCTTCGGCCGGTCGTCCCGCAGGACCGAGACCAGCAGGTGGGCACCGCCGAGCCAGAACAGGGGCTCGAAGGCGGGGATGCACAGGAGGTTCCCCGTGCGCACGAACACCGGCGCCGCCAGCATCGCCAGCCCCGCGCACCACTGGGCGAAGGGGCCGCCCCCCAGGCGGCGGGCGAGGTGGACCGTCAGCACCACCGCGGCGACCCCGGCGAAGGTGGCCGACAGCCGGAGCCCCGGCAGCCACGGGCCGAAGAGCTCGTGGGCCAGACGGGCCAGGAACGGCACCAGGGGAGGGTGGTCCACATAGCCCCAGGCGAGGTTCTGCCCGCAGGCGAGGAAGTACAGCTCGTCGTGGTGGTAGCCGAAGCGGCCGAGGAACGGCAGGTGCATGAGGAGCTTGACCGCCGCCAGGGCGAGGGCGGGGCTCCGCAGGGCGTTGGGGCGATCGGACGTGGTTTCGAAATCGGTCATGTCGGGTCCCCCGTCGTCGTTGTACCGCGTCGTTCTTTCGGGGCGCGGCCCGACGTGGACCGCACCCCCTGGGCGCCACGATGGTGGGGCCCCGGCGCGACGGAGGCCACACGACGGGGAGATCCGGCGCGGATCGGGGACGAGGGGGACGGGCGGGGGACGACCGGGCGCCCCTGGTACGGCCCTCGGCTACTAGAGGGAGTCCTTCACCTTCGCCCGGTAGCGACGGCTCCAGGAAAGCACCGTGCCGTCCTCCAGCTGGACCCGGTAGTCGCCGTGGAACCACGGCTGGAGCTCCGCCACGGCGTCGAGGCGGACGATCTCGGATCGGTTGATGCGCAGGAAGTCGTCCGGGTCGAGCCTTTGGGCGAGGTCCGAAAGGGTTCCCCGGCGTCGGTAGACCTCGCCGTCCCGCCCGTGGAAGTGGAGGTAGTTGCCCTGGGAGCGGACGAAGCGCACGTCCCCCAGGGCGAGGAACGCCTCCCGGTCCTCCCCCAGACGCACCTGGATCCGGCGCAGATACGCCGCCGACGTCGGGGCGGGGGCGGGGTCAGAGGCCGCGGCGAGGGCCCGCTCCAGGCGCTGGGCGAGGTCGGCGGCGGCCCGGTCCTTCAGCCGGCGGCGGGCCCGGTCCAGCACCTGCCGGAGGCGGCTGGGGGCGTAGGGCTTGAGGAGATAGTCGAGGGCGTGGATCTCGAAGGCCCGTAGGGCGTGCTGGTCGAAGGCGGTGACGAAGACCACCGGCGGCATGGCGCCCACGCCGATGGCCTCCACCACCTCGAAGCCGCCGCCCCGGGGCATCTGGATGTCGAGGAAGACCAGATCGAGGCCGCCGCGGCGAATGGCGTCGATGGCCTCGGCGCCGTTCGCCGCCTCCCCCGCCACCTCCACGTCCGCCTCCGCCGCGAGGAGCCTGCGCATCTTGTCGCGGGCGGGGGCCTCGTCGTCCACCAGCAGGACCCGCATCACCCCGGCGCCTCGCTGGCTGGATGGGCATCGCCGGAGCGGCTCAGGGGCAGGGCCGCGGCGACCCGGAAGCCCTCTTCGGGGCGATTCCCCGCCTCGAAGCGGTGATCGTCGCCGTAGAGCAGCTGCATCCGCTCGGCGGTGGCCGAGAGCCCCAGGCCAGAGCCCAGGGGGTCGCGGCCGGGGGGCGCCCCGGGTCCGTCGTCCTCCACCTCCAGCTCCAGCCGATCCCCGCGGCGGCGGGCGCGGACGGCGATCCGCCCCCGGCCCTCGGTCTCCGCGCTGCCGTGGCGGATGGCGTTCTCCACCAGGGGCTGGAGCACCATCGACGGCACCAGGGCTTCTAGGGTGTCCTCGGGGACGTCGATCCGCACCTGGATGCGGTCGCCGAAGCGGGCCCGCTGGATCGCCAGGTAGGCGTCGAGGACCCGCAGCTCCTCCTCGAGGGGGACCTCGTCGCTCTGCACCGTGCGCAGGGACGCCCGCAGGAGGCCCGCCAGGCGATCGATCATCTCGTCAGCGGCGGCGGGGTCCTGGTACATGGTGGCGGAGATGGTGTTGAGGGCGTTGAATAGGAAGTGGGGCTGGAGCTGGAGCCGGAGGTTCTGCACCTGGGCCCGCGCCAGGCTGCCCTCCAGGCGTACCCGGTCGAGCTCCCGCTCCCGGGCTCGCCGAAGGCGATCGAAGCCGTGGATCGCCCCCACCATGAGCACGAAGCTCAGCACGTCGATGGGGAATTCCATGGCGTAGCGGAGGGGCATGATGCCGTAGTCGTAGTCCCCCAGGCCGACGAGTCGGTAGACCACCTCCCGGCCCCCCCAGTTCATCGAGGTGTGGAGCAGGGAGTAGACCGCCAGGGCCCCTGCGTAGAGGGGCAGGCGGCGCAGCCGGTGCCCGCGGGCGAGGGGGAAGCGGCGGACGAATCGCTGTAGGGGGAAGAACAGCAGCATCGCCCCCGCCACCGCCACCGGCTCTTCGACGAGGGGCTTGAGGAACGGTCGACGTCCACCCTCCGCCAGCACCGCGAGGTGGCGGTAGGCGAAGAGCAGGGCGCTGCCGGTGGCCCAAAGACCCAGCCAGGTCCACAGTCTGCCGGGCGTGGAGGAACGGGCGACCTCCGGCGAGGGGGACGCGGGTGGGGCGGGCGGGGCCATGGTGGCAGTATACGGCTGTACCGATCCGAAGACGCAGGGGGCGGGCCGTGCGGGCCCTGGGAGGGCTGTCCGGGACTCTGCGGTTCCTGGCTGCTGTCCCGAAGGACGGGTTCCGGGACATCGAGCGAAGTCTCTGGATCCGCGCTAAGATTTCGCCATCGAGAGATCCCACCGAACCCAGAGCGAGCTCCCAGTTGTCCGTGACGCCCTCCACGTTTCCCCAGATCCGACCCGAGCCCCTCCTTCGGCTGCGGCGGCCGGCTGCGGTGGAGGAGGAGATCGCGGCGGCGCTGGGCCTCGATCGGGCCGGGCTCCTGGAGCGGGCGTCGTCCGCCGAGGCCGGCCTTTCCTGTGAGTGCCTGGTCCACTTGGTGCGGCACAGCCTGCGGCGGGGGGACCGGGACCTGGCGGAGACCCTGGCGCCGCGGGTGCTGGGGCGGGCGGAGCACCTCCTGCGGGGGACGCTCCCGGGCTTCACCGCCGCCGTCGCCGAGGAGATCCGGGAGGATGCCCTGGGGCGGCTGGCGGTGCTGCTGGCGGAGCCCGGATCCGGCGCCGACTTCTTCGAGGTCCGCTTCGCCCTGGCGGTGAAGCGCCTGCGGCTCGACGTGTGCCGGCGCTACCGCCGGCGGATCGAGGGGCAGCGAAGCCCCGGGGCCGGGGTCGATCCGCGGACCGGCGACGCCGTCCCCCCGGAGCAGGAGCGGCGGGCGGTCCTGGCGCAGAC
>JBCDIS010000089.1:0-29578 GCA_038748685.1 Acidobacteriota bacterium | reverse complement strand
CTGACGGTGAGCTGACCGGGGCGCAGCACCAGGGGCTTCAGGGTTCGCAGGGCGCGGGAGTCGAAGGCGAGGACGTTGCCCAGCCACTCCCGCACGACGTCCCGGAACGGGATCTCGAGGTCTTTGTCTTCCTGGCCGCAGCGGTGGCAGAAAGGGCCCTGTAGCTCGACCCCGCAGTTGGAGCAGCGATCGGCAGCGGCCCCTGGGGTCGACTCCGAGCGGGCCGGCGTTTCGAGGGCCGCTGACGCTCCGACGCCGGTCCCGGAGTCGTCCTTCTCATCGGCTCCGCCGACCCGCGGAGCCGGCGGTTCCTTCGGGGCTCGAAGCAGGTTCCGGATCGGGTCAGGCCTTGACGTCGAAGGCCATCAGGACGTCGCCGTGCCGCACGTACAGCACGCCGTTGCTGATCACCGGGTGGGACCAGTGGTGCCCTTCGCCCTTCTTGATCTCGAATTCGCTGACCACGCCGAAGTTCTTGGGGTCCGGGTTCACCAGGACCACCTTGGAGTTCTCCAGATAGCCGTAGATCCGGCCGTCGGCGTAGATCAGGGTTCCCTTGCCGAGCCGTTTCAGGGTCCCCAGGGTCTTGCCGGTCTCGACGTCCAGCATGTGCCAGGTCTTGTTCGACGCCGCCCCGTAGATACGGCCGTCCACCAGCACCGGGCCGCCGTGGTGGACGTCGAGATCCGCTTCCGTCCACACTTCCTTCACCGATCGTCCGTCGGCGGCGAGGCGATAGGCCTTGCCCCCCTGGTCGTAGCCGTGGGAGACGTAGATCAGGTCGCCGTCGAAGAGCGGGCTGACGGCGTGGATGTCGTACTGCACCTTGTTGGGGGTCTTCCAGAGCACCGCTCCGGTGGCCGGGTCGAGGCCCACGAGGTGCTCCTTCACCAGGGTGACGATTTGGCGATGGTCACCGTGCTCCATGATCCGGGGATTGCAGTAGGCGGCGCCGTCGCTGAGGCCTTTGGTGGTCCACACCACATCGCCGCTCTTGACGTCGAGGGCGACGAGGGCGGCGTCCTTGCCGCCGGCGGTGAAGATCACCCGGCCGCCGTCCACCAAGGGGGACTCGGACATACCGAAGTAGATGTTCTCGCCGCCGAACTTCTCCAGCAGGTTCATCGACCACTGGATCTTGCCGTTCTTGGCGTCGAGGGCCACCGCCTCCCCCATGGAGGACAGCAGGAACACCCGTCCGTCGGCCACCGTCGGAGTGGTTCGGCTACCGGGGTAACCGGAGCCGCTATGGGCGGGACCGTATTCCGTCTTCCAGAGGATCTTGCCCGAGAGGTCGAGGGCGAACGCGAAGCCCCGCTCCCCCACGAGGCCGGTGGTGTAGATGCGGCCGTCGGCCACCGCCATGCTGGCGTAGCTGTCGCCGAGCCCCTCGGTGGACCACAGCATCTTCGGCCCTTCCTTGGGCCACTCCTGGAGCAGGCCCGCCGCAGCGAAGTGACCATCTCGATCGGGGCCGCGGAAGGTGGGGCTGTCGGCGGCGCCGACGGCGGCGACGGTGAGGAGGGACGCCAGGGCCACTCCGAAGATCCCGTGGACGGGGCGGAGACGAGTTGGGGTCGAAGAAAGCATGTCGGATCGCTCCTGAGGTCGCGGATGGATCGGGGAACGGGGGTCGAGCAGCTGGAGTCTACCGGGCTTCGGGGATTCTACGGGTAGTAGCCGCTGAGTGTTTTTACGGTGACCCCGGGCCGGGCCACCTCCAGCTCCACCTGGCGGAACTCCCCGTCGTCGGCCGTATTCGACGATTGGTACGCGATCAGAAGTTGTGAACGCAGCTCCCTCTGGATGTCCCCGTAGACGGAGTCGAGGTCGGAAATGTCCCGCAGGAAGAACGACCGTCCGCCGGTCTCGTCCGCCAGCCTTTCCAGCTTGCGACGGGCCCCGAGGTCCCCCAGCCGCAGGCCGATGGTGTAAACGGTGATGCCGGCCCGTCGGGCGTATTCGAGGGTCTCTTCGAAGCCGAAGCGGCTCGATTCGTCCTTGCCGTCGGACAGCACCAGGACCGCCCGCTGCCCCTTGATTCCCGTGAAGTAGTAGAGGCTGAACATGACGCTGTCGTAGAGCGCCGTCTTGCCCTCCGCCGCCAGCCCCGCGAGGCCGGCGCCGAGGGCGGTCTTGTCGTTGGTCAGCTCCACCGCCAGGTCCGGGAAGTTGTTGAAAGTGATCACCGCGGCCCGGTCCTTGGGGGTCACCGCGCTCTGCAGGAAGCCGAGGGCGGCGCGGCGGACCTCCTCCAAGACCCCCACCATCGACGCGGAGTTGTCGATCAGGACACCGACGTGGATGGGCAGGTCCTCGACCGTTTCGAAGCGGGCTATGGTCTGCGGCACGCCGTCCTCCAGGACCTTCACTTCGTTCCGTTCCAGGCCGTCGACGGGTCGACCCTGGGGGCCGAGGACCGTCGTGTAGAGCTCCACGAACTGGACCTCCACCTCTTCGACGAAGTCGTCGGGGGCGTTGATGAAGACGAGGTCCTCCGTGGCGTTGCCGTCGCCGAGGTAGGCGACGGCGCGCACGTAGGCGATGTCCGCCGAAGACGGCAGCACCATCGGATGGACGAACGGCTCCTGATAGAGGGTGGCGACGAGGGTCTCGTTGAGGAACAGCTCCACCCGGTCGAGGCTGCGGCCGTCGGGCACCTCGACGTCCACCTGGGCCCGTAGGCTGTTGGTGTAGGTCTTGCCCGCCCGCGGCTCCCGCAGCTTGGCGACGAAGCGATAGCCGCCGGAGTTGATCAGCAGCTCGTCGCTGGCGACCTCTTCCCCCTCGGCGTCGAGGGCCTCGGCCCGCAGGGTGTGGAGGTCGGGGTAGGCCCCGAGATCGAGGGAGACGTTGTATGGGGGGCGGTTCTTGGTGAGGACGAGCTTGTCGTCGAGGTAGAAGCGGACCTTGGTGATGGCGTCCCCCGACGCCAGGGTGTCGAAACGGGTGAAGCCGGTCTGCAATTCCCCCTGGGGGGGCACGATACGGATTCCGGTCTCCCCCGCTTCGACGGCGGCGGTGGCCTCGGCGAACAGGGCTTCGGTCTCGGGATCCCGGAACGTCGGCAGGTCGGCGATCTGGTCGACCTGGGGCACCTCGATTTCCCGCTCCTCGCGGTAGGCCCGCGGGGAGTTGAGGTCCTCCAGCTTCAAGATCAGTCGATAGCTACCGGGGCGCAGGTAGCGCTGGAAGGCGAGGGGCAGCTGGGTGAGGGGCAGCGCCGGCGGCTCGACGTCCGCCGGCACGCCGAATTTGTAGCGGAAGGTCTCGAAGAGATCCTCACCCCGCAGCACCTCTCCGGTGAGGCGGAAATCGTGGGAGCGGTAGCCGGCGTACTCCGAGGTGCCGATGTCGGCGGCGTCGAGGGTTAGGGTCCCTTGGACCACCGTCCGGTGCTGGTGGCGCCCGGGGAAGGCGAGGTCGAGCTCCCCTTCGAGCCGCTCGGTGCCGGGGGGCAGGTCGGTGGAAAGGGCCTTGAAGGTGTAGACCCATTCGGTGCTACGGGGCCTGGGTTTGGCGAGGAGACGCTGCAGCTGGGTTTCGTACTCGGTCTGGTTGACCTGGACGATGGACGCCACCTGCATGAGCTGGCTGCCGTTGATGCAGCCCCGGGCGCGGGACATGGCCCGTTCGAACAGGGCCCCCGAAGAGCCGGGCCTCCAGATGCGGGCTTCGCCGACCCCGGCGGGCTTGATGAAGATCACCGCGGTGTTGATGTCGGTCCAGTCCGTGCCCCGGTAGAACCAGACCTCCGCCGGTTTTCGGGTCTGGGTGCACTTGACCTCCAGGGTCGCCGCCGGCTCCCCGTGGACCAGGAGCATGCGGGATCGGTCGTCCTGGAGGCTTCCCCAGGTGTTGCGGGCCTCGGCGATCCGCAGCGGCCAGCGCTCCTTCATCTCGTTGCGGGCGGTCCGCGGGTAGGGGTCGCGGACCTTCCAGAACTGGTGGATGAACGCCTTGCGCTGGTACTCCTGGGCCAGGCCTACGAACAGCGCTCTCTCCGCGGCGGTGATGATCGGCTCGACCTCCTGCAGCCACCGACTCGCGGCTTTGGGGAGCTCGGTGGTCCCCACCTCCTCCGCCTTCTCGTCCACCGCGATGGTGCCTTCCCCCTGGTCAGCGTTCAGGTTGTCCAAGGGCGCATCCGAAGCCCCGGCGGGGCCGGCGCCGAGACCGACCAAGGGTGGGATCGAGAGTAGGGCGAAAACGAGAATCGGCAGCAGCGGGGATCGTCGTGTCATGCGTCGAGGTGTCTCCAGGCCAGGGGCGTATCAACGATCGACTCTACATCCGGGTTTTCGTGGGCCGAAGCGGGTCGGATGCACGGCCCGCGGCCCCGGCCCCACAGTGTATCGGGTCCCCGGGCTGCCGGCCGCCGGTCGGGGTCGAGTCGTCGATCGAAGGCAACGTGCCGTCGGCATCGAGTTGGGAAGCCGCCGATGACAGGATTCGGCGGGCTATGGGGCGTTGTGTAGTGAGGCGGCTTGCACCTGGCCAGCCGGCTCGTCTCGAGACCGAACTCTGTGTCGGTCAATCACCAACCCCCCTCGAAAGGAGTCGAACCATGTCGACGCGACCCACAACCTTCGTTTGGATCCTGATGCTCGTCCTGTTGCCGGCCTTCGCCTGGGGCCACGGCGGAGACACCGAGCCCACCGTCGAGTCCGAGGTTCAAGAGCGCCACCTCTCGGAAGCCGTCTCCGAGGCCCCTCAGATCGAGGAGGTCGCCATGACCGGCACCGCCCCGGAGTCTGGGGTGCGGTGCACGTGCGACTGTGTCTGTCCGACCTCCGGCGCGTTTGAGACCCAGACCTTCCTGGCGCCGAAATGGATCGCCGGCTGCGGACAGTTCAACGGCGATGAATGCAGCATCGGCATCGCCGATACTTGCAACACCTTCCGGGTCTACCAGAACTGCAGCTAGGGCCCGCTTCGGAACCGGCCGATCCCCGACGCCCCGAGGATCGGCCCCAGATCCTAGGTTCGTGCCTTTCGTTCGATTCAGGCGTGCTGTAGGGAGCCGGCCCGCAGCTCCGGCAGACCCGCGGCGAGGGCATTCAGGAAGGCATCGACCTCCTCCGGAGTATTGGGGACGCCGAAGCTCACCCGCAGGGACGCCCGGGCCTCCGCCTCCGACGTGCCCATGTGGAGGAGGACCCGGCTCGGTTGGGGCTGGCCGGAATGGCAGGCGGAGCCGGTGGAGACGGCGAAGCCCTGGCCGTCGAGCCACAGCATGAGGTCGTGGCCGGAGACGCCGAGGAACGCGACGTGGGTGGTGTGGGGGAGCCGGGGGGAGTCGGCGCAGTGGACCACCGTATCCCCGAGGGCGGCGAGCCCGTCCTCAAAGCGGGTGCGCAGGGACAGCAGGTGGCGGTGGCGGTCGTCGAGCTCCAGCCGCGCCAGGTCGGCGCATTCGCCAAGGCCCACCAGGGCCGGCACGTTTTCGGTCCCGGCCCGCAGACCGTGTTCCTGGGCGGCGCCGTAGACGATGGGGGAGAGGGGGGCGCCGGGGGCCACCCAGAGGGCGGCCGCGCCGAGGGGGCCGTGGAATTTGTGGCCCCCCAGGGTCAGGTAGGTGACGCCGAGGTCGGCCACGTCGACGGGGATCTTCCCCACCGCCTGGACCGCGTCGCAGAGCACGGGGATACCCCGTTCGCGGCACAGGGCCGAGATTTCGGCAACGGGCTGGATCGTTCCGAGCTCGTTGTTGGCCTGCATCACGCAGACGAGGAGGGTGTCGTCCCGCAGGGCGTCCGCCACCGCGTCGGGGGAGATGAGGCCTTCGGCGCCGGGGCGCAGCTCCGTGGTCTCGATCCCGCCGCGGGCCAGCCGTTCGGAGGCGACCCGGACCGACGGATGCTCGATCGAGCCGTAGACGATGTGGCCGCGGTAGTCGTGGGCTTCGGCCACCGCGTGGATCACCATCGAATTGGCCTCGGAGCCGGTGGCGGTGAAGACGACATCGCCGGCGTCGGCTCCGATCAGCCCGGCCACCTGGGACCGCGCGGCGTCCATGGCTTGGTGGGCGCGGCGTCCGCAGGCGTGGGCCGACGACGGATTGCCGTGGTGGACGTCGAGCCAAGGCAACATCGCGGCGCGGACCCTGGGGTCCATGGGGGTGGTCGCGTTGTGGTCGAAGTACGTGGGTTCGGCGTCGACGGTGGCGGCTAGGTCCATGGCTCTAGATCCGGATTTCGGTCGAAAAGGTTGGTGGGCGGCTCGAACGAGGCGTCCGGCCCTGGCGCCGGGGTCGTTCGTCACGCCCGGATCGCCGCCGGACGACCGGCGATTGCCGGGCGTCGTCACAACGCGTAGGATTCTGTCATGACCGCACCTCCGTCTCCGGACCGCTCCTCCCCCGCACGCCGCCGCCTTCGACGCCCGAGTTTTGGGCTGGGACCCCTGGCCGCCGCCCTGGTCGCCCTCGCCGCGCTGACCCTGGGCACGCCAGCCGTCGCGAAAGACGAGAAGAAGCTCAGCCGTAAAGAGGTGAAAGCGCTGACCGAAGCGCTGCCGGAGCACCACCGGCAGTGGCTGGAGGACGTCGACCTGATCATCTCCAAGGACGAGCGGCGTTTGTTCCTGACCCTCGACAAGGACTACCAGCGGGACGCCTTTATCGAAGAGTTCTGGAAGGCCCGGGATCCCTACCCCCGCACCGCCCGCAACGAGTACCGGGAGGACTACACGAACCGGCTGCGGGAGGGACGCCAGCTCTTTGGCAACCTGGCCGACGACCGGCTCCGAGTGCTGCTCACCAACGGCATACCGCTCCAGCGCATCCGGGTCCGGTGCCGTCCCTATTTGGTGCCCGCGGAGGTCTGGTTCTACGACGGCAGCGACACGGTGGGCTTCGAGTTCCTGCTCCTCTTCTACCAAAAGTGGGGGGCCGGAAAGTTCCGCATGTGGGAGCCGATGGACGGCATCCAGGAGCTGTCGTTGGAGGGCTCCGCCGTCACCACCGACGGCATCGAATTGCGGTGCGGTGAGGAGGGCCGGGCGGTGCTGGCGGCCCTCGGCTTCCTGCGGGCCCAGGGCGGCCAGACGGGGGCGATGTCCCTGCTCAACCGTATCGTCTACCAGCCGGAGGCCCCGAAGAAGGAGTGGGTGGCTACCTTCGCCACCTACACCTCCGACCTCCCCGAAGGGGCGGCCACCTTCGACGCCGAGCTCTCGGTGGACTTTCCGGGCCGCCAGCAGAGCCGCACCGTGGTGCGGGGCAACGTGGCGGTGCCGACGGCGAACATCGGCACGGTGGATCTCGGGGAGGGGCTGTCGAGTACCCACAACCTGGTCCTCACCGGGGAAGTGCTGCGGGAGGGAAAGCTCTTCGACTCCTTCCGCTACCAATTCGATTTCCCCGCCGGGGATGACCAGGCGGAGACCCTGCCGCTGATCTTCGAACGCTACCTGCGGCCCGGGGAATATTCCCTCATGGTGCGTCTGGAGGACCTCGGCAGCGGACGATTCCACCGTACGGAGCAGACCCTGGAGGTGCCCCGGCTGGAGAAGAATCCGCCGCCCCCGATGGACCCGGAAACCGCCCGCATCCTCGAGGAGGCGACGGCTGCGATCCGCAGCGGTGAGACGACGGTGAAGATTGCTCCGCTGTCGGGGGGGTGGCAGACGGGCCTCGTACGGGTCGACGCCATGACCACGGGGGACGGCATCGATCGGGTGTCCTTCCTGCTCGACGGCCAGAGCATCCTGACCAAGAAGCGTCCCCCCTTCAACGTGGAGCTGGACCTGGGTAACGTGCCCCGGGCCCGCGTGCTGCGGGTGGAGGCTTACGACGACGCAGGGGAGGAGCTGGCGGCGGACGAAGTGATGCTCAACGCCGGGGACCATCGCTTCGCAGTGCGTCTGGTGGAGCCGCGGCCGGGCAAGACCTACCGCAAGAGCCTCAGGGTCCAGGCGGACGTCATCGTTCCCAAGGGGGAAGTGGTGGAGCGGGTGGAGCTGTTCCTCAACGAGACCAAGCTCACCACCCTCTACCAGGAACCCTGGGTCCACCCGCTGGTGCTGCCGGAGGAAGAAGCCATCGCCTACGTGCGGGCCGTCGCCTTCGCGCCCGACGGCAACGCCACCGAGGATCTCGTGTTCATCAACGCGCCGGCGAACTTGGAGGAGATCGACGTCGACTTCGTGGAGCTCTACACCTCGGTGCTGGACCGCGACGACCGACCGGTCCAGGGGCTCGAACGCCCGGCGTTTCGGGTCCTCGAGGACGACGTTCCCCAGGAGATCGTGCGTTTCGAGCTGGTGGAGAATCTCCCCATCCACGCCGCCATCATGCTCGACGTCTCGGCGTCCATGGAGGGCCGCCTGGAGCAGGCTCGCGACGCCGCCATCCACTTCTTCCAGCAGGCCATCACCCCCAAGGACCGGGCCACCGCCATCACCTTCAACGACCACCCCGAGCTGACCACCGACTTCACCAGCGACGTCGGGCGGCTGGCGGCGGGGCTGGCTGGCTTGCAGGCGGAGCGGGGCACCGCCCTCTACGATAGCCTCGTCTTCAGCCTCTACTACTTCAACGGTATCCGCGGTCAGCGCACTATCCTCCTGCTGTCGGACGGCAAGGACGAGTCGAGCCGCTTCGATTTCGACGACGTGCTCGAATACACCCGCCGGGCCGGGGTCGCCATTTACGCCGTCGGGCTCCAGATCCCCCGCTCCCAATTCGACGCCCGCCGGGCCCTGACCCGACTGTCGGAGGAGACCGGAGGCCGCAGCTTCTTCATCGAGGACGTCGGCGAGCTGACCGCGATCTACGACGCGATCCAGAAAGAGCTGCGCTCCCGCTACCTGATCGCCTACCAGTCCTCGAACGAAAGCAACGCGAGGACGTTCCGCAGCATCAAGGTGGAGGTCGAGGGCCAAGGCGGGCTCGAAGCCAAGACCATGCGGGGGTACTACCCGTGACCCTCCGGCCCTGGGGCGTCACCGTCGCCGCGGTGATGCTCGTTTTGGCGGCCGGTCCGGCGGCGGACTCCGCCGCGGAGAAGGGGGAGGCGCAGGATGGAGGGGCGAAAGGGGAAGGGATCTCGGCGGCGGGGCCGTCCCCCCTCGATCTCTTGGCCCAGAGGCACCGCACCTGGTTCGAGGACGCCGAGGTCCTGATGAGCGACGTCGAGAAGGAGGTCTTCCTGGAGCTCGCGGAGCCCTACCAGCGTGACGCCTTCATCCGCCGCTTCTGGAAGGTGCGGGATCCCTACCCCCGCACCGCCCGCAACGAGTTCCAAGAACGCTGGGGGGAGCGGGTGGCGCTGGCCCGTGATCGCTACGGGGATCTGGCCGGTGAGCGGGCCAGGATGGTGCTCTTCTTCGGCGAGCCCAGCCGCCGGATGCCGATCACCTGCTCGGCCCTGCGACATTCCCTCGACATTTGGATCTACGCCGAGGGGAGCGACGTCGTGGGGGGCTATTTCACCCTGGTCTTCCTCGGCCGGGGGACCGGCGGCGGCGCCTTCAATCGACTCTGGCGACCCATCGACGGCCTGCAGTCCCTGGTCAGCCCGGATCGATTCGCCGGCGGCCGCGACCCCCAACTGGCGAATCAGATCCGCCGCGCCTGCCCGCGGGCGGACGACATCCTCGGGGCCCTGGCCCAGAGCCTCGACGTCGATCGCCTGCTGGACCGGGGGCCACCCGTCCCGCGGCCGAGCGACGAGTGGGTGCTGACCTTCCGGGCCCGGTCCACGGACCTGCCGGAGGGTACCGAGCCCCTGCCGGGGGAGGTGGAGATCAGCTTCCCCGGACGTCACCAGAGCCGCACCGTGGTCCAGGGCCTGGTGTCGATCCCCCGCCAAGGGGCCGAGGTCAAGGCCCTCGGCGACCACCGCGGCTATGCCCTCCTGGTGGACGGCGAAATCCTCCGGCAGGACGAGCTCTTCGACCAGTTCCGCTACCGCTTCGCGTTCTCGGCGGACTCGCCGGGGGACCGGCTGCCCCTGGTGGTGCAGCGCTACCTGCGCCCCGGGGAGTATCGGTTGGTGCTCAAGGTGGAGGACACGGTGTCGGGCCGGATGTTCCGCGAGGAGCGGCCCCTCACCGTGCCGCGGGTGGAGGCTAGGCGGGCCGCCGTGGCGGTGTCGGCGGACGGGTCGGTCCGCGAAGTGGGGGCCGACGAGCTGGCGGCCCGGGGCGCCGCCGAGGAACCCGTCGACCCGGGGGCGCGGGTGGCCCAGTGGCTGACCGAGGCCAACGCCACCATTTCCACCGGCGATCACTCGGTGAAAATCGTCGATCTGCCGACGGATCTCAAGGTCGGCCGCCTCCGGGTCGAGGCGACGACCCGCGGTGAAGGCATCGCCAAGGTCGCCTTCGAGCTCGACGACCGGCCGGTGATGGCGAAGAGCCGTCCCCCCTACAGCGTCGAGATCAACCTCGGGGACCAGCCCCGCTTCCACTCCCTGAAGGCCCTCGCCCTCGGCCCGGAGGGGGAGGTGCTGGCCCGGGACCAGGTGCAGATCAACGCCGGCCCCCACCGTTTCGACGTGCGGCTCCTGGAGCCCCGCCGAGGCAAGCCCTACCGGCATAGCGTCAGGGCCCACGCCGACGTGGACATCCCTGAGGGGGAGCGCCTCGATCGCCTGGAGCTTTTCCTCGACGAGACCCTGGTGGCGACCCTCTACCAGCCCCCCTTCGAGCAGCCTATCCTGCTGCCGGAGGACGCTGGAATGACGTTCGTCCGGGCCGTCGCCCACCTGCGGGACGGGTCCACCGCCGAAGCCGTCGAGCTGATCAACGCCCCCGACTACATGGACGAGGTGCGGGTCAACTTCGTGGAGCTGTTCACCTCGGTGCTCGACCGCAAGGGAAACCTGGTGGAAGACCTGACCGCCGAGGACTTCCAGGTCCTCGAGGACGGCGAGCCGCAGACGATCCGCCGCTTCGAAACCATGCAGGACCTGCCGATCCGGGCGGGGTTGCTCCTCGACACCTCCCTGTCGATGCTGGATCGGCTGCCGGACGTCGAGAAGGCCGCCTACCGCTTCCTCGAAACGGTGATGACGGAGCGGGATCGGGCCTCGATCATCACCTTCGCCGACGAGCCCCGCCTCGCGGTCCGCTTCACCCACGACCGCTCGGTCCTGGCGGGGGGGCTGGCGGATCTGGTGGCGGAGGGGGAGACGGCCCTCTACGACTCCCTGATCTTCTCCCTCCACTACTTCAGCGGCCTCAAGGGCAAGCGGGCGCTGGTGGTGCTCACCGACGGCGAGGACTCCGGCAGCCGCTACGTGTTTTCCGACGTCATCGAGTTCGCCCGCCGCACCGGCGTCTCCATCTACGTCATCGGACTCGACCTGCCGAGCAACGCGCGGGAGATCCGCTCGAAGCTGTACCGCCTCGCCGGGGAGACCGGCGGCGAGTGTTTCCTGGTGGACAGCGCCCGGGAGCTGGGCCGGGTCTACGATTCGATCCAGCTCGAGCTGCGTTCCCAGTACCTGCTGGCCTACCAGAGCTCCAAACCCGCCGCCGAAGAGGAGTTTCGGGAGGTGGAGGTGAAGGTCGAGGGCCGGGGTTTGGAGGCGAAGACCCTGCGCGGGTACTATCCCTGAGTGGAGCCCAACGACCCCCCGTCCCAAGCCTTTTCCGACACCGCACGCCCCCTGGTGCTCGCCTCCGCGTCCCCCCGTCGCCGCGAGCTGCTGGCGGGCATCGGGCTGCACCCAGAGGTCCGGCCCGCAGACATCGACGAAAGCGTTGGGCCGGGGGAGACCGCCGAAGGCTACGTCGGCCGGCTGGCGGGGGAGAAAGCCCAGGAGGTGTCCCGCCCTGGGGAGCTAGTGCTGGCGGCGGACACGGTGGTGGTGCTCGACGGGGACTTGCTGGGCAAGCCCCGGGACGCCGCCGACGCCGCCTCGATGCTGCGTCGCCTCGCCGGACGGGGCCACACGGTGGCGACCGGGGTCGCGGTCCACGACGTCGACGCCGGGCGGCTGGACGTCCAGGTGGTGGCGACGGCGGTGCGCTTCGCGCCCCTGACGGAGGCGGAGGTCTCTTGGTATGTGGCCAGCGGTGAGCCCATGGACAAGGCGGGGTCCTACGCCATCCAGGGTCTGGGGGCGCTTTTCGTGGATGCCATCGAGGGGAGCTACTCCAACGTGGTCGGACTTCCCCTGGCGACCACCTACCGGATGCTGGTGGCGGCGGGCTATCCCCTGTTGGGCCGTGCGGATCTCTAGCCGTACTTGATCGGATCCCCCAGGACATCGAGGGAGAAGTTGGCCATGATCTGGTGGCCGTTGAAGTCCAGCACCCTGAAATCCTCGGTGCCCTGGAGGTCGCCGGAGACGGCTTCGAAGGCGTGGCCATAGCGCTCGGCCACCACCTCCAGGTCCACCGGGTAGGCGATGAGCTTGTCGATCCCCTTGTACCGTAGCTTTTGGATCAGGCGATCGTCGGTCAGCTTGGGGTAGGTGGAGATGGCGAGGATGGGGCCGGTGCCGGTGAAGATGAGGTACGACCGGATGCGAGACTTGGGCATCATGCTCCTCCGCGGATCGACGGCGGGTTAGACTTCGGGCAACTTCTCAGTATTTGAACGCCGCCGACGACCCAGGTCAAGCCGACGAGCCTGTCCAAGCCGACGACCCAGCTCGAGCGGCCAGCCCAGCGCCTTCCGACGGATCCCTTCCCCCGACTCCCTCCGCCATGCCTTCGCAGCCCCGCCCCAGCGGTCCGCCCCCCGCCGTGGTGCTCGTACGCCCGCGTGAGGAGGGGAACATAGGGTCCGTCGCCCGGGCGATGGCCAACATGGGTCTTGGGGAGCTGATCCTGGTGGAGCCGGCGCCGGACCTCGGCGGCGTCGCCCGTGGCTTCGGCGTCGGGGGCTGGGAAACTCTAGACGCCAGCCGACGGGCACCGGACCTCGGGACCGCCCTGGCGCCTTTCCAGTGCGCGGTCGGAACGAGCTCCGCCCGCGAGCGGCCTCGGGCGGCGGGGCGGGCCCTCGGCCCCCGGGAGCTGGCGGCGACCCTCGACCCTGCGGTGCGAACGGCCCTGGTCTTCGGTCCCGAGGACAACGGGCTGTCCCGCGCCGAGCTGGCGCTGTGCGATCCGGTGGTGGTGATCCCCTGCGCCCCCGAGCATCCGACCCTCAACCTGGCGCAGGCGGTCCTGGTGGTGGCGTACGAGCTGTTCGTCTCCAGGGGCGCCGAAACCGCGCCGCCGGCGGAAAGGGCGTTGCCGGATCCCGAAGGGGCGACCGTAGGCGACCTGGAGGCGCTGCTGGCGGAGGCGTCGCCCGTGGTTCGAGATCTGGGGTTCGACCATCCCCATATCCACGCCGGGCTGATCCGGGACCTCCGTTCCCTGGGGCAGCGTGCGCGCCTCGATCCGAGGGAGGCCGGGCTGCTGCGCCGACTCCTCCAGCGGGCCCGTCGCCGCCTTGGGGAAGGGGACTGAGGCGGCCCCAGAGGCGGGGTTCGAGGGGCCCCCGAGTGATACAGTCCCGCCATCCCTTAGAGAACGAGGAGCTCCATCGCCATGAGCCGCGATTCGCAGCCGCGACAGATTATTTTCGACCCGACGCCAGAAATATTCGCCACCGATACCGGGGGTTCTTTCCAGTTTCCACTGTTGACCGGAGGCGCGGGGGCGATCGACACCGCCGCCTACGACGAAGTCCGGTTCGTCTTCTCCCTGTGGAATCCGTCGTCCAGCAGCAACATCGACCTCGACCGGGCCTACGCCGAGCTGCGGGGATCCTTCGACCCCCAAGAGGAGCACTGGGTGAAGCTGGCGGAGGTCGAGCCGGTGGTGCCCCCCTACGGCGCCGGCGACAGCTTCGATGGCTGGATCGTTCTGCCGGTGCTGGCGGAGCAGTCGGTGTTCGCCCTGGTGGGGAGCGGGTTCGACGCCCGCAGTCGACTACAGATCCGAGCCAGCGCCTATTTCGTGACCTGATCCGCAGGGCGGGGAGAGAGGGGACCCGATGAGCCTGATGCGGCGCCTGTTCCGAAGCGGAGGGAGCTCGGCGGCCCGCCTGCTCACCGACGCCGCCCGGGACCTCGCCCGCGGGCCCGACGACGATGGGTCCGGCAGCGACGACGGGGCTGAGGACGGGGCGAAGGAGCTGGCGCAGCGGGTCGTCGAGGTCCTGGAGCAGGCCCTGGCGCCCCGGTCCGTGGCGCTCTTCGGTCGCCGGGGGACCCGCTATCGCCGGCTCCACGGTGCCGGCGGGCCCGGCGATGACGGGGACCACGGCGCGGAGCTGATCCCCCATCGCTTCCTTCTGCCCAGCCTGACGGCCCGCTGGACCGGCCCCCGCCGTGTGTCCTCCCTCGGCGATCTGCCCCAAGAGGAGCTGGACTGGCTAGGCCGATGGCGGACCCACTGGGTCGTCCCCCTGTTTCGCAAGGACCGGGGGGAGGCGCCTGTGGGTCTGCTGCTGATCGGTCTCGACGGGGAACTGCCTCCGGAGGTGGAGAAGGCGTTGGGGCGGTTCGGCGGCGGCGTCGCCGCCGGACTGGAAGCCAGGTTCCAACGGGAAGTCGAAAGCATCCGGTTGGAGCAGGGCCAAGGGCACTGGCTGAAGGAATGCCCGTCCTGCGGCCGATGCTTCGAGACCGAAGTGATGTTCTGCCCGCTGGACGACCACGTCCTGACTGCGACCATCCTGCTGGAGCGGCTGGTCAGCGACCGCTATCTGCTGGAGAGCAAGCTGGGGCAAGGGGGGATGGGGGCGGTCTACCGGGCGACGGACCAGGACACCGGGGGGGAGGTGGCGGTGAAGCTCCTGACCTCCGGTGACCGGGTGGCCCTGGGTCGCTTCGCCAACGAAGCGAAGGCCGGAGAGAGGATCCAACACCCCGCGGTCGCTTCCGTCCTGGACTCGGGCTCCCTCGGGCAGAAGGGGGCGTTCCTGGTGATGGAGTATGTCCAGGGCCGGACCCTGAGGGAGGTCTTGGAGGAAGAGAAGACCATCCATCCGAAGCGGCTAGCGGGCTGGTTCGACAGCATCCTTGAGGGTGTCGCCGAAGCCCATCGCGGCGGCATCATCCACCGGGACCTCAAGCCCGAGAACATCATGATCGGCGGTCGGGACGGCGGGGAGGAGATCAAAATCCTCGACTTCGGGCTCGCCAAGCTACGGACGGACACCGGGACCCACCCGGCCCTCACCGCCGTCGGCATGGTGATCGGAACCCTGTCGTACATGTCCCCGGAGCAGCTGGCAGCCGATGTCATCGATCATCGAACGGACATCTTCGCCCTGGCGGTGATGGTCAGCGAGGCCTTGACCGGAAGGCTCCCCTTCAGCGCCAGCAACCTCGGGCAGATGCTCCGGGCGGTGGCGACCCAGCGGTACACCGTCCACATCGAGTCGGTGGACCAGGCCAGGGTGGCGGACGTCCTGGGGCGGGCGTTGGAGAAAAATCCCGCGGCCCGCTATCCCGACGCCGACCAGTTTCGGGCGGACCTCGTGCCTGCCCTGGCGGAATGCTCCCCGTTCAGCCCGCCGCCGGAGGCCTGAACGGTACGCATCCGTTCCTCAGCGGAACCCGCGGCGCAGCTCCCGCTTGAAGATCTCGAAGACATCGTCCCCCTTGAGGGAGATCACCACCCGCTCGATCTTCGTGCCCCCCTGGAGGTAGCGGTAGACCTCAGTGAGGAGGATTCGGGCGCAGCGGTCCATGGGGAAGCCGAAGACTCCGGTCGAGATGGCGGGGATCGCGATCGACTTGAGGCCGTGGCGGTCCGCCAGCGCGAGGGAGGCCCGTACCGCGGACTGCAGCTTTCGATCCTCCTCGCCCTCCCCCATCTGGGGCCCCACCGCGTGGATCACATGCTGGGCCTGGAGGTTGCCGCCTCCGGTGAGAACCGCCGTACCCACGGGGGTGTGGCCGATGCGATCGCATTCCTCCTGGATCGATGGGCCACCCTTCTCCAGGATCGCTCCGGCGACGCCGGCACCCAGCTGTAGATCTTCGTTGGCCGCGTTGACGACGGCGTCCACATCGAGCTCGGTGATGTCACCTTCGGCGAGCTCGAGCTGGGTACCTTCCAATTGGATAGACAGTTTTCTCCGTTCCATCTGTGAGGGATCTCCAAAAAGACTGACTCGCTGGCGTGCTTTCGCTTATCTTATCAGGGTTTGGCTGTCGGCGGTCTGCGGCCTCCGCGGGCCGACCTTCGGTGTCCCCACCGAGTCCTCGGGTCCGAAACCCGGCGCAGAGAATCCGTGTTCGTTTGGGCTGCTGGGCGCCGGACTCATCGCGAACCTTCAATGGTATATGCTCCCTCGACCATGCTCAAGACGTCTTTGATTCAGGCCCTTAAAAACTCCCTTTCTACCGCGGTCGCCGACCGTATCCGCGAGTGTTTCGACCTCGAGCACGACCCGGTGGTGCAGACGCCCCCCAACCGTCGTCTGGGGGATCTTGCGCTGCCCGCGCCGCTCCACCTGGCCCGCGAGCTCAAGCGTAAGCCGCGGGACATCGCGACCGAGCTGGCGGCGGATCTGGTGCTCCCCGAGGGGATTTCCAGGGTTTCCGTCGAAGGGGCTGGATATCTCAACGCCTTCATCGATCGCAGTGCCCTGGTGGCGGGGCTCTTGGACGGGCCACTGTTCCGCGAGCCGGAGGGGGAGCTCGGCAAGGTGATCGTCGAGCACACCAACATCAACCCCAACAAGGCGGCCCACATCGGTCACCTGCGCAACGCCGTGCTCGGCGACGTCCTGATCCGATGCCTGCGGCGCCTCGGCTATCCGGTCGAAGTGCAAAACTATATCGACGATACCGGTGTCCAGCTGGCCGACGTGATCGTCGGTTTCGTTGACCTGCGGGGTATGGACATCGACGCCGTGGCGGCGTTGGAAGAGCCCTTCGATTACTACTGTTGGGACCTCTACAGCGAGGTGGGGCGCTGGTTCGGTGACGATCCGAGCCGCCAGGAGCTGCGGCGTAGCACGCTCCACGCCTTAGAACACAACGAGGGTCCCCGGGCGGAGATGGGTCGCCTCGTGGCCCGGCGCATCGTCCAGCGCCACCTCGGCACCATGGCCCGCCTCGGCATTCACTATGACCTCCTCACCCACGAGGGGGACATCCTGCAGCTCGATTTCTTCCAGCGCGCCTTCGACCTCCTGGTGGAGAGCGGCGCCATCCGCAAGGAGGAGGAAGGAAAGAACGCCGGCTGCTGGGTGATGCCGCTGTCCCAAAGCCCCGAGTTCGCCGGCCTCGAAGACCCCGACAAGGTCATCGTCCGTTCCGACGGAACCGTCACCTACGTCGGCAAGGACATCGCCTACCAGATGTGGAAGTTCGGCCTCCTGGGCATGGATTTCAAATACAGCCGTTGGGACGACGAAGGCCTTTGGAAGACCACCACCGACGGGGTTCCCGAGCATCCGGACTTCGGCGCCGGCGAGAAGGTGATCAACGTCATCGACGCCCGTCAGAGCTACCTCCAGCGGATCGTGCGGGCGGGGCTCCAGGCCCTCGGCCACCACGACGAAGCGGACCGCTCGATCCACTTCGCCTACGAGATGGTCTCCCTCTCCCGGCGGACGGCGGAGCAGCTCGGATTCGCCGAAGCGGGGGACGGCAAGAAGTCCCTCGAGATGTCCGGCCGCAAGGGCATCGGCGTCAAGGCGGACGACCTGCTGGATCAGCTGGAGGAAACCTGCCGCCGCAACTTCGTCGAGCGCTATCCGGACCTCGGGGCGGAGGAGGTGGCGGACCTCGCTTACCAGATGGCCACCGCCGCCCTGCGGTTCTTCATGGTCAAGGCCACCACCACCCGGGTGATCGCCTTCGACTTCGACGAGGCCCTCAAAATCGAAGGGGAGACTGGGCCGTACCTCCAGTACTCCCTCGTCCGGGAGCACAACATCCGCCGCAAGGTGGACGAGGCGGGGGGCACCACCGAGGTCTCCGCCGAGGCCGTCCGCGCCCTCGATCCGGGGGTGTGGGCCGACGACCTCTGGGATCTGGTGCTGACCACCGCGCAGGTCCCCGAAGTGGTGGAGAAGGCGGCGAACACCCTGGAGCTCTCCCTCGTGGCCCGGCAGGCCTACGAGCTGGCGGGCAAGTTCCACACGGTCTACCACAAGCACCGGATCCTCGGTGAGGACGATGAGACCCTGCGGACGGCCCGGCTGGCGACCAACCAGGTGTTCCGCATGGGGCTCACGAGTCTGACGGATCTGCTGGGGGTCCCGGTTCCGGATCGGATGTGATCCGCATGCCGGGCCGCCGCGGTGCGTAGTGGGGGCGAAGGGGCTCTGCGCCCCGAAACCCGACCCGGTGACGGAACTAGGAGGACGAGGCGATGGCACGGAACAGCGGTACCCCGGCGTGGATATGGATCGGCTGCGGCTGCCTGCTGGCGGTCCTGCTCTTGGTCGGCGTCCTCGGAGGCCTCGGGTTCGCCGGCTTCAGCTGGCTCAGGGGGGCGGTGGACGACATGGCGGACCCGGCGGCCCGCGAGGCCAAAGCCCTCGAGGTCCTTGGGGCCGAGGCCCTGCCGGAGGGCTACGGGGTTCAGGCGGTCTTCGGCCTGCCGTGGGTGATGGAGCTGGTGGTGTTGTCGGACTCGGAAGCCCGCCCCGAGGCGGTGGGGGAGTCCTTCGAGGAGCGGGTCGAAAGCCTGGAGAACCTCATGGTCCGGGCCGACCGCCTCGGCGATCACCTGTTCATCTACCTCAAGGTGCGGGGGCGGGGGGACGAGTCCCTGGAATCCATCCTCTCCGGGGAGAGAACCGCGTCTGGGGCCAACGTCGACCTGGCTCTGGACTTCCGGGTGACGGAGGAGCTGGGAGCCGGGGACCTCGACATCGCCGGTCACCCCGTCCGCTACGAGACCCGCCGCGGCTACCTTCAGGCGACGGGGGGCGGCGAAGAAGGGATCTGGGCGGCGGTACGCTTCGAGTGCCCCGACGAGATCCACGACGGGCTTTGGTTCCGGCGGATCGACCCGCCGGCGGAGGCCCCCCCCGAGATGGATCTCGGGGGTACCCCCGCCGATCCGGCGGCGCTGACCGAGTTTCTGTCCCAGTTCGACGTTTGCCGCTGAGGGGGCGTCGATCCGCCCCCGCCGCGTTGCCCGTCGCCTGGCTTCATGATAGGCGTGGGCTCCGCCTCCGGCCTGCCGCCGGCGGCACGTCCAGGAGCCCTTGAACCATGCCGATGCCTCACCGCGCGCCGAAGGGGGTCCGAAGCGCCTCCGCCGCCTTCCTCACCCTAGTTGCGGCCCTCGTCGCCTTGGCCGCCTGCGCCTTCGCCGGAGGCGCCTTGGCCCAAGAAGAAGCGGCCGTATTCGAAGACACCACGTCGGTGGTGGTGGTGGAGGTGCCGGTGAACGTCGTCCGCGACGGTCAGCCGGTGCGGGGTCTCACCGCCGACGACTTCGAGATCTACGACGGGCGCCGGCGAATGCCCATCGTCGACTTCGAGGTCGTCGACCTCGAAACGGTATCGGGGACCCGGCGGGACGACGGCGGCGGGGCGGTTCCGATGCCCGCCCGCCGCCATTTCCTGCTGCTCTTCGACGCGTCGAACATGGGGGGCGCCGCCCTGCGCCGATCCCTGGCGGGGGCCCGCAGGATGTTGTCGGAAGCCCTCCATCCGGCGGACCTGGTGGGGGTGGGGGTCTACAGCCAGCGGGGAGGGGCGGGGCTCCTCCTCGGCTTCACCCCAGACCGCAGGCAGGTCCGGGCAGTGCTGGATCGTCTCGAAGGCAAAGCGCCCGAGGGGGAGGAACCCGGATCGCAGCCGGTCCAGGATCCCCTGCGGCTGGTGGCCCGGGGCTCCCTGGCGGATTTAGGGGGTGAGGACCTGGCGGCGGAGCTGGCGGAGGGCCTCTCCGGTCGCGGCGCCATGGTGGCGGAGACCCTGCGGGACATGAGCCGCCTCAACGTCGCCCGCAGGCGGGAGCTGGAGCGCAGCGCCTTCGCCACCATGGCCGACGCCCTCGGCGGGCTCGCCGACGTGGCGGCGGGCATCGACGGACGCAAGTTCCTGGTGCTGTTCTCCCGCGACTGGAGCTCCGACCTCTTCTTCGAGGAGAACGAGGGGCGTCGCTCCCTGCTGGACGAGAATGCGGGGGCCCGGTCCCTCAACGATCTACAGGGCCTGGTGTCCCGCTTCCAGCAAGGGGGCTGGACCGTGCAGGCGGTGGACACCGGCGGAGCGGGGGACGGCGGCCTGGCGGCGGGGGGGGCCTTCACCTCCCTGGCGCGGGAGACCGGCGGCGAAGTCTTCCGCAACTTCGGCGACCTCGGAACCGCCATGGAGCGGATGCTCGACAAGACGTCCGTCACCTATCTGCTGGTCTTTCGGGCCGACGGTGTCAAGGCCGACGGCGCCTTCCATCCGATCCGGGTGAAGTTGGCGGGGCGCTCCAAAGGGGCGGACCTGCTTCACCGTAGCGGCTATCTGGCTCCGTCCGACGCCGAGGAGGAGGACGGAAGCCGGCGCCTGGGCACGGCGGAGATGCTGCTGTCCGGGGAAGATTCGGGGGACCTCGAGGTCGCGGCCCTGGTGGCGGCTTTCCGGGGGAGCCCGGAGCTCGCGGAAGGCAAATCCTTGGTGACGGCGTGGTTCGAGGTGCCGGGGAAGGACCTGATGGCGTCGGCGACAGGGGACACCCTGCAACTCGAGGTCTACGCCTACATCTTGGACCGCGAATCCGAGATCCACGATTTCTTCAGCCAGAACCTGAGCCTCGACCTGTCCAAGGTGGGGGACCGCCTCGGGGGCTCGGCCCTCAAGCTCTACGGCGACTTCGATCTGGCGCCGGGGGCCTACGACCTGCGGCTGCTGATTCGGGACCCCGCCAGCGGTCGCCACGCGCTGCGGGGCTACCCCTTCGCCGTCGATCCCTTCGTCGACGGCGCCGCCCGGCTGCTGCCGCCCTTCTTCCTCGACGACGACGGCGAGGCCCTGGTGGTCCGGGAGCGGGTGGCGGACGGAGAGGAGGACCGCTATCCCTTCGTCATCGGTGACGACGAGCTCTTCGTGCCGGTGATCGAGGCGCGGGTCGATCCCGAAGACGGCGGGCGGGCCCGGATCTGCCTGATGGGCTACCACCTCATGCGGGATGACCTCCTGCTCGACGCCAGTCTGGTGGCCTCCGACGGCTCCCTGCTCGCCAAGGATCGGCTTCTGGTGATGGGCCGGGGGGAGACCGGCGCCGACGGCTTCGATCGGCTCTACTTCAGTCTCGACGCCACGGGGCTGGCGGTGGGGGACTACCAGATGCTGGTGTCGCTCCACGATCTCGGGAGGGGCCACAGCGAAGACACCTTCATGCCCTTTCGGGTCGGCGCCGCGGCGGGGGACTGATAGCCCTGGGGCGGCCCACCCCCTGGGTCGGGAAGGCCTTCGTCAGCCGGGGAACGGACTGGCGAAGTGTCCGCCCGCCAGTGCGCCGCTCCAGATCCGCTGCTCGATGGCGGTCTCGCCGCCGGCCCCCTCCCGCCGGCCCCGCAGGACCACCGAGGCGTCGAAGCGGGCGACCCCGTCCACCACCTCGACGGTGTCCAGCCGGGCGCTGACCCGGAGGTGGTCGTAGCGGCGCACCAGGTTCTGGAAAAAGCGGCGGGTGTCTGCGTCGGGGCTTCCGGCCCAAAGGGCGAAAATCCCGTCGAGGTCGCGGGCGGAGGCGCTGCGCCCCAGCTGTTCGAGTCGGCGGTCGACGTCGCGGCTCAGGTTCCGCTCTTGGCGTTCGGTCCAGCGGGGTAGGCGACGCTGCCAGCGCCGGGCCTGAGCGTGGTCCGGGTACGACGCCAGCAGGCGTTGAAGGTGGCGACGGAGGCTGTGGAAGCGCTGCGCCGAGTGGAGCTCTTCGGCCCGCCGCCACATCGCTTTGGCGCTCGGCGCCTCGACCCGAACAATCGACTGCGACGGAGCCGCCGCGTCGTCCGCCGGGCGGCGTCCGGGGATCAACCTGGGCATGCCCGGGGGCGGCTCCGGCGCTTCGACCCGGCGTCGCGGATCCGTTCCTTCGGGGAGTGGGCTGCCGGGGAGTCGGCTACCGGGGAGGGCGGACTCCAGCCCCCGTCGCCAGGCCGGGGGCGGCGCCGACAGGGTCTCGCCGGGGGGCTGGTCCGGGGACGCCTCCGGAGACGCTAGGTCTCGATCCCGAAGGGCAAAGGCCAGTTGCTCGAGGTCCGCCGCCGGCCCCGCCCCGTCGTTTCCCTGACCGAGCCGTTCCATCGACGGCGCCTCGGGGGAGGTCGGTGACAGCAGGACGAACAGCCCCATAGCGATGAGCAAAGCCCCCGCCGCCGGCCCGAAGCGACGGGCCCGGCGGCGCCAGAGGTCGGCGGCGTTGGGCGCCATCGGATCGCCCGCGGTTGCAGCGCCTTCGCGGGCGGCGATCTGATCCTCGGCGATCTGCGGCGCGACACGACGGGGCTCGGCTCCATCCGCTCCAGCGGCCCCCGTCGGGTCGGCCCGCGTCGGGTCGGTCTGCGAAGGGGCGGCTTGCGTCGGGTCGGCCTGCGTCTCGGGGGGGCCCTCGGAGGGGGGATACGCTGCCATGACATGGAATCTATCATCGGCCGCCGGAGGGACCTGTCCCCCTCGTCCCGGATTGCGCGGATTTGGGCCCAGGATCCGCGGGATGTGGCCCGATCGTCAAAGGATTGTGCGGCGGGCAGAGTTCTTGGACGGCCCGCCGCCGGCACCCGAGCTGGTCTCGGCGATCCACCGCACAATGCCTTGGCTTCGGCCCGCGGAACGGCTTGAGGAGGTCTAAGGGTAAAGCGTTCTAGTTAAATGGTTTAGCGTGATCTGGGGTATTGGCACGCAGCGTGGAATGGAGATGGGGGTCCCAAACACCCCCTACCGAGGAGAGCCACGATGCCGTTGTCCCAAGCCTTGCCTCTGCCTTCCGTCCTCCGCCGTCTGGTCGATCTGCTCCGGGCCTCCCGGTCCGGCCACTTCGTTCCCCGCCGTACTCCGGAGCGCCCTTTGCTGCGGGCTCAGGAGGCCCCGCCGTGGAAAGCGTCGAGGTCCGCCCCGTGGACGGCTCCGCCCAGGACGTCGTCCTCGATCCCCAAAGGGACCCCGACCCCCGCGCCGGCGGGTTGCCGATACCGGGCGCCGGGGACCACGTGGGGTTTGGACGGCGGCTTCGTTCCCCCGAGCCCCACAGGGGGCATCGATCCGAAGACCGCGGGCCCTGCCGGCGAAGGACCCCCGAGGGCGGCGTTCCGCATCTTCTCCGACTGAGCCGCGGCGCAGGCTGGGGAGGCGATCCCGCGATACACTCGCGGCAATCTGCCCACGGGAGAACTCGATGAAGAAACTGATCCTCGCGTCCCTGGCCGCGTCCGTGCTCCTATTCTTTTGGGGCTGGATCTGGTGGGGACCCATCGCCTCCGGCCTTGGCATGATTCAGACCGTGCCCGACGAAGCCTCCCTCGGAGAATCCCTCGCCAGCCACCTGCCCGCGGACGGCGTTTACGTTCTGCCCTATGCGATGGCGGGGGACGAGTCCGCCGCCCTCCACGAATCTGGGCCGATCGCCACCGTCTACTTCCGCGCGGCGGGGGCGCCGGTCATGGCGCCGGGGGTCTTCGCCAAAGGCTTCGCCCACATGTGGGTGAGCGTCCTGCTGATGGCGGCCCTGCTGCGCTGGCTGTCCCCGCGCCTCGTCTCTTTTGGCGAGCGCTTCTGTCTGGTGGTAGGGGCAGGGCTGGCGACGGCGGTCTTCGACCACCTGGGGCGGCCGGTTTGGTTCTACGAAAGCTGGAGCTACCACAGCTTCTTGACCGCCTACTCGATCACGTCGTGGGTCTTGGTGGGTCTGGTGCTCGCCTGGTTCCTGCACGGCGACACCTGAACCCGGGGCGTTTTGAGGGGGCTCCATGGGCCAAGAGCGTGAGCTGAAGCGGCTGCGGGGTTTCCTCCGCCGGGTCCGCAGGGGTCGGCCGGAACGTGGCGGCGACGGCGCCTACGTCGAGCGTCGTCGTCGTCTCGGGGTGTTTCAATGCACCCGGCTCAAAACCACCCACGGCGACCTGCTGGCGGATACACGGTATCGACCCGCGGTGGAGTTTTTCTTCGACGAGCTGTACGTGACCCGGGACATCACGGGGCGGGATCTCGACCTCGAACGGATGGCTCCGCTGATGGTGCGGACCTTGCCCCGCCGGATGCTGGACACCCTCTGCCTTGCCCTGGAGATGGAGGCCCTCTCGCAGGATCTGGACGCCAGGCTGCTAGGCCACCTGGACCCGGCCGCCGCCGGAACCCTCGACCGCCGGGGATGGCTCGAGGCCTACCGCCGCTGCGACGACTACGGGGACCGCCGCCGCCAGGTGGACCTCATCGGCCTGATCGGCGGACGGCTGGACAAGGTCGTACGGCGGCGGGGGCTCGGCATGGCCCTGCGCATGGCCCGTCATCCCGCCCACCTCTCGGGCTTCGGGGAAATCCACGATCTGCTGGAGCGGGGCTACCGGGCGTTTCGCCACATGCGGGGGGCCGAGACGTTCCTGAAACGCATCGTCGATCGGGAGCACCGCATCATCGAGCAGATCCGGGGCGGCAATCCGGACCCGCTGGAGGTCCAGTGACCGCCGGTGGTCACAGGACCGTCGGCGGACCCGCGGTCCGGCCCCGGGGGTCAGCGTAGCTCGAGGTCGAGGGCCGCCGGCGGCAGCATCACCGAGGCGCCGACGGCGGGCGGGGTGAAGGGGGCCAGCTCCCCTCCGTTCCAGTCCAGCCAGCGCCATCGGCGGTCGTCGAGGTCGGCTCCGAAGTGGAAGGTCGCCTCCGCGGCGCGTCCGTCGTCCGTCATCGCCGTCACCTCCACCCGCACCCCGTTCATCCCGCGGCTCCACCCCAGGTGTAGGGGATCTCGCCGGTAGAGACCGTCCAGCATCGGCAGCACCCGCCGCAGGCTGACCCCGGGTAGCTGGAGATCCGCGCTGGGGGGAGGGCCCCCGGGCGGTGGGAGGAAGCCCCCCCGGGGCCGTACCGCCAGCGATCGCGGGCCGGTGCGCTCCACCTCCATGCCGTAGATGCCCGACCCTAGAAGGACGGCGCCGTCGGCCCTGGGGACCCCGTCCCCCGCCCCCACGAGGTGTCCGTACACGGTCAGGAAGGCGCTGGGGGCGTTCACCATCACGAGCACCTGACGTTCCACCGCCGCGTCCTCCGGCAGGCTCCCGGCGGCGGCGACGATCACGTCGTTGAGGGCCCCCATCCGGCCCATGGCCCAGAGGGCGCTCAGCGGGGCGAGCACCAGGTGGATGGCGACGAGGGCCCCGGCGAAGATCCTCCGGGGCAGGCCCACCCGGCGTCCGTCCGGTCCGAAGGCGTCGGCGATGAGGAAAGACATCAGCCCCATGGCGCCGACGCCGACGAAGATCAGGATCCGATCCGAGGGGAAGGCGGTGCAGGCGGGGAGGAGGGCCAGGCCCATGCCGAGGGCCAGGGCCCGGGCCGCCGGTTCTCGGCGCAGGAGGGGCCAGGAGGCCCAGGCCACCGCCGCGATCCCGGCCACCGCCACCCACCACAGGATCCGTCGGCCGCCGTCGTCGAGGAACGAGGCGAGATCCGAGCCCGGAAAAGCCCATTGGCCCCAGAAGAGGAGCGGCAGCCTGTGGACGACCTCGGCGAGGAAGGCGAGGGGAGCGTCGCCGGGGTCGACGTAGGTGCCGGAGCTGCGGACCCCGTAGCCGGCCCAGCGGTAGGCCAGCCACCATCCGGCGGCGATCGCGGCGTAGGGGACCAGGCTCCGCAGCCTTTCGCGGCGACCCGCGGGGTCCAGAAAAAGGGCGTGGGCGGCGAGGTAGCCCGTCACGGCGACGGCGCCTTCGTTGGCCAGAAGGGCGGTGAGGAGAAGGGTCGGTCCCCACACGGCTCCGGCGCGCCAACCGTCCCGCCTCCAGCGATCGTGGGCGAGCAGGACCCCCAGGCCGAGGGCCAGCGAGATCAGGGCGTTCCGGTTGGCCAGCCAGGACACGGGGATCGCGTGGGCGTCGTCCAAGACGAAGGCGAGGGCGGCGAGGCCGGCGGCCCAGGTGGGGAGGATCCAGCGGCGGTAGAGCCGGGTGATCAGGACCGCGATGGCGGCCATCCAGAGAAGCGAGTGACCGTGCATGAGCATCGGCCGCTCGGGCCACAGCCGATAGTCGAGCCAGTGGCTCCAACCGGTGACGGGGCGGAAGAAGCGGATCGAGAGGTCGTCCTGGCTCCACCAGGGGAGGAAGCCGTCTTCGAATAGTTCCGGATCCCGCTCCGCGTCGATGAAATCGAAGAGGTTCCAGGCGGGGCGGTGGTAGGTTTCCAGCCCGTCGGCCCGGGTCAGGGCGGCGCGGTAGATGAAGTCGTCCGCCTGTAGCCCTCCCCACAGGGCCTGCAGGAAGAATGCAATGGACAGCGCCGCCAACCCCCAGGGTAGGCGTGGGGATTCCAGACCGCGCTGCAACCGTCGGATCGGCATCATGACAACAACTCAGGCCGCCGGGCGGCCAAACAGATCAGAGGTAAGCACCAAGATGGTATCCGGGCGACGGCGTTTTTGGCTAGCGGCCTGCGCCTCGCCATCCCGTTCCGAAAAGGAGCCTTCCGAATGACGAGCCCCCCCGCCCCGCGCCGCCCGACGTCTTGGCTTGGTGTCCCCCTGACCCTGGCTCTCCTCGCCTCCGCGGTGGGCTGTGACCGTGGCACGGAAGGACCCGGGGCCGGGGGGGGGAGGTCGCCGTCGCCCCCCAGGCCCCGGCGCCCCTGATCCCCCGCCGCCTGATCTTCGGCGACGCCGACCGATCGCGGGCCCGCATCAGCCCCGACGGCCGGTGGATCACCTACCTCGGGCCGGTGGAGGGGGTGAAGAACTTGTGGATCGCCCCCGTCGACGAGCCCGGCGCCGCGGTCCCCCTCACGGAGGACCGGGGCCGTGGTATCCACGCCTACCAGTGGGCCTTCGACGGCCGCCACGTGCTCTTCCTCCAGGACCGGGACGGCGACGAGACCTGGAGGGTCCTGGGGGTGGACGTCCTGTCCCGCGCCGTACGGCCCCTGACCCCCGAAGGGGTCCGGGCGCGCATGCTCCACGCCAGCCCCCATCGCCCCGGCCAGGTCGTCGTGGGGCTGCATCAGCGGGATCCGAGGTTCGCCGACCCCCACGTGCTGGACCTGGCCACCGGAAAGCTGGAGCTGCTGATGGAGAATCCCGGCTTTCCGGACCTTCTCCTGGACGACGACTACCGGGTCCGCTTCGCGGGCCGCGCCGACCCCGACGGCGGCAGCACCCTGATGCGATTGGACGACGACGGGACCTGGCGGGAGTGGCAGAAGGTCCCGATGGAGGACGACCTGACCACCGCCATGGAGGGGCTCGACCACGAAGGGGGCACCCTCTACCTGGTGGACAGCCGGGGGCGGGACACATCAGGCCTTTTCACGGTGGACCTGGCCACCGGCGAGCGGACCCTGCTGCACGGGGATCCCCGGGCCGACGTGGCGGACGTGTGGTTCGATCCCCTCTCCGGCCGCCCCGTCGCCGTCGCCGTCGACGCTCTGCGCAAGGAGTGGGTCGCCCTCGATCCCGAGCTCGCGGGGGTCTTTGAACAGCTGCGGGCCGGCACGGAGGGGGATCCGGAACTGGTGGTCAGCACCACCGACGGCCAGCTTTGGCTGGTGGGGGACGTTCCGTCCCATCGCCCCTTCTCCTACGTGCTCTTCGACCGCCGGAGGGGTGAGACCCGGCGGCTCTTCGGCAGCCGGGATGCCCTGGAGGGCGTCGCCATGGCCCCGATGCGGCCGGTGACCCTCGAAGCCCGAGACGGGCTGGAGCTACCGTCCTACCTGACGTTGCCCCCCGACAGCGACCCCGACGGCGACGGGCGGCCGGAGGAGCCCCTGCCGATGGTGCTCGAGGTCCACGGTGGACCCTGGGCGCGGGATCGCTACGGCCATGATCCGGAGCACCAGCTGTGGGCGAACCGGGGCTACGCCGTGCTGTCGATCAACTTCCGGGGCTCCACCGGCTTCGGCAAGCGCTTCGTCAACGCCGGCAACCGGGAATGGGCCGGGAAGATGCAGGAGGATCTGATCGACGGCGTCCGCTGGGCGGTGGAAGAGGGAATCGCCCGGGAGGACCGGGTGGCGATCCAGGGAACCAGCTACGGAGGCTTTGCGGCCCTCGTGGGGATGACCCAGACCCCCGAGCTCTTCGCCTGCGGCGTCGATATCGTCGGCCCGTCGAGCCTGCTGACGGTGGTGGAGTCGGTGCCGCCCCACTGGCTGCCCCTGCTCGATATGTGGGCCACCCGCGTCGGCGACTTCCGCAGCGAGGAGGGCCGGGCCCGCCTGGAGCAGATCTCGCCCCTGGCCCACGTGGGGGCGATAAAGCGCCCCCTCCTCATCGCCCACGGCGCGAACGATCCGCGGGTGAAGCTCGAAGAGTCCGAGCAGATCGTCGCGGCGATGCGGGAGAAGGGCATCCCCGTCACCTTCGTCCTCTTCCCCGACGAGGGCCACGGCTTTCGAAGGGCCGCCAATGCGCGGGCCTTCCGGGCCATCACCGAGGCCTACTTCGCCGACTGTCTCGGGGGACGGGCGGAGCCCTTCGGCGACGCCTTCGAAGGGTCTAGCGTGACGGTACCGGAGGGGGCCGAGCACGTGGAGGGTCTCGCCGAGGCCCTGGGGACGGCGGCGGACGGCCCGTCGTGACCCCGGACCGAGATCGGGGGGGCGCCGGGGACGGGCCCCGCGGAGAGTATCGGGAGCTTTTCCGCGTGCGTTCCTACGAGATCGACCCGGGGGGCGTCCTGACCCTGCCGTCCCTGTGCGACTACCTGCAGGAGGCGGCGGGCCGTCACGCCGGGGAACTGGGCGTGTCCGTGGAGCAGCTCCTGGAGCAGGGGCTGACCTGGTTCCTGTCGAAGCTGCACGTGCGGATCGGATCCTGGCCGCGCCTCGGCGAAACGCTGGAGGTCCGCACCTGGCCCGCCGAGATGGGGCGCCCTTTTGCAATTCGCGACTTTCGTCTACTCTCCGACGGCGTCGAGGTCGGGGTCGCCAGCTCCTCGTGGCTGCTCATGGACACCGCCGCCTTCCGTCCCGTGCGCCGACCGCCGGACTGGCTGCGGCGGCTCCACCCCGACCCTCCCCGCCGCGCCCTGGCGGACTCGTTCCGCCGTCTGCCCTCCCCGGATGGAGGTGGCTCCGACGTGGACCCGGCCGGTGGTCCCGGGTTGTCGATCCGCCGCGACGACCTCGACCTGAACGGACATGTGAACAATTCGGCCTACGTCCGGCTCCTGGTGGAAGGCCTGCCGGAATCGACGTGGACCCGCCGGAGGATGTCGGAGCTAGAGATCGAGTACCGTGCCGAGGCGCACCTCGGGGACCGGGTGGATAGCCGCTGTCTGGAGGGCGGCGACGGTGCCCTGCTCCATTCGCTGGTCCGCGTCGCCGACGGGAGGGAGCTGGTCCGGGCCCGGAGCCGGTGGGGACCGGCGCCGGCGGAGGTCCCCTAAGAGTCGATGGGTTTGTACTTTTAGGCTTGACCCAGACGCCCGTATCGGGTCCACTGAAGATGCCCGAAACCTTGGCCGGCCGTGACCGGCCAGATCTCCAGGGGCGTCCCCAGCCCCCCG
>JBCDIS010000088.1:0-29686 GCA_038748685.1 Acidobacteriota bacterium | reverse complement strand
GAACGGCTACCCCCTCGACTTCAAGATCCCGCGGACCCTGGACCGCGGAACCCACGGCTGGATGGAATTCGTAGAGGCCGCACCCTGCGCCGAGGGGGAGCAGATTCCCCGCTTCTATCGACGTCTAGGCGCCCACCTCGCCCTGCTCCACCTGCTCGGGGCCATCGACCTCCACTTCGAGAACCTCATCGCTTGCGGCGAGTATCCGGTGCCGGTGGACCTCGAACCCCTCTTCCACCCGGTGCTGTCCTCGGATCCCGACGACGCGTGGCGGGCCGGCTCGGTGATCGGCGTGGGTCTGCTTCCGGAGCGTTCGTTCCGCCACGGCGAGGGCGGCGGCATCGACGTCAGCGGCATCGGCGCGGAGGCTGGGCAACGGCTGGCTCGGCCGGGCCTGGTGCTGCGCCAACCGGGCACCGACCGGATGATGTTCACCCTCGGATCGCGGGGACTTCCGGAGGGAAACCACCGTCCCCGCCTCGACGGCGAAGAGGTGTCGATCCAGCGCTTCGCCGACGACCTGGCGGCGGGATTTCGCCAGCTGTACCGCTTCGTCGAGGGTCACCGCATGGCCCTTTTGGCCCCCGACGGCCCCCTTTCCGCCTTCGCCGGCGTCGAGACCCGGGTGATCGTCCGGTCCACGATGCCCTACGTGCGCCTGCTCTTCGACACGTACCACCCCGATCAGATGCGCGACGCCCTGGAGCGGGATCTCGTCCTCGACCGGGTTTGGGGGGTGGTGCGGCGTCAGCCCGAGCTCGAACCGGTGGTGCGGGCGGAACGCCGGGACCTGGAGATGGGGGACGTCCCCTACTTCTCCACCCGTCCCGACAGCCGCTCCCTGTGGACCAGCGACGGCGAACGGATCCCCGACCTGCTGGCGGAAACGGGTCTCGCCCGGGCCCGGCGACGCCTGGGGCGCACCTGGGGCCCCGCCGACCTCGAAAGACAGCTGGCGACGATCCGTGCCTCCTTCCAGATGCTGGAGCTCACCGCGGACCACGAGGCCACGCCTTCCTACCGGCTCCCCGAACGTGCCCCCACCGCCTCCCCCGAAGCCCTCCTGGCGGCGGCGAAGCGGGTCGGTGACCGGCTCGCCGACCTCGCCTTTCATTCCGCAGACCGGTCCACCTGGGTGGCGCTGCGCTCCATGGGGAATCACCGCTGGAGCCTCGACCCGCTGGGGGTCGACCTGTTCACCGGGCTACCGGGGGTGGCCCTCTTCCTCGCCCACCTCGGCCACGCCGCGGAGGACGACGCGTATACCGAGCTGGCGAAACGCGCCTGGCGTCAAACCGAAGCGTTGCTGGAACGCCACCCCGGGCAGCCCGACGCCCCCGGCGCCTTCACCGGCTGGGGCGGGCTGGCCTACGCCCGCCAATACCTGGCCCGCCTGTGGGGACGCAAGGATCTCCTCGACGGGGCGATGGCTACCCTCCCTGACCTGCCGGCACTGCTCCGCAGCAGCCCCCATCAGGATCTCCTGGACGGCACCGCAGGGGCCCTCCTGGCCCTGCTCCGCCTCCATCGGGACCGTCCCCTCGACTCCGTGCTGGGCCTGGCGAAGGCCTGTGGTGATCAGCTGCTGTCGACGGCCCAGCCCGAGGATGGAGGACTGGGGTGGCCCATGGGGGGGGACGGTGGCCCGATCCTCTCAGGTCTTTCCCACGGCGCCTCCGGCATGGCCTGGGCCCTCGCCGAATTGGCCCTCGTGTCCGGCGACGACGCCTACGGCGACGCCGCACGGCGGGCCATGGCGTTTGAGCGGGGCCTGTTCTCCGAAGAGCATCGGAACTGGGCGGATCTGCGACAGCGTACCCGCGACGATCCAAGCTACATGGTGGCTTGGTGCCACGGCGCCCCCGGGGTGGGTATCGCACGGCTCGCCTGCCTCTCGCTCCTCGGCGGCCCGGAGATCCGCGCCGATCTGGATGCGGCGCTGGAAACCACCCTCGAACAGGGGTTCGGCAAGAATCACTGTCTGTGCCACGGCGACCTGGGGAACCTGGACGTCCTCCTACTCGCCGCGGGGCGCCTGGGGGACGGAGCCCTCGCCCGCAGGGTCGAACGTTTGCGGGACCGGATCGTCGCCGGAATCGATGAAGGGGGCTGGCGATTCGGCATGCTCGTGCCGCGGGCCGAGACCCCGGGCCTGATGGTGGGTCTCGCTGGTATCGGCCATCAGCTGCTCCGGCTCGCCTTCCCGGACCGAGTTCCGTCGATCCTGGCCCTCGACCTACCCGACAAAGGAAGCCATAGTCTCTGGACAACGTGAACCGCACCTAGTTAAGATCGGCCAGACACAGAGAACCTTCTAGATTCCGTGGCCGGCTCCGCTCCGCGGGCGGCTCCCCTCTCGGCCGAGGTGAGCCTTGACCCGTAGACGGCGAGGCCCGATCCTCAGGGAGATCCATGGCCGACCGATCGGAATTCTCGCCCGACGCCGCGCACCGCGAGCTGCTCCGGGCGATCCGCCGGCTCCGCGAGCAGGCCCGCCACTCCAAGGGCATGCAGCGGGGGACCATCGACGGCGCCCTCGGCCATGCCCCCGGCTACCTATCCCGGGTCCTCTCCGGCAACGCCCAGCTGACCTGTGCCCGGCTGTTCGAGATCCTCGCCGTGGTCGGCGAGGAGCCCGCGGACTTCTTCGCCAGGACCTTTCCACTCCTGGAACCCCCCACCGCCGTCGGCTTCCTGCCGACCCGGAAGGAGGCCTCGAAGCGCTCATCCCGCCTGCCGATTCGCGACCGCCTGCTGACCTGGGGACGACACGCTTCCGTAGCCGCCGACGGTGGGGTGTTCGACGGAGACCCGGCCCACCTCACCAGGACGATTCTGAGGAACCAGGACGAGGCCTACGCCCTTGCGGTGTCCTGGTTGGAACCGGTCACAGAATCCGCCCCGACGGCGATGGAGCCGGAGTCCGCCTCCAGGCTGTGCGAGGTGCTGGTGATCTTGGGGGAGGTGCTCCGCCGACGCGGAGACCGCAACACCGCGGCCGACATCCTCGACCTGGCCTTCCGCTTCGAGCGGCCCCTGGGGCGCCCTGCCCTGCGGGCCCTCGTCTACCGCACCGGCGTCTACCTGTTGAGCGACCTCGGGGATCTGGACAGTGCCCTGATGTTCGCAGAGCGGGCCGAGCGCCTCGCCCAGGCCGCTGACGACCCGGTGGGGGTACCCCGCGCCCTCTACCTCCGCGCCTTGATCTCGAAACGGCTGGGTTTTCCGGACCGGGCGCTGCCCCTGCTGCGCCAATGCGGTCGCCAGCTCCAGGCTTTGCCGGGGGACCATCGCCACCATCGCACCGCCGTGGCGGTGACCCTCGCCCGCATCCACTTGGAGGCGGGAGACCTGGGCCAAGCCAGTGCATCCCTCACCGTCGCCGAAGGCCTGCTGGTGCGTCGCGACGACGCCACCTACGCCCAATGGCTGGCCGCCGCCGGGGAAGTGGCATCCTTGGAGGGACGATCCGAGGAAGCCGAGGCCCGCTTCGCCGAGGCCAAAGCGATCTACGGACGGGTCGGCAACCCGTCGGACAGGGCGGTCGTCCTGCTATGTGAGGTGCTCCATCTGTTCCGGGCCGGGGACCTTCCGGCCCTCAGCTCGAGGGTGGAGGAAATCACCGCCCTCGCGGAGCACGTGGAGGGCAACCCAATCGGCCAGGCGGCACTCCTGGAGGTGGCCCGCCACATTCTGCGTGGGGAGTTGGCGGAGGCCAGGATCCGCGAGTCCCTGGCGGCCCTGAGGCACGGCAAGATGGCGGCCTGAGGAGTCCTCAGGGACGGACCCGCCCCGATCCGAAGCTCGATCGGATAGATCCGGATCCGCCCACCGGGCAAACCGGAATGCCCTAGCCGAAGGGCTCAGGCTCCGTTCCGATGGTCGCCAGACCACCCCCCGATGTGTCGTCGTCTGGGGTGATCTCTCTGCCCTGGACACCCGGGCCTTCGGAGGCGCCCTCCAGGCCCCGTTCCTCGGCCGCTGGCATGGCCTCCGCCCCGGCGGCGACCACGGCTTCGAGCCAAGACCACACTCCGGCCAGGGCGTCCGAGACGAAAGCTCCGGACACCGATCCGTGGCCTTGTTTCTGCGCACCGGCGGCGGGCCCGATCCACAGCGCCACGATCAACAGCCCCAAAATCATTCGTTTTCTGGACATCAGCAAGGCTCCTTTCTGACCGTCGGATACGGCCAAACCATGGGTGAGTGGGAACCTTGGCACCGTAACACCCAGGGGAGACTTGTACTGGAACAGCGAACTTTCTCGGCGATCCGTGGATCGCCGGCCGTCGCGCCGTTGGAAGGGAAGGTGCAGGCGGAACCAGGGATGGGACACAGCCCATCGCCCAACGCCCCATTACCGCCGTCCCTTTACCAAACTCAACCCACTGGCCAACCTACGAAGCACAGCATTAATGCTAAAGTATCAATATCCCTTCTGGTGCCCTTGCCCGACCAGGCGGTTCCCCCGACATCGACGTCGCGGGATGGCCCCAAATATTGGAGGTTCCCCATGCTTCGATCCGCCCCCGCAAAGATCGAACGATTCCGTATCTTCGCCTTCATCCTCGTCCTCGCCGCGCTCACGACGGCTCTGCACGCCCAGCCGCAGGCCAAAGGCTTCCCCAACGGCGGGAAGCCGATGGGCGTCGAGCTCATGGAGCGGCAGCTTGAATGGGAGCGTGGTCACCAGCTCGAAAACTGCGGCCCAGGCCAGTGCATCGGCGGCAGCTACTGTGACAGCTGTCGCTGCTACGCGCCGGACACCGACATCTCCCTAGCGTTCTGCAAATGCCGCCTCGCCGATCCGTCCTGCGGCCTCGGGGAGTGCATCGGCAATAGCTGGTGCGAAGGGCCCAACTGTCCGGCGCCGGTCTGCTACGCCCCGAGCGCTCCGATCTCGCAGGTGCTGTGTCAGGGCGCGTCGCTGGACGAGAACTGCCGGATCAAGGAGGACTGCGGACCGGGACGCTGCATCGACGGAAGCTACTGCGACGACTGCCAGTGCTACGCGCCGTCGGCCCCCATCTCCCAGGTCGCCTGCCGGTGCCGGCTGATGGACCCCGCCTGCGGCCTCGGGGAGTGCATCGGCAGCAGCTGGTGCGAAGGGCCCCACTGCGACTCGCCGGTCTGCTACGCGCCGACCCATCCCGTTTCCCTGGCGATGTGCTCCGGCGCCGAGCTGGACTGCGAGTGCGAGCTGACCTGCGCGACGCCGCCTCCGACGATGACCGCTTGGTGGACCTTCGACGAGATCGCCGGCACGACGGCCACGGACATCGCCGGCGGCAACCACGGCAGCCACCAGAACGGTCCAACCCCCACCTCCGGTCAGGTGGCTGGGGCCCTCGCCTTCGACGGCGTCAATGACGTGGTCTCCGCCACCTCGACTTCTGTCCATGACTACACCAACCTCACCGTCGACGCGTGGATTCGGCCAGAGAGCCTCGACCCCAATCCGCGGACGATCGTCGATTACGGGGACTACCTCTACCAGCTGATCCTGGAGGGCTCCGAGCTCCGCCTCGTGCACCAGGCCTCCCCCAGCTCTTACGCCCTACCCTCCAACGGCGCCGGCATCAGCGCCGGGGTCTGGACCCACGTCGCCGCGGTGGCCGACAACAACGCCGGGGAGTTCCGTTTCTACGTCAACGGCCAGCTGGTCACCCTCTACGACGTCTATGCCGCCACCGGATTCCACAACGGCGACGCCACCTGGCTCATTGGGGACAGCGCCTACTCGAGCCCCTTCAAAGGCCTGATCGACGAGGTGGAGATCTTCGAAAGGGCATTGACCCAGGGGGAGATCCAGTCCATCTACGACGCCGGCCCGGCCGGCAAGTGCAAGAGCCGCTAGGGCGTCCTCCCCCCCTGCTCCGCAACCGCGGAACAGGGGGCGAGACTGGCATTTTCGGGGCCGGCGCAACCCCATCCCGGCGCTCTCCGGAGGCGTATATACTCGCGCCCCCACGCCCACGGCAATCGCCGAGGGCTCGACGAACTACCTTCGCCGGACGAGCCCCATACTATGAGAATCGCCTGCTGCCTCTTCGCCCTCGCCCTGCTGCTCGGGGCTTCGCTCACCTGCCCCGCCGCCGCCCAGACCGAGACCCCGCGAATCCTCGCCTTCGGCGATAGCATCACCCTCGGCCTTCGGGAGCCCGGGGTGGACTGCTTTCGCCCCAGTACCTACCGCGGCTACCCCGCACGCCTGGAGAACCGCCTAGCGGCCCTAGGCACCGATGTCGACATCGACATCTCCGCGGTCTGCGGTGAGAAAACCGGCGAGGGGCTGAGCCGCATCGGCACTGACGCCGTTGGCTACGACGTCGTCCTCATCATGGAGGGCACGAACGACATCGCGTCGGGCAGGCCGATCATCGGCAACCCCAACATCCTCGAAAACCTGCAGATGATGGCGGGCAAGGTTCTCGAAGCCGGAGCGATCCCGGTGTACGCCTCGGTCATTCCCTTCGGACCGACATCTCCGGGCTCCAACGGAACCAACAATCGGGCCGGAAACCTGTCGCGGGACCTGGAGGACATCGCCGCCGCGGAGGGCCTGCCGTTCGTCGACACCTTCGGCCCGATCTTCTCCCTACCGGACTACCCCCGGCTCTACCACTCCGACGGCTACCACATGCTGGGCGAGGGCAACAGCATCGTGGCGGATGCCTTCGTCGGGCCGACCCAAGAAGCGCTGGCGCTGGCCTGCGACGCCGGCACGCCGTGCGAGCCGTCGGCGACCCGGATGTGCCTCGGCGACGGCAGGTTCTCGCTGGAGCTCCGCTGGCGCACCGCGGACGGGGTCTCCGGGGACGGGCAGGCGGTTCGGATCACCGAAGACACCGGCCGCTTCTGGTTCTTCTCCCCGGAGAACCTGGAGGTCTTGGTCAAAGTCCTCGACGCCCGCTGCAACAACGATCACTTCTGGGTGTTCTACGGCGCGCTGACGGACGTCGAGTACCAGATGGTCGTCACCGACATCCAGACCTGCCGCCGGAAGGTCTACGCCAATCCCCTGGGCACCTTCGCGTCGGCCGGTGACGGCTTCGCCTTCCCCGCCGAGCCCGACCCGGGCACCTGCGGCGACGGCTGAGGGGCCGCCCGCGGCGGAACGCCCCCTTCCCTTAGCAAGAAGGGCCGACCCTAGGGGACCGGCCCAACCGAGGGGGCGACCGTCGCCCCCGAACCCTCCGTCCGGGTTCCCTATTCCGTCGCCTCGGCGCTGTCCCCGTTCTCCAGCTCGATGGCGTAGGCGTCCAGCAGCTGGCCGGTGGCCTGCTGGTACGCCGTCAGGGCCCGGCGGTAGCCGATGATCGCGCTGACCTCCCGGCTGCGGGCCTGGGAAAGATCCTCCTGGATCTCGAGGACCTGGAAGCTGGTGGACAGGCCGTTCTCGTAGCGCTTCTGCTCGGCCTCCAGGTTCTTGCGGGCCAACTTGCTCGAAACCTTGGCGGACTCGATGGCCTTGGCGGCGGTGTCCACTCCGCGGGCGGTCCTACGCACCTCCAGGAGCACCTGACCCAGCAGGTCCCGTAGCTCGTACTCCCCCTGCTTCGCCGCCAGCTCGGCTCTCGCGGCGGCGGCCCGGGCGGCGCGGTTTTGAATCGGATAGCCGAAGGTCAGGGTCACCCGCCACGAGTCGAAGTCGCCGTCGGCGATCTGATCCAGGGCGTCGCTCCACCCTCCGCTCACTTCTTGGCCGTCCGGCAGGATCTCGTCACCCGCCAGGGAGTTGTAGCCATAGCCCGCTTCCAGGTCGAGGGTCGGCTTGGTGGCGTTCTCGGAGATTCTCGAATCGAGGGCCAGGGTCTCGTTCTCGAGCTTCCTGCGGATGACGTCGGGTCGGTTGCTGGCCGCGACGCGGACCGCCTCCGCCACATCGATGGGCTCATGGGCGATCTCTGGATTCGTCGTCGGCACGATCTCGACGTCCCACAGGTCCCCCTGCTCGAGGTTGGCCAGGCGGCGCAGGGCGTCCTCCGCGTCCTGCACCGCGGCCCGATCACGGATGATCTGCTCCTCGCGGGTGGCGACGCCGACCTCGCTCTGCACCATCTCGAGGGGCGCCATGGTGCCGACTTCGACCTGGATCCGGTTCATCTCGTGGAGCTCCTTGGCGAGCTCCAGGCTCTCGAGGGAGACCTTGAGCTGCTCCTTGGCCTCCGCCAGATTCCAGTAGTTGTCGGCCACCTGCTGAACGATCGTCTCGACCTGGGTCCGGAAGACCTCCAGGTTGATGCCGACGTTGTTGCGGGCGACGATGAGGCTCCGCTCGGTCACCTCACGCCCAAAGTTCCGCAGCAGGGGTTGGTCGAAGCCCACGGTGAACGTCGACTCGTACTGTGGATTGGGCTGCACCGCCTGGTTGGACGATTCAAAAAGGGTGTTGTTGAAGGTGACGGCGGCGGTGCCGCCCCAGCGGGTCAGCTGGGTGAGGCTGAAGTTCCAGCGGTCGCGGTCGCTGACCACGATGTCCGCCGCTTCGAGGGTGGAATTCGGGGGCCGCGTGCTGCTGCTAGTCTCCAGGGTCGCGTTGAGATTCAGGTCGTAGATACCCATGGCCTCACGGATTCCCAGGAGGGTCCCCTGCCGGCGGTAGCGCTCCACAACCAAGGAAAGGTTGTGCCGCAGGGCCATGACCACCACGTCGTCCAGCTCGACCTCGAGCTGCTCGGTCTGGGGGAAGGTCAGAGGCCCTTCCTCCTCCGCCCCCAGGGTCGTGGGAAGGGTGGTATCGGCCAAAGCCGGACCGTAGGCCGGCAGCAAGGCACAGAGGGCAAGGCAGAGCCCGACGAGGGGGCGTACGGGGTCGTGGGCTCGATCTAACTGGTGTCTCATGCTTCGCTCCTGAAGGTCCAATCCGGGCGCCGGCGGGCTGTGTCCAGAGGGTTGGCTAGCTCGCCTATCCTACGGCCGCCCGGAGCGAAAGTTACCACTCCTGGGTCACTCGGCCTACCTCCCGTCGTCCACGCTGTCGATAGATACCGTCGTCTCGGCCCTTCGGGAGAAGAATCGGGCCGCTTCCGGAGGGATTTCACCGGCGGAGGCGGCGGGGCGTCGACAAGGGAACATCACCATCCATGATGCGGGGGACCGAGGCGAGGAGGGACACGGTGTAGGGATGACGGGGGCGTGTGAAGACCTCCGTCGCCGGCCCCTCCTCCACGATCCGCCCGCGGTGCAGCACCGCGACGCGGTCCGCCATGCGCTCCATGACCGTCAGATCATGGCTGATCAGGACCATCGTCACCCCGAAAGCCCGCCGCAACTCTGCGAGCAGATCTAGGACCTGGTTGCGCACCGTGACGTCGAGGGCCGAAACCGGTTCGTCGAGGATCAGGAGCTCTGGCTCCACTGCCAGAGCCCTGGCGATGCCGACCCGCTGACGCTGGCCCCCGGAGAGCTGGTGGGGGAACCGCCCCGCCAGATGGGCTTCGAGATCGACCCGGGCGAGGAGCTCGGCGACCCGCGCCCCGTCGACTCCGGCCGCCGCCCCCGGGGAAGGCAAGGCCTCGGCGATGGCTCGGCCGACGGTGTACCGCGGATCGAGGGCGGCGGCGCTGCTTTGAAAGACGAGCTGGATGCGGCGCCGCAGGCGCCTCAGTCCGGGCCCCGATGCGGCGGTCACGTCGACCCCGTCGAAGAGGATCTCACCGTCGTCGGCTTCCAGCAGGCCTACGGCGCACCGGGCCAGGGTGCTCTTGCCGCTGCCGGACTCCCCCACCAGCCCGAAGCATTCGCCGGCTTCCACCCGCAGGTCGACCCCGGCGAGGGCGACGACGGATCGACGCCGGGGCACGAGCCCACGCCACTCCAACACCGGAAAGGCCTTACGCAGGCCCTGGATCTCGAGAATCGGCGTCACGGAACGGCGACCGCGGGGGTGGAAGAAGATTCCGCTAGCGCGGCGGCGAGCAGGCGGCGGGTCTCGGGATGGCGGGGCCGGCGGAAGATCTCCCGGGTCGGTGCCGCTTCGGCGATACCGCCGTCGGCCATCACCGAAACGCGGTCGCAGACGTTGGCCACCACCGCGAGGTTGTGGGTCACCAGCAGCACCGACAGGCCCAGTTCGCGGCGCAGATCGGCCAGGAGGTCGAGAACCTGCGCCTGGACCGTCACGTCGAGGGCGGTGGTGGGCTCGTCCGCCAGCAGCAGCCGTGGCTCCGGCGCCAGCGCCATGGCGATCATCGCCCGCTGCTGCTGGCCGCCGGAAAGCTCATGGGGATAGGCGTTCCAGCGGGATTCTGGATCGGGGATGGCTACCCGCCGCAGCAGCTCGATGCCCCGGCGGCGGGCCTCGCCACCACGGAGACCTCGATGCACGCGCAGGCCCTCGGAGATCTGGAACCCCACCGTCAATAGCGGATTGAGGGCGGTCGAGGCATCCTGGAACACCATCCCCACCTGTCTCCCCCGGACCCGGCGGAGGGACTCGGAGGGTAGCTGGAACAAGTCGCCGTGCCCCTCCAGCTCGATGGACCCGGCCGTCGCTTGAATCCCAGGCGGCAGCAGGCCGAGGACCGCGAGACCGGTGAGGGTCTTGCCACATCCAGAGTCCCCCACCAGTCCGACGATCTCCCCCCGCCCGACGGTGAGGTCGACCCCCTCCAGCAGCTGCTTGGCGCCGGGCCCATCCCCGATTCGGATCCCCAGGCCGCGGATCGACAGCAGGGGGATCGGCGCCTTGACGGACTCCGGCGTCGTCACCCTCGGAGGAGTTTTTGGCGACATCGAGGGATTGGGTTCTGGGACGATGCTCATGGAGGGATTGGGCTACGGAGCCTGACCGTATGTTATACGCTTGGGGTCTACTGACCACCAGCCTTCCTCGCCTCGTCCCAGGGTCGAGGCCCCAGCGGAGAACCGCCCGTCCCATGCCCACCTCCGTGCTCGATCATCTGTGCCGCGGAACCTTTGTTTGGCTGCGCCCAGACCCGCAAGAGATTCGCCGGATTTTCGGCAAGCCGGAGGATCTTCTGCCGTCCCCCCAGCTGATCTTCTTGGAGGATGAAACCGCCACCCCCCTGGTGGGTTTCCCGATCCTGCTGAGCCGCTCGGATCAGCGTCTCCGGGAGCTGGTGCGGGCCTACCTTGACGACGAGGAGGAGGCCCAGGTCGCCTACCACAACCGGTCCGCCTTCGACAGCAAGCGGCTGGCCGCGCGGTGGGAAGCCTATCGGCAGCTACTCTCCCAGATCGTCGAGAACGCCACGGTGTCGAGCCTCGGCTACGACTACCACTCGGTGTTCTGGCTCCACCATTCCCTGGAGGTAGCCCGCTACCTCCAGGACACGCCGAAGAGGCTGCGGCGACGGGATCTGGCGGTGGGCCGAGATCACGGCGACGACATCAAATACAAGATCTTCTTCAAGTGGATCGACCGGGTCACCAACCTGACCTCGGACGTCGCCAGCGAGCTGGCGGATGAGATGGGGGAAGACGAAGACACCCTCTTCCCCCAACTCCTCGCCCGCATGCGGGACAACGTCCTCATCTTCACCGAGGACTACATAGGCCCCGACCTCAAGGAGCTCGCCAGCTACTTCCAGGGCTGCCTGAAGGACGACCTGAGGAACCTCCGGCAGCGGATGGAGGCCCTGGGGCAGTGGCATGATCACCTGCTCCCCGGCGAGCCCTTGCTCCGCAGCGCCGTCGAAGACCTCCTCGCGCTGGATTCCGACGGCGACCCCAGGAGGCTGCTTCGCCGCTCCGGCTACGTGACCTTCCTCTCGAAGCACCCCGCCTACGATCCGGAACGGTTTCCGACACCGGACCAGGTGAAGACCTGGGAAGGTCTGCTGGGCAAGCTCAAGGAGTTCGAGATTCTGCATGCCCTGCGCAAAATGGTGGTGCCCCTCGAGCGCAATCCGGAGACCCAAGAGCTGGTGTCCCGGGACCGCAGCATCAACACCACCTGGGTGGGGGGACCGCCGGTTCTACGGGTCTCCAGGGTCACCCGACCGTTGGACTTCGGCGCTCCTTGGGTGGTGGACCCGCTGGTCCACCGCTTCGGCCTGGTCTACGACATCACCGACTTCTCCGCCATCCTTTCGATGCTGGGTCGGGCGGAGCGCAGCGCCCTCGAAGACGCCTTCCGCATGACGGCCCAGTTCCAGCGCAAGATCGACCGGCTGGCGTCGTCCCTCAACCTCAGGCTGGAGAAGTATCTCGGGGACGGCGCCTTCTACTCCGGCCGCCAGTCCCTGCGCATGCTGGCCCTGGCGGTGGGGGTCCAACGTCTCTATCCGCAGTTCGTCGAGCGGGGCTTCCCCTTCGACCGCGGACTACGCATCGCCCTCAACCTCGGGGAGTATCGGCTCCTCGCCCTCGCCAACGACGACCGCAGCGCCGAGCCCCGCTACGAGTATTTCGGTCACGGGCTGGTGGAGCTTTCCCGACTCACCACCGGAAAGAAGACCCAGGAGATCGAGTCCTTCAAGACCTACCTGGTGTCCCAGGGCTACTCCGAGCAAACCGTCAACAAGTTCTTCTCCCCGATGCTGCGGCGCAACGCAGACCTGGTGAGCAAGATCGACGAGCAGCGGCCGTTCTTCGCGTATATCAATCAGACCAGCACGCTGATCAACGAAGGCATGGTGGCCACCGAGCCCTTCATCGAGCGACTCGGTAGCTTCGCCGAGATGTTCTATGTCCGGGCCCACGGCCGAGGCTTCATCGCCGTACCCATTGAAGAGGGCGGTCAGAAGCTGATGGTGGGTTTCCGCAAGCTCGGTATCGGGAAGTTCAAAGGCCTCGAGCCCCTCCCCATCTACGAGGTCGTGGATTGCGATAGCTGGGAGTCCAGGGACCTCAAAGAGATACCCCCGCAGAAGCTCGTCGGTGCCCTGGAACGGCTCTTCACCCGCACCATGGCGGCGCAGCAGCAGGCACGGCAATCCGGCTGACCTCCCCCATCACCTCTTTCCAGAAGGTCCAGGGACCCATGAGCACGACGGTTTGGCAAACCGATCTGGACGGCCTCGGAGCACCCAAACGCGGCAAGGTCCGCGACATCTACGATCTCGGCGACACCCTGCTCCTCGTCGCCTGTGACCGCATCTCGGCGTACGACCACGTGCTCCGGCCCGCCATTCCGGGCAAGGGTAAGGTCTTGAATCAGCTGACCAACTTCTGGTTCGAGCACCTCTCGGACGTCGTCCCCAACCATCTGCTGGCCACCGACCCCGCCGACTTCCCCGCCGCCGCCAGGGCCCACGCGGACCTGCTGCGCGGCCGTTCGGCCTTGGTGAGGAAGGCCGAGGTCATACCCTTCGAGTGCGTCGCGCGGGGCTACCTCGCCGGCAGCGCCTTCCGGGAATACACGCGCCAGGGCACCACCTGCGGCATCCCCCTGCCGGACGGCCTGGTGCGGGCCAGCGAGCTGCCGGACCCCATCTACACCCCCGCCACCAAGGCGGAAGACGGCCACGACGAGAACGTCAGCTTCGAGGTGATGACGCAGGGAACCGGCGAGGACTTGGCGAACCGCCTCCGGGCCCTCACCCTCGACCTCTATAGCCGGGGCCGGGAGCACGCGGCGGAGCGGGGCGTGATACTCGCCGACACCAAGTTCGAATTCGGCACGCTGGGCGGCGAGCTGCTCCTGATCGACGAAGTGCTGACGCCGGACTCCTCCCGGTACTGGCTGGCCTCCGAGTGGCAGCCGGGCACCGAGCCCGTGTCGTTCGACAAGCAGTACGTCCGCAACTGGTTGGACGCAGCCGGCTGGGATCACGAATCGACACCGCCGGAACTGCCGGCGGAAGTGGTCGAAGGGACCCTGGACCGCTACATCGAGGCGTTCCGGCGTATCGCCGGGCGCGATCCGGTGCTCTGAGCCGAGATCGACGCCCGCTTCCTGCGCGCTCCGCCCGCGGAGGCGCTACGGAGGCGCACTCTTCGGCAAAACGCTGGTCGATTTCCCTTGACTACCGCCTAGGCCCCCGGCAATATATCGCCACATTGCGATTCTTCTATTGCCGGTGATCCCCAACGACCGGCCTCTGCTTCTTCTCGACATCCCCTGGCCTCGTACGGGGCTCCTATCCCCAAGGCTGCATCCGCCTGCCGAAGGATCTGAAGCCAGCCCCTTCCCCGCCCCCAACCCGATCCCCACAGGAGCCAGCTCCATGCGATCTCTCGTTCTCTTCGTCGCCATCTTCGCCTCGTCTCTCCTTGTGTTGACGCCGGCCGCCTGGGCCACACCGACCGCCGCGGACGACCTCGGATTCGCAGCCCAGGGTGCGCAGATCGTCGTCGACGTCTTGGCCAACGACACGCCGTCCCCCGGCGGTCTCCTCGCCTTCGCGGAGCTGGTGGCGGGCCCTAGGAACGGAACTTTGCCCAACGGTCTCGACCCCCTCGGCCAGCTGGTGTACCAGCCGGATCCGGGCTTCGAAGGGGTCGACGTGGTCGCCTACCGGCTGTCCCAGGATGGCCGGCGATCCAACGTCGCCACGGTGTTCCTCTGGGTCGGCGACGTCCAGCTGCTCAGCCGGGAGGACAGGAACCTCGCCATGGCCTTCGCCGGCGCGGCCAACCGCACCCCGGCTTTGCTAGAGGCGAGGGCCGACGTCGCGGGCCAGGGTTTCACTCCGATGGCGTCTTCGGCCTCGGGCCTCTTCAACCTGCGCACTTTCAACAACCTGACGACGGTCCACGTGCTGGAGACCTGGGACCCCGGGTCCGCCGGCACCGACGCGACGCTCTACCGCCGCAATGACAAGCCTTGGCAGCGCTTCGATCTCGACTTCCGCGGCGACGGCGGTCTCCACATCATCAGCGACTACACCGGCTGGCTGGTGGGCGTCGACGGAGCGCTGGCCGGCGGCGCGGTCGGGGCCGATCCGGCGGACGGCGGCGACGGTCAGATCTGGCTGGCGGCGGGTCCCGGCCAGGCCCCGCCCCCCCTCGCCTCGGACGACGCCTACGCCACCCCCCAGGACACCCTGCTCGCAGGGAACGTTCTGGGGAACGACCAGGCCACCGGATTCGACATCGCCAGTTTCCTCGTGGCGGCGCCGGAGAACGGTGAGCTGGTGGGGATCGGCGGCCTGATCTACGACGGCATCACCCCCTGGGGCACCTTCGATTACCAGCCCGACCCCGGCTTCGAAGGCGTCGACACGTTCTCCTACATCGCCCTGAGCTCCGCCAACGGAGCGCCGTCCCGCGTCGCCACGGTCATCGTGACGGTCGGCGCCAATCGTCCCGTGGCGGTGGACGATGTCTTCGGCAACGCCGTCGACACCGTGATCTCCGCCAACGTTCTCGACAACGACTTCCAGGCGGTCCCCGGGTTCTTCGATCCCCAGGCGGTACTCGTCTTCGGACCCCGCAACGGCTCCTTCACCGGTATCGGTCAGCTGATCTACGACGGCATCACCCCCTGGGGCACCTTCGACTACCAGCCCGACCCCGGCTTCGAGGGGGTGGACTCCTTCGGCTACAGGGTCTGGAACTCCGGCGAAGCCTCCGAGGTGGCGACGGTGTTCCTTTCCGTCGGTCGGTCCAGAATCGTGGTCGTGGACGATACGTCCCTCGCCCTCGGCCCCGCGGGCATCGCCAACCGCACCCCCGTCGCCCTCACCGGCTCCGGCTCCGGCGCCGCCCGCTGGGAGCTGAAGACCTCCGCGGCGGATCCGCGGCACTTGAACCTTTCAAGCCGCGCCGCCGATCCGGTGTCGATCTACCTCGAGACCTGGGATCCCCAGGCCGCCGGCACCCTCGCCACGGTCTACGCACCCAACGATCTGCCGTGGCAGCGCTTCGAGATGGTGCCCGTCGGTGACTCCAGCTTCAGAATCGAAAGCCGGTACACCGGTCTCCATCTGCAGCTCGACGGCGCCCCGGCCTTCGGCACGACCCTAGGGGCCGTCCCGCCGGTTCCCGCCGGCGCCGGCCAGCGATGGCTGCTGGCGGGGGCCACCCAGACACTGCCTCCCCTGACCGGTGAGGACACCTTCACCACCACCGCGGGTACCGTGGTTTCCGGCAACGTGCTCGGAAACGATCAGTCCAACAGCGCCGACATCGCCTCCTTCCCCGGCACTCCGCCCCAGAACGGCCAGCTGGTGGGCCTCGGTGGTGCGATCTACGGCGGGGTCACCCCGTTCGGGACCTTCGACTATCAGCCGGACCCCGGCTTCGTCGGCGTCGACTCGTTCACCTACTACGCCCTCGGGTCGGCCTCCGGGGCGCCCTCACGCTTGGTGACGGTGACGATCCGGGTCGAGCCGGCCCCCTGACGGGGGAGCCCACCCCGAATAGGCGCCCCCAACGCCGCCGCCCGGTTGCGGCGGCGTTGGGTCACCGAGGGGCTCACCGCAGGACGGCGACGCCGTTCTCGACCGTGTAGACCTCGAGGGCCACCGCCACGTTGTTGACCCAGCGCATGTCGCAGTCTTCGAGGGCGCGGGGGGTCCCCGCCGGGTGCTCGCAGGCCTGGCCTTCCAACGCTTCACAGCCCTCCTGGTTGGTGGGGGGATAGGTCTCGGTGCTGTTGCCACAGTCGCAGCGGCAGACGTACTCCCGATCGGCGAAGACCAGCATGCGAGTGGCTGAGGCGGCGAGGGTCACCACGTTGCCGCCGGAGAAGGTGATCACCACCGCCAGGGCTCCGTCGTTGTCGAGGATCGCGCCGTCCCCGAGCTTGTCGCCGATGCTCAAGGATAGGCCGTCGGCCTTCACGTCATGGCCGGCGACGGGATTGCCCTGGGCATCGACCTCGTAGACATTGACCACCTTGACGGTCTGGCTCACGGGTACGGTGGCCTGGAGGTTTGCCAGCGCGGGTGCCGAGGTGACCGCCGCGAGGGCGGCGACCAGCAGGGCGAAGACGGCGAGCCGGCGACGGAGGGAGGGGGTGTTCGGGGCTTTGGACATGGATTCGACTCCTTCTTCGGATGGACGGGTCGAGGGCGACCACCCGCCGCCCACGACACGACACGCCCCGAAGCCGCCGCGAACCTGTCATCGTGCTTCAAGAAAAGATTTCTCCAGCGACGTTGAGAGGTTTTGAAACGGCTTGGGGCGTATTCTGATGAGCTGTCGCCTTCCCTCCCTACACCCACGAGAGGACCTTCAATGCTCCGACGAACTCCCCCCCGCCCCATCCAAACCCGCTCCGATCGCACCCAAGCGCCGTCCGCCGTGGCCTTGACCCTCGCCGCGGCCCTCTTGATCCCCGCCGTGGCAAGCGCGGTCTCCCAGACCAACGTCGCCGTCCCGGCGGAGCGCTGCTGGTACCCCCAGCGCCCCGCCGACCCGCTCCAGACCACCGCCCAACTGGCCCCACCCCGCCTGACGTTCATCGCCGCGACGGTGGGCCTGCTCCACCACGCCGCGGACTCGACCTACCTGATCCCCGTCTGCGGCGCCAACGGCTGCGAGCTCGAGGTGTCCCTGGGCTTCGTCCTGCCGACGGGACCGCCCCCCCGCGCCACCTTGGTGGTTTCCCTAGGTGGAGTTCCGGAGGGGGCAGCCGTGGACGTCCAACTGGTGGAAAGCGGGGGAACGGCGGGCGTCACCTTCCCCGCCCAGCTGTCGATCGATCCGGAAACCGGCGACGGCACTGTGACGGCGCCGGCACTGCCCGTCGGCGAGGCCCGTTTCGACGCCTGCGGCCTCCTCGAGATCCGGGTGACGATGACCCATACCGGCGTCCCGCCGAGCCCGATGACGGGTTCGGACACCCTCCTGCTCCGCGAGGTCACCTTGGGTCCGGAATGAGGGGATCCGGTCCGGCGTCAGCCCCCGTCCTCCAGCTGCGCCGCCAGGTCGGCGCGACCGCCCCGTTGCAGAGCATCGATGGCCGACGCCAGCCCTGGACCGTCCCCCGCCAGCGCGGCCCGTCGGCCTTCGGCGTAGGGTAGGTCCCACTCCCGCGGCGGCGGTGCCGAGCCCCAGGCGGCCAGGGCGGCGTCCAGCTCCGCCGCCGCCCTGGCCGAATCCCCCAGATCACCGAGCACCCGGAGCAGGCTGTAGAGGCTCCCCGCGAAGGCCGGATGGGAGACCCCGAGGTGCTCCCGGCGCAGCCCCAGGGCCTCACCGATGGCATCTTCGGCCGCCACCAGGTCGCCGGCCCCGTAAGCGAGGACCCCGATCAACATCAGGCCCGACGCCAGGTCTGCGGGGTTCTGCAGCTGTCGGTACACACCTACGGCCTCGGCGGCTGTGGACCGGGCCGACGCGACATCCCCCACCGTCCTCTGGACCCGGGCCAGGTTGTAGAGGGCCGCCGCCGTGGCGGCGTGCTCGGAGCCCAGCCGCTCGCGGTAGATGTCCAGGGCTTCCCGCTGGTGTGCCTCGGCGGCATCCCCCTCGCCGAGGTCCGTCAGCAGAGACGCCAGGTTGTGAAGGCTGTTGGCCACCAGCAGATGCCGACCCCCGAAACGCTGCCGGCGGAGGGTGAGAGCCTCTTCGAGGGCGCGCCGGCCCTCCGTCAGCCGCCCCGTTTCCACGAGTAAGACCCCGAGGTTGTTCAGACCCACGCTGACCTCCCGGGAGTCGGGCCCCAGGGTACGGCGGCGTATGTCGAGGGAACGCCGCAGGTGCGGCTCCGCGGCGGCGGGATTCCCCTGAGCCAGGTGGACCCTGCCGAGGCTGTTGAGGCTTTCCGCAACCTCCGGATGGTCGTCTCCGAAGTGCTCCCGGCGCAGGTCGAGGGCCAACCGCACCTGTTCCTCCGCCGCTTCCAGGTTCCCCTCATCGAGGAGCAGAAGACCGAGGGCGTCGAGCTCCCGCGCAGTCTCCGGGGGCCTCCCGAGGCCGCTACGCAGCGCCAGTGCCTCGTCCAGAAGTCCGCGGGCGTCCTCCAGCCGTCCGAGGCTGCGGTACCCCTGCCCGAGGATCCGCAGGAGCTCCGCCTGGACCTCCGGCTGCCCCGCCAGTCCGGATCGGATCGGCCCTTCGGCGTCCTTCAGCCAATCGTCCACCGTCAGCTCCGTGCCGCGGGCGTGGGCGGGATCGACCTCCCGGAACAGCGCCTCCACGAAGCCCGTCACCCTCTCCGCCTTCCTCCGCTCGTGCTCGGCCTTCCGGGCCTCGGATCGGGCCGCCCACAGCCCGAGCACCAGCGACGACACCACGAGGCTGACCGCCAGGACCGCGGGCCAGCGACGCCTCAGGAAACGACCCGTCGCATAGGCGGTCGACGGTCCCCGCGCCAGCACCGGACGGCCGTCCAGGTGGCGCCGAAGGTCCTCCGCCAGGGCCTCCACCGAGCCGTACCGCCTCCGGACGTCGGTCCGCAGGGCCTTCGCAACGATGCTGTCGAGATCCCCCCTCAGCGCCCGCCGGAGTCGCCCGGGGCGGGCACCGCGGGCCGCCGCCACCCCGGCGTCCGAAGGCACCGCACGGCTCATCGCCACGAACCCAACCTCCACTTCGCCGCTGGGGCCATCCCCGCCAGCGGGACGCACCGGCAGGGTGCCGGCGAGCAAGAGGTGCAGCAGCACCCCCAGGGAGTAGACGTCGCTGGCGGTGGCCACCGGCCCCCCGGCCATCTGCTCTGGGCTGGCGTAGACCTCCGTCGCCCACCTCGGTCCCCCAGGTTCGGGGCGGCCGCCGCGCTCCGGCGCCAGCCACCGGGCGATCCCGAAGTCCAACAGCTTGGGCTCTCCGTCGGAGGTCACCAGAATGTTGCCGGGCTTGAGGTCGCAATGCACCACCAGGTGGCGGTGGGCATGCTGGAGGGCACCGCAGACCCCCAGAAAGACCTCGATCCGACGAACCAGATTTGCCCCGCAGCGGTCGAGGTAGCGGTCGATGGGCTCCCCCTCTACCCGTTCCATCACCAGGTAGGGTTCCCCTTCCGGGGTCACCCCACCGTCCAGGAGGCGGGCGATGTTGGGGTGGGCAAGGTCCGCCAGGATCTGCCGTTCGGCGCGGAAACGCTCCTCAAGCAGGCCGCCGGCCATCCGCCCCCGCATCAGCTTGACGGCCACCTGCTGGCGGTACTGGCCGTCGGCCCGGGAGGCGAGGTAGACCGTCCCCATGCCGCCGCGGCCGAGGGGCTCTTCGAGTCGGTAGGGACCCAGAAGGCCCCCGGCCGCCCTCTCTTCCTCACTTTGAGCGAGGTGGTCCACCGCCTCCGCCAGGACCGGCTCTTCCAGCCAAGGAAGGGGGTCGCCGGCGGCATCCAGCAGGCCCTCCACCTCCCCCCGCAGGGAGTCGTCCCCCGCGCACTCGGCGTCGAGGTAACTGGACCGACGGGCCGCGTCGAGCTCTATGGCTCCGTCGAAGATCTCGCGGACCCTGCGCCACCGCTCCGGCGTGGATCCTCCGCTGACGGTCCCGTCTTGGTTGGGCATGGGGGCTGTTCTCCCGAAGCTTCGGGGCGGGATGGGACGGGGTCGATGACGGCGTTCCACTATACCGATTGATAGCATTCCGCCGTTCCGCCAACCCTACGAAAGGAAACCCCATGCCCGCCCTCCCCCCTTCCAGATTCGGTCCTTGGATCTCGCTCCTCGTCCTCACCGGACTCCTCGCCACCGCCCCCTTGGCCGCCGAGAACTGGCCCCAGTGGCGCGGCCCCAACCACGACGGGGTGAGCCCCGAGCAGAACCTCCCAGACCGCTGGTCCAAGACGGAGAACGTGCAGTGGCGTCTGCCGATGCCAGGCCCCGCCGGCTCGACCCCGGTGGTGTGGGACGGCCGGACGTTCGTCACCTCCACCGTGGACGGCGGAGACGGCCTTGCGGTCCTGGCGGTGGACCGCGACGGCACCGTGGCCTGGCGCCAGGACGCGGGCTCCGGTAGCCAGAAGGTTCCCGAGCAGTTTGCTCTGGAGACGACCCTCGCGTCCCCCTCCCCCGTCACCGACGGCGAGCACCTGTGGACCTTTTTCGGCTCGACCCGGCTGTCCTGCTTCAAAGTCGCCGACGGCAAGCAGGTTTGGCAGCGGGATCTGGCGGACAGCTTCGGGGCACCGGTCACCTACTTCGGACTATCGTCATCCCCGCTTCTGCACGACGGGCGACTGTACATCCAGATGCTCCACGGTGAGGGACAGAAGATCATCGCCCTCGACGCGGAGACCGGCCGAGACCTGTGGGCCCACGACCGCGCCACCGACGCCCGGGCGGAGTGCCTGCACGCCTATACCTCGCCGACCCTCGTGGGGGCAGGAGCCGATACCCGCCTGCTGATTCACGGCGCCGACTACACCACCGCCCACGCCCTGGGGGACGGCAAGGAGATCTGGCGCCACGGCGGCCTCAATCCCGAGGACGGCTACAACCCGTCGTTTCGGCTGGTGGCGACCCCCGTCGAGGTGGACGGGCTCCTGGTGGTGCCCTCCGCCAAGCGGGGTCCGGTCTACGGCCTGAAGGTGGCAGGAGCCCGGGGCACCCTGACCGGAAGTCGCCCCCACACGACCTGGAAGCTCGACCGCGGTACGCCGGACGTCCCCTCCCCCGTGATCCACGACGGCCTGGTGTACCTGTCCGACGAGAACGGCCGACTGACGGTGATCGAAGCCGCCTCTGGAGAGACCGTGTACGCCGAGCGGGTCCACCAGAGCACCCACCGCGGGTCGCCGGTGCTGGCGGACGGCAAGCTCTACCTGAGCGGCACCGACGGAACGGTGTCGGTGGTGAGGGCCGGTCGGTCGTTCGAGGTCGTGGCAAAGAACGCCCTCGACGAGCGCCTGGCCGCCTCTCCGGCGGTGTCCGGCGGAGCCCTCTACCTGCGGACCTACGATGCCCTTTATGCGATCCGAGGGGCCCAGCCGCCGAAGGCCGAAACCGCCGGCGGGAGTCCCTGATCTCAGCCGACCCGCGGGCCCCCGAGCTCGCGGGTCAGCCACGCCTTGGCCATGCGCCAGTCCCGGTGGACGGTTGCGGCGGAGAGGCCGAGGGCCTCGGCAATCTCCTCCACCGTCAGGCCGCATAGCCGCATCTCCACTACCTGGACCTGCCGCGGATCTAGATCCCCCAGCCGCCGCAGGGCCTGGTCCAGGGCGACGATGTCGAAGGATCCGCCGCGGGCCGGCTGGTCCCCTTCGTCGAAGGGTACCTTCACCAGACCGCCGCCCCGTTTCGCAGCGTTGTGCCGCCCTGCGTGCTTGAGCAGCACCCGGCGCATCAGGCGGGCGGCGACGGCGAAGAAGTGGGCGCGGTTCTGCCATCGAACCCGATCCTGGTCCACCAGCCGCAGGAACGCCTCGTGGACCAGACCGGTGGGGTCGAGGGTGTGATCCCGCCGCTCCCGCCCCATGTAGCGGCGGGCCAGCGTCTTGAGCTCGGCGTAGACCACCGGGGTCAGCTGTTCGAGCGCCCCCTCGTCCCCCCGACTCCAGTCGATCAGCAGGTCGGTGACGTCGTTCGCCATGGTCCCCCCGGTCTTGCTTTGCCTCGGGCTTGCGGGTCGTCCCACCGGATGGCACCCACCCCCGGTGGGACGGGGCGCCTATCGGCGCAGATGCCGGGCGATGACCATGCGCTGCATCTCCGAGGTACCCTCGTAGATCGTGGTCACCCGCACGTCGCGGTAGAGACGGGCGATCTCGTAGTCCTCGCAGAAGCCGTTGCCGCCGTGGATCTGCAGGGCCTGCCAGCAGGCCCGGTTGGCGGCCTCGGAGGCGTATAGCTTGGCCTGGGAGGCGAGCCGCCCACCGTGGGGTTGACCGTCCTGGGTGGCGGCGTGGTACGTCAGGGCGCGGGCGGCCTCCAGTTCCGTCGCCATCTCGGCGATCTTGAATTGGATCGCTTGATGCTTCGCGATGGGCACTCCGAACTGGACCCTCTCTTTGGCGTATTCGACCGCCAATTCCAGGGCCCGCCGATGGATGCCGAGGCATTGGGCGGCGACGCCGACCCGTGAGTGGTCGAGGGTCCCCATGGCGATGCGGAAGCCGTGGCCCTCCTCGGCCAGCAGGTTCGACACGGGAACGCGGCAGCCGTCGAAGTAGAGGGTGACGGTATTGGAGGCGCGCAGGCCCAGCTTCTCTTCGGCGTTGCCGACCTTGAAACCGGGGGCGTCCGACGGCACGACGATGGCGGAAATGCCCTTGGCTCCGGCGTCGGGATCGGTACGGGCGAGGACCACGAAGTACTTCCCGACCCCGCCGTTGGTGATCCAGGCCTTCTCGCCGTCGATGACGTAATGGTCGCCGTCCCGTCGGGCGACGGTCTTCATCGCCCCGGCGTCGGATCCAGATCCAGGCTCCGTCAAGCCGAAGCCGCCGATGGCTCCACCGGCGGCCAGCTCCGGCAGGATCCGCTGCTTCAGAGCTTCGGACCCGTATTTCTGGATCGGCCAGCAGCACACCGAATTGGTCACGCTCATGGTGATCGAGAGGGCTGGGCAGAAGGTCGCCAGCTCCTCCACCACCAGGGCGTAGGTCAGGGGATCCATCCCCGGACCGTCGTAGGCCTCGTCCACCATCATGCCGAGGAGGCCGAGCTCGGCGAGCTCCGCCACCAGGTCCGCCGGAAAGGCGTGGGCCTTGTCCCGCTCGGCGACGCCGGGGCGGATGCGCTCGGCGCCGAAACGCCGCACTTCTTCCAACAGGAGGGCCTGTTCTTCGTTCAGATCGAATCCAACCTCGCCCATGGCGCCTCCGTCAGCTCTTGTTGAGTACCCAGTCGGCGATCACCATCTTCTGGATCTCGCTGGTGCCCTCGTAGATTTCGGTGATGCGGGCATCCCGGAAGTAGCGCTCGGCGTTGTACTCCCGGATGTAGCCGTAGCCGCCGTGGATCTGCAGGGCCTTGTTCGTCACCCGCTGCGCCATCTCGGAGGAGAACAGCTTGGCCTGCGCCGCTTCCAGGGAGTACCGCTTCTTGTTCATCTTGGCCCACGCCGCCTTCCAGGTCAGGAGGCGGGCGGCGTCGAGCTCGGTGGACATGTCCGCCAGGTAGTGCTGGATCGCCTGGAAGGTGGAGATCGGCTTGCCGAACTGCTCGCGCTCCTGGGCATAGGCCAGGGCTTCCTCAAAGGAACCCTGGGCGATGCCGACGGCCTGGGCGGAGATTCCGATACGACCGCCGTCGAGGGTGGCCATGGCGATCTTGAAGCCGTCCCCCTCTTCACCGAGTCGATTGGCCGCCGGAACGCGGAGATCGGCGAAGGCCAGCTCGGTGGTGCCGGAGCCGTTGACCCCGAGCTTGTACTCGTGGATCCCGTGGCTGTAGCCCGGCGCATCCGCCGGTACGAGGAAGGCGGTGATGCCCTTGTGGCCTAGGGACGGGTCGACGGTGGCAAACACGACGGCCATGTCCGCGTCGGTGCCGTTGGTGATGAAGACCTTGTTGCCGTTGATCACGTAGTCGTCGCCGTCCCGCTTGGCGGTGGTGCGCAGGGACGCGGCGTCGGAACCGGCGCCGGGCTCGGTCAGGCCGAAACAGCCGATCATCTCCCCGGAGGCCAGGGGCTTGAGGAACCGCTCCTTCTGCTCGTCATTGCCGAACAGCAGAATCGGATCGCAGACCAGGGAGTTGTTGACCGAGAGGATCACGCCGGTGGAACCGCAGACCCGGCTCACCTCTTCGATGACCAGGGCGTAGGCGAGCACGTCCATTCCGGCGCCCCCCCACTGCTCGGGGACGGCGACGCCGGTGAGCCCCAGCTCCGCCGCCTTGCCGATCGCTTCGCGGGGGAAAATGCCCTTCTCGTCGATTTCCTTGGCGATGGGGCGCACTTCTTTGTCGGCGAAGCGGCGCACCTCTTCGCGCAGCAGTTTCTGCTCGTCACTGAGCTCAATATGCATGGATGGTCTCCTGCGTCAGCCCGCGTCGGCGGTGTCTCTCGTCTAGCGTTCGATGCCCACGGCAACGTGGATGTGAGGGAAGGCGTGGGCGACGGAGGGGTGTTGGGGGGCGCCTGCGGCAGAGGGCCCAGGCGGGGTGAGGGTAGCACAGGGCTGGGGGCGGATCGAGGCAGGGAAAGCGCCACAACGACGGTGGATTGCCACCTCGGAGCGACCACCCAAGGGCCGCGAAAACTCCGCGACCGGCGGGTCGTACCAAAGCCGACTCCAAACGACGCGAAAAGGACCTTACCTTGCATCGATTCGCTGCGGCCTTCCCCCTATCGCTCCTCTTACCGCTGACGGCCCTGGGACAGGTGGATTCGGCGCCGGCCGACTCCCCCACCCCTGCAACCTCCGCCGTCATCTCGACGGCTCCCCTGACCGCCGGAGAGCGGATCGTCCTGCGCTCCGAGATTCTGGGGGAAGACGTTTCGATGAATCTCTACCTACCCAAGGGGTTCAGCGTCTCTTCCCCAGACCACACCTATCCCGTCCTCTTCGCCAACGGCGCCCACGGCGAAGAGTTCTTCACCACCTTGGTGGGGATCGTCGAGCTCCTCGCCAGCCGCGAGCGGATGCCGGAAACCATCGTGGTGAGCCTCAACGACATCGGCGCCATTCCCACAGTCCACACCAACGGTATGTGGAGGGCCGAAACCCTGGGGGGAGGCTCGAACCCCAGGGACCACCTCCTTCACCTCGAACACGAGGTCATCCCCTTCCTTGAAGGGAACTACCGCGCCAACGGCTATCGACTGATCCTCGGCGTTTCCGGAAGCAGCCTCTTCCCCATCTACACGTTTACCGAAGCGCCCCACCTCTTCAAGGGCCACATCCTCATCGCAGCGGCGGACACCATCGGAATGGGATACGCCCCCGGCGAGACCTTCATCGACGCCTTTGAAGCGGCCCTCCGGAAGGCGCCGGAGCGCAGGGCCAAGCTCTACCTCGCCACCGCCGAGGGCGACCTCGACGGCAAGCCGGACTACGTGAAGAACCTCGAAGACATGCGTCGCCGGCTCGGCAGCCTGGCCGGGATGGAACTCGAAGTCGACGTCTTTCCCGAGACCGACCACTATGGAGTGTTTCTCGAGGCCGTCAGGGCGGCCCTCGACCAGAGTTTCCCCAAAGCGATGTGGTCGGCCCGATACCGGGACCTGGTGGCCCAGCCGGGGAACGCCCTCGAGAACATTGACGCCTACTACCGTGACCTGTCCGCCCGCTACGGGTTCGAGATCCTGCCGCGGGCAGACCGTTGGAACAACGTCAACAACCTGCGCTTCATGACCCGGCACTTGATCGGCCTCGACCGGGCGTCGGAGGCGGTCGACGTGGCCAAGCGGCGGGTCGAGTACCGACCGAGGGAGGCGGGATCCTATAGCGGCCTCGCCGATGCCCTCGAAGCCCAGGGAGATCTCGGCGGCGCCGTCGGCGCCCAGGGGACCGCGGTCCTGCTGGCGCGAACCGCCGGCGACCCCGGCGCGGAGCGGGCCCAGGAGCGGCTGGACACCCTGCGTACGGCCCTCGCCCAGGAGGCTGCCCTGGCCCAAGGGGAGGGTGCGAACGCTGATCCGTGAGACGGAGCCTGATCCGAGGCTCCCCGGCACGGCGATCGCCGCGGCTCAAGACTCCTGGCGCTGGATGTCGTACTGCTCCATCTTCTTGTAGAGGTTGGAGCGCGGCGTATCGATGCTCTGGGCGGTCTGGGTGACGTTCCAACCGTGCTGATCGAGCTGGTGGATCAGGAACAGCCGCTCCGCCTGCTCGCGGAACTCCCTGAGGGTTGGAATCGCCAGCAGGGAGTCGGAGATCTGGGGTTGGCCGCCGCCGGCCACCGCCAGCAGATCGCGCTTGCTGATCTCATCCTCGGGGCTGAGGATCAGCAGCCGCTCCACCAGGTTCTTGAGCTCCCGCACGTTGCCCTTCCAGGGCAGGGTCTTGAGGTGAGCCAGGGCCTCCTCCGTGAACACCTTCGCCCGGTAGTTGTTCACCTCCGTGTAGCGGCGCACGAAGTAGTCCACCAGTAGGGGCACATCCTCCAAGTGCTCCCTCAAGGCGGGGGTGCGCACCGGGATGACCGCCAGGCGATAGTAGAGGTCTTCGCGGAAGTTCCCGTCTTCGATCTCTTTCTCGAGCTCGCGGTGGGTGGCGGCGACGACCCGGACGTCCACCTTGATGGATTTGGCGGCCCCCACCGGCTCCACCTCGCCATATTGCAGCGCCCGCAGCACCTTCGCCTGGGTCCGGGCCGACATGTCGCCGATCTCGTCGAGGAAGAGGGTCCCGCCGTGGGCCGCCACGAACTTGCCAATCTGCTTGCGGGAGGCGCCGGTGAAGCTCCCCTTCTCGTGGCCGAAGAGCTCGGACTCGATCAGCTCGTCGGGGATGGCGGCGCAGTTGACCTGGATGAAGGGGCGGTCGCTGCGGGGTGACAGGCGGTGGATGGCCCGCGCCACCAATTCCTTTCCGGTGCCCGACTCCCCCGTCACCAGCACCGTGGCGGGGGTGGGCGCCGCCTTCGCGATGGTCTCCCGGAGGTGGCCCAGGGAAGGGGACGAGCCGATCAGATCGTCCGGCTCGTGGCGGGCGACCTGATTCTCGTTTTCGGTCTTGAGCCGATGGCTGTCGATGGCGTTGCGCAGGCTGAGGAGGACCCGATCCCGCTGGAGCGGCTTCTCGAAAAAATCGAAAGCCCCCCGCCGCGTCGCTTCCAGAGCGGTGTCGATGTCGCCGTGGCCGCTGATCACCAAGACGGGCATGCCGTACCCGCGCTCCCGCAGGGCCGAGAGGACCTCCAGGCCGTCCATCCCCGGCATCTTGATGTCGAGGATCAGGGCGTCGGGGGCACCCTCGGCCACCCGCACCAGGGCCTCGGATCCGCTGCCGGCCTCGTCGATCCGGTAACCCTCGAACTCCAGCACCATCCGCAGGCTGTCCCGAATCGAGGACTCGTCGTCCACCACCAAGATCGATTCCGCGTTCTGCCTCGCCGTACCCGACTGATCCGTCATCGTCTTCGCTCCCGTTGTCGCCTACATCTGCCACCCAAACGCTGCCACCGAGGATACCCCCGGCACCGAAGATATGGGCTCGCGGACCAAAAGAAAAGGACCCGCCGTCGCCGGCGGGTCCATCTGGAGGTCAGGGAGAGCGGGTTGGGGTCAGGGCACTCGAACGACGGCGAAGAACGACGCGCCGACCTCGCCGGTTTGCGGGTTGACCCGGCTCAAGTAGATCCGCAGGAACTGCCCCGAGGCGGTCCCGTTGACCTCCGCCTCCAGTTCTTCGACGCTATCCACCTTCTGACCGTTGACGTCGATCAGGACGTCCCCGGGGCGCACGCCCTTGTCATAGAGAGGGCTGTCCGGCGCCACCATCGTCACCCAGACCCCCCGCAGGCTGTCCGGGAGCTGGTGCATCTGGCGGATCGGGGGGGTCAGGTCCTGGTACTGGATGCCCAGCCATTCGATGCCCGCCCCTTCGTCCTCGACTTCCACCTCCGTCGGGGTCTCGCCGCCCGGCCGGGTCCCGAGGGTGACTTCGAGATCGAGGGTCTCGCCGTTGCGGAAGACCTTCAGATCGACCTTGCTCTCGGGCGTTTGCGCCGACACGTAGTCGATGAGGTCACGGTTGCTCGCGACCTTCTCGTCGTCCACCTGGAGGATGATGTCTCCGTAGGCCAAACCGGCCTTCGCCGCCGGACCGTCCTCCACGACGGTGGTCACCAGCGCGCCGTCGGTGCTCGGCAACCCGAAGGCTTCCGCCTCCTCGTAGCCGAGGTCCGCGATGTTTACGCCCAGGTATCCCCGCCGTACGACACCGGTGTCCCGCAGCTGCGGCAGGATCGTCTTGAGGGTGCTGACCGGCACGGCGAAACCGATGTTCTCGGCGCCGAAGTTGATCGCGGTGGCGATGCCCACCACCTGACCGCGGGTGTTGACCAGAGGTCCGCCGGAGTTTCCGAAGTTGATGGCGGCGTCGGTCTGGATGAAGTTCTCCAGCGACGAATCCGGGGTGATGTTGATGCTCCGCCCCATGGCGCTCACCACCCCCACCGAAACCGAGTTGTCGAGCTGGAGGGGGCTGCCAATGACCATGATCCAATCGCCGACCCGCAGGGATTCCTCCGCCGCCAGGTCGAGATAGGTGAGGGGCGATTCAGGCTCGATCTTGAGCAGCGCCAGGTCGGTGGCGGGATCGTCTCCCTTGACGACGGCGGGGTACTCACGGCCGTTGAGGGCCACCACCAGCTCGTCCGCGTCCTCGATCACGTGGTGGTTGGTGACGATCAGGCCGTCGGCGCTGATGACGAATCCGCTGCCGGAGGAGTCCTGCCGGCGGCCCTCCGGAGCCTCCCGCTGGGGCGAACGCCGGCCCCGGGGGCCGAAGAAGAACTCCAGGGGATCACCGCCGCGGCGGCCGCCTCGCTCGATCTTTACCGCTTGGATCGACACCACCGCCGGAGAGACGGCCTCGGCAAGGTCGGCGAAGCTCGGCAGGGTAACGCCGCCACCGGAAAGATCCACCGCCACCGCCTCACCGGTCCCGGCGGGGGACTCCGCGAGGCTAGAAGGGGTCAGATCCGTGCCCCCAGCCAAGACCATGCCGAAGACCACGGCCCCGACGATGAGGGCCAAGGTGAACGACTGACGTCCAAGTTGATTCTCCATCGAAAACTCCTTAACTCCAGATGTTGAATTCCAAACCGCTGTGTAGATCCGGGGCTCCCACTCGGCATCCCTACCGGTCTTCGACGCACCCGTCGGTCCCCGTCAAGGGTTTCGTTGCGGGCAGGTCGTCTGGACGCAGGGGGTCGGTTTCCCGAGAGTGGGGAATCGCCGCCGAGGGTGGCGAAGACCGCGGAAAGCCGTGGAAGGTTGTCAAATGGGAAATCGATGCTGCGGTCCCGCGAACCGGGCCGCT
>JBCDIS010000087.1:0-30180 GCA_038748685.1 Acidobacteriota bacterium | reverse complement strand
GCCGGTTCTCCACCAGACGCAGGTACGCCTCGTTCACCAGCGCCGTGGTGACCAGGGTGTGGCCCGGGCGCTCCCTTCGCAGGTGCTCCCGGGCGATGCGGCGAAGCTCGCCGTAGAGCAAGGGAACCAGCTCATCCAGCGCCCCGGTTTCGCCGTCGTGGAGCTGCTCTAGGAGCCGGGTGACCTCTCCCCCCGGGCTCGTTTCGATCCCCTTCATGGGGAAAGACGCTACACCACCCGGACGGGGGTCGCCAGTGGGCCGGAGACGATGCGTCGGACGCGGAGCCCTACCGCAGAGCAATCGTCGCCGCGGAGTCCTCGGGCCGAGCGGGTCTACTCAAGGATCGAAGCTCAGGTCGCGGCAGGCGTCGGCGGCGAAGCCGGCGCCGGCTTCGGTGTAGAGGTTGAAGACGCGATGGACGCCGGCGTCCCGCAGTCGCTCGGCGTCGTCGTTGTACTTCACCAGGGCCGCGATGCGGTGGTGATAACCGTTCTTCAGCAGCTGCTCGGTGGCGAAGATGTTCTCGTCGCTCAGGGGCATGGCGAGGAGCACGAGGCGTATTCGGCCGGGGTGGAGACGGAGGCGGGACCAGAAATCCGAGTCGGTGGCGCTGGCCTGGAGTACCCGTCTGCCCGCCAGCCGGTGGCGCTCCACCACCTCGGAGGCGATGTCGAAACCGAGCACCCGCGTGTGCTCTTGGCGGTCGAGGGCGTCGTAGGCGCCGGCACCGACCCGGCCCATGCCGAAGACCAGCACGGTGGCGTCCCCCGTGTCGATCTCCCGCTCCTCCGGGGCCCTGCGGGGATCCTGAAAGCGGAGCAGCCAGGGGTGGTGTCGCTCGTAGAGGCCGTGGGCGGCGGAGTTGAGGGGGGACGCGGCGATGAAAGAGATGGCGAGGGCGACGGCCAGGACGGTGAGCCAGGTGGCGGAAAGCCAGCCGTTGGCGACGGAGATGGAGGCGATGATCAGGCCGAATTCGCTGTAGTTCGAGAGGCTCAGGGACGCCAAGAAGGCCGTTCGGCTGCGCAGGCGAAACCGCGCCAACAGCCAGAAGAAGAGCACGCCCTTGATGGGTACGACGGCCACCAGCAGGATCGCGATCGACAGGGTTTCGAGGTTGGGCAAGCCCTGGAGGCCGATGCTGAGGAAGAAACCGACCAGGAACAGGTCTTTGAAACCGAGGAGCGCCTTGGACAGGGCGTCGGCGTTGCGGTGCTGGGCGAGGAGCACGCCGAAGAGGAGCGCACCCAGATCGCCCTTGAGGCTGAAGACATCGAAGAGCTGTGCTCCCCCCAGGGCCACGGAGAGTCCGAAGAGCACCATCAGCTCGGCGTGACCGGTGCGGTCCATGACCCGAAGCAGGAGGTGCCTGGCGGGGACCAAACCCGCGATCAGCACCAGCGACCAGGCCGAGGGGACCTTGCCGGCGGAGAAGGCGAGGAAGACGACCGCCGCGAGGTCCTGCATGATCAGGATCCCGATCGCCGTGCGGCCGTACATCGACGACGTTTCCCCTTTCCCCTCCAAGACTTTGACGGCGAAGACCGTGCTCGAGTAGCTGAGGGCGAAACCCACCAGCAGCGCGCTCTTCCATTCGAGGCCGGCGAAGAGCGGGATTCCGACCGAGGCGAGGAAGGGGAGGGTCAGGGCGAAGGCGGCGGTGACGCCGCCCATGTGGACGAAGGTGACGCCCCAGACTTCGGGACGCAGCAGGGTGCCCAGGCGCAGCTTCAGGCCGATCGAAAAGAGCAGCAGCGTCACGCCCATGTCGGCGAAGTGGTCGATGACCTCCCCCGGATCGATGCCGACGGCGTACAGGGCGAAACCCGCCACCAGGTAGCCCACCAGCGGAGGAAGCTGCATTTGCCTCGCGGCCAACCCCGAAAGGAAGGCGGCGCCGATCCAAACGGCGTCCAGAATCACGGCAGCGGCTTCCTGGTTCCCGAGCCGAGGGGGGGCGAAGGGGTCAGCGGCGGTGGTGCGTTCATGGGTGGCCTCGTCGTCCCCACTCTACTCTTCGCGGACCCGGAGTCGCACCCTCAGATTGGGTAGGTCTTGGCTTCCGGCGCCCGGTGCTGCATTCGGCCGTGCGGTTCGGGGCCCCCAGCCGTTTCGATACCCAGGGGCGGTCGATCCTCAGCCTCAGATTCAGCAGTCTCGACCCTCACACCCAGAGCGGGGCCGCCCGTCGCCTCGGCCACCGCCACCGCGCCGCTCACGGGCAGGACTCCGAGGCAGAGAAGCGCGACCATCGTTCGCGCAGTCCGCCATCCTACTGGACCGCCCTCCTTCCCCCGAAGCTGTGGCGCGAAGGCGGCCACCCGCCCGAGGGCCCGCGCCGGTCTTCAGGGCTCTGCCGAGCTGCGGCCCCGAGAGGTTCGTGTGGCGTCGCTTTTCTGCACGACGCCGTCGACCAACACCCCGCGCAGGGATCGGGTGTTCAGAATGTCGGCGAGGGGATTGCCTTCGAGCAAGAGGAGGTTGGCTCGATAGCCGGGTGCCAGCTTTCCGAGGGTCTCGTCCTGCCCGAGGAAGGCCGCGCCGCCTTCGGTGGCGGCGGCCAAGGCCCGAGCCGGTGTCAGGCCGGCGGCCACCATCAGCGCCAGCTCCTGGTGGGCCGAATAGCCGGGAAAGACCCGCGGATTGTTGACGTCGGTGCCCAGGGCGAGGGGCACCCCCAAGGCGGCGGCACGGCGAAGATTGTCTTGCAAGGCGGCTTCGATGGCCACCGCACCTTCGGGGGTGTCGACGGGTCGGCTGCGGTAGCCCTCGTCTTCGAGACTGGCCAGGGCCCGCGGTGACACGCCTTGGACGGCGAAGGGCTCGAAATCCCAGCGCTGGTGCGCGTGATCGATGAAGCCTTGGTAGAGGGCCAGGGTAGCGACGTAGAAGACTCCCTCTTCGGCCATGGTGGCCAGCAACGAATCGGCCAGAGGTTCCTCCGAGGAGTGCATCACGCCGTCGATACCGGCGTCGACGCCGTCGGCCACATGGCTCGGTAGGCTGACGTGGGCGAAGACCCGAAGGCCACGCCGATGGCTGACGTCCACCAGCTCGGCGATCTTGCGCTTCGACAGCCTGGGCATGGGGGTTCGCGGCCCGAGCCCGTCTTCGATGACGATCTTGACGGCATCGACACCCAGGGCGACTTTGGTGTCGATCAGGGAATCCACCGGGGCGTCTTCCGCCACCGCCACGGCGCCCCGCTCGTAGATCACCGCCGGGTCGGTATCGTCCGGCATGCCCCAGATGGTGCCGATGGGGTGACTCCCCGGCGCCGTGATCAGGGCGCCGGAGCCGAAGAGATTTGGGCACACCGAGGCGGCTTCCGCGCAGTAGCGTTTCCATTCGCCTAGCTTCTGATCGTTGCCGCCGCCCCCCCCGGGTACGAAGATGGTGGTCACCCCATAGTCGACGAACTGACGTAGCGCCCCGCGGCGATCCTCGTCGGTTTGCCGGCCGATGCCACCGTCGCCGAGATGGGCGTGGACGTCGATCAGCCCCGGTAGGGCGTAGAGCCCTTCGGCGGGTATTTGCCGCGCCGCCCGCTCCGGGGAGATCGAGCCGGCCGGAGCAATCTCCACGATCACGCCCCCCGCGACCAGGACATCGCTGGCCGGCGACGCGGTCTCGGCAGACGGATCGACGATCGACACACCGGTGATCAGCAGGGAGTCCACAGGCGGCGTGGGAACAGGCTCCCGGCAGCCCAGGACGAGGCAAGTCGACGCCAGGCAGGCTACCCAGCTCGGGTCCCACCACCGGGCCCTGCGACGTTTTGGGTCGGCACGCATCGATTGAGCCCCTCGCTCGGTTTCAACTGCGGTCTTCACTCGATCTGTGGTTCTTGGCGTCATCCTACAGGTCTCGATCCCGCCAAGAGCCCGTCCAGCAGGGCCTCCCCCTCCGCCAGGACGTCCGGAAGGTCGCTGGGCCGCAGAGGAACGGTGCCCCTGCTGAGGTAGAGGACACCGTCGTGGGCGGCGATCCGCCACAGCCGATGCTCTTCGAGCTGCCCCCTCAGATCTGTTGTGATCCAGGGCACCAGGGCCTCGTCCGGCGCGTCGGAGAAGAGGTAGTAGTGCCGGCCGATCTCCGCCGGACCGCCGATCGCCCTGGCGCCGCGGATCTGCCCTTTGAGCAGAACCCACTCGTGGATCATGAAGTCCGGCGGCGCTCCGTCCTGCGGCACATGTCGGATCACCGTCCGATCGAGGGACTTGTCGGCCCCCACCGGTTTCGACCGGCGGATCGAGACGTCCATCAAGACGACCCCGCGCTCGCCGATCTGGCCGGACCACGCCATCGGTACGCGGGCGATGCTGCCGTAGCCCCCTTGCTTCTCTTGGGACTCGAAGCCGTTCGGGTAGAAGAGTTCGTCGGTCACCAGCTCGGCACCGGGCTTCTCGATGCGGTGGAAGCCGAGGGTGGGTAAGAGCCGCTCCAGCTCGCGGCGCCGGCGCGCGTTGTAGATCCCCGCGTAGGTTAGGAGCAGGACGATCAGGGTGACGAAGGCCACGGCGGCGAGGGGGCCGCCGGACAGGCCGAGAAGCTCGATCTCGGAGAGTCTCGTCACGGCCGTCTCGAAAAGGTCCGTCACGGCGCCTCCTCGCCGAAGGCCACCCGCCACCACTTCGCGTCGTGCATCTGAAGCTGGTGGGACGGGTTGTCGTAGGTGGTGCGACCCTCCTTCGAGACTTCGTAGTCGATGTGCAGGGCTCCGTCCCGTTCGAGGCTGGGGAAGGCCGCTAGCAGGCTCTGTCCGTCGTTCCAATCGTCGCCGTACCAGGTGGCGAGCCATCGATTGCGCTTCTTGGTCCACGCCGGCTTGTGCCAGGCGCGCTCGTAGCGCCAGCGGACGCGGGTCGGAACACGCACCTCCTGGTCGGACGTGGTCATGTGCTGGCGGGGCCGGGGCGGATCTTCCGTGCGCCACAGCGCCACCCACACCTCGTGGCCGGCCAGCTCCTGGGCGTCTTCGAGGGAGGCGTCGTCGCAGCCCCGCGTTTGGGCGAAGAGGTACAGGCGAAGGAAGGTCGGCAAAATGACGCCGAAGACCGAACTCTCACCGGCCTCGTGGAGCCACAGCGGCCCCTGGACCTTGAAGCGATCGACGATGCCCCGATGTTTGCGGATTGGGTCACCCGCTTCGAACTCGCAGTGCCGGTCGAGCACCTTCTGAATGTCGCCATCGCTCCAACGCTGGGGAGACTCGGCGGCCGCCGGCACCGCGATCGTGAGAAGAAGGGTGAGGACGAGGAACAAGTGGGGACGAACGATCATGGGCTCAGCTCCTTTGCAAACGTGAGATCCAAGGGCTCGGTGAGGGGAGGTGCCAGTTCGTTCAGGTGCTCCACCGCCCGGCGCGCACGCTGAGAAGAGGATTCCGATCCGCTGGCCGCCAACGACGGACCAGGTCCTGCCTTCGGTCAAGGATCAGCTCCGAGGATCGGCGCGTCGAGGTTGATGGTGATCTTCCACTGCAGCTCCGCATCGTGCCAGGGCGTAGGGCTCTGCTTCATGGGTGCGGAGGTGACCAACTCGCCACGGGCTCGGCCATCTGCGAAGCTGCCTTCAAAGCGCAATGGAAGGTCTGGATCGTCGTGGGGCGACTCCGCCTGCAGGTGGTCCCAGGTCATTCCGGCGCGGCGTACCCGGCCGTCGTGGGCCACCAGGACCTCGACTCGGTCGTCCTCCTGCAGTTGCAGGATGGCGACGCGGACCGCCGCCCCCCAGTCACCGTAGGCTGGATTCGGCTCGATGGGGTGCCGCGTGCAGAAGATCCAGTGCTGCGTGACCGGCTCTGGGCCGGTAACGAACGCCGCTTCGGGGGCGATGTAGATGTGGGGAAGCAGGTGCTCGACGCCGTCCGTCTCCAGCACGCAGCGGCTTTCCGCGAGGGCCGGCGCCGAGAGGGCCGGCGCCGAGAGCGCCAGGGGCAAGGCAAGTCCGAGGACGAGGCGAGGGAGGGGAAGCATGGTCGAGCTCCTTTGGACGAACGGGGGAAGGGCGGCCGACGGTGGCCGTCGCACAGGGAAACGCCGGGGCCTGCAAGAACGCACTGGCACTCTCGGAGGTCTAGCGTTTCAGCCCTGTTGAGCAAACTGCTCCCTAGGGACCTCCCACAGGGCGACGGCCGCAGCCGTCACCGTTGCCCGAATGGGCTCGGCTCACCGAAATCCATAGGCGGGCAGCCTCTCCTGAGCCCGCCGGAGGTCCCCTCATGTGTAGAGCGAACATCCCCCCATCCCCCAAGCTTTGCCTCGCCGTTTGTGGCTCCCGGTCACGGCGTTCGGCGTTCGATCTTGCCTTCCTCTGGATCGCAGGTCTGTCCCTGATCCTCGCCGGCTCCACCGCGGCCAGGGCACAGCTCGTGGTCCACAACACGCCCCACTTTCAGACCGCGGTCCGCGGTCAGCCCGGCGACCTGCTCATGGTGTCCGGGTCGGGCTTCCAGCGCGGTGCCCGGGCGTTCTATCAATACGCACCCGATCCAAGTATGCCACCTGCGCCACCTGCGCCACTTCCCGCCAACAACGATCCGTGGGTCGGGGAGCTGGACCTGCCTTTCAATCCGTTCACCCTTCTCGATGCCTATGTCAACGTGCCGGACTCCCTGACGATGAGGCTGCCGCTCGAGATGGAGAACCACTGGCCGTATGCGATTCATGTCCTCAACCCGGATGGTGAATGGAGTGATCCGGTCTTCATCAACGACCCGCGTCCCCTTTGGTTGAGTCCGGATTTCGCCTACGAGACGGCCCAGGTTGGCTCGTCGCCCCGCAAGCTCAGGGTGGTGGGGAGGAATCTCGAACCGCTGCATTCAGATCCGATGGTGGTTCGGCTATCCGGGCCGGAGGTCTACTTGCTTCAGGCGACCTCGGCGGTGGTCACAGGCTCCCTCGATCACTACCTCGTCGAGGCGGATCTCAAACCGAGTATGAAACCGGGGCTCTATCGGGCCGAGGTGATGCGGGAGGGTGTCTGGTTCCCCGTCGTCTACGGGACGCTCGAGGTCCTTCCTGACCCTCCTCCGGCCCAGACCTTCCACGTCACCAGCTACGGTTGCCAGCCCAACGACAACGGTCCCGATGCGGCGTGCCTGCAAGCGGCCATCGACGATGCGGCCAGCGCGCCGGGGGGCGGCACGGTTTTTCTGGCGGCTGGGACCTGGGACCTGTACGACTCCGCGGCCGCGGGTCAAACGCCGGCCAAGGACATCGGGATCCTGCTGCGCTCCAACGTCGACCTCCAGGGTGCCTCCGCGGCGACCACCGAGTTGGTGAGGCACCCTTCCTGGGTGGGTCACACCACCATCACGGTCGAAGGAAACAACCGGATCCGAGACCTCCACTTCATCGAGAGGTCCGGCCCCGACGGCCCGCCCTCCGCGAGCTATCTCCGCCTCGGGCGGTACTACGTTCCGGTTCCCAAGGAAGACCGCCCGGGAACGGTGGCGGAGAACATCGTCATCCACGATTGCAAGCTGACGGGGATGTACTACGGCATCGGAGAGGGAGGATTCCCGCTGCGCCGGGTCCACATCACTGACAACGAGTTCCACGCCTATCGAAACGGCCTCTACCTGGCGGGGGATCCCAACCTCCAGGAGGCGGATTTCGATATCCAAGACTCAGTCATCGAGCGGAATCTGTTCCTCCCCGGGGCCTTCTCTCTCCTCGACCCGGCCCTGGGAACGATCGCCTCCGAGCTGGGGGCCTCAAATCGCCTCATGTTCAGCAACAACGTCGCCGACGGCACCTTCGGGGACGGCTGGCGGGCCGCCTTCTTCTGGCACCAGGAAGGCAATCAGGAAATGTTGCTGGTATCCGAAAACGTCGCGACCTGCACGGGCGACCAGGGCCACGACGGCGAGGCGATCGCCTTCGACGGTTCTCGGAACGTCACGGGTTTTCTCGGAAGTGAGCCGGTCCTGACTTCATCGAAGAACCACGTCGAGGTCGAGACCGTCTGGGGCGACACCCAGCCGGAGGCCTTCGTCGGCTTCTGGGCCGTGGTGGTCAAGGGGCCTGGCCTCGGCCAGGCCCGAAGGGTCAAGGCCTACAGCCAGGATAGGACGCCGACGATCGAAGTCCATCCCCCTTGGGATGTCGTTCCGGTTCCGGGTGATAGCGAGGTCCTGGTCACCCGGTCCTATTGGAACGCCCATGTCGTCGACAACGACATCGACAATCGGCAGTCCAGCGGCTGCCAGGCGGACAACCCCAAGGGGCAGGAGGGGCTGATCGGCAACGCCGGCTGGACCTTCGATTCGGCCATCGAGGGCAACCGTCAGTACGAGTCAGGCGGAATCCATCTCAGCAAGCGTTTCGCCCGGCTCCTCCGACCCGTGGGTAGCGTTTCGATGGGGATCTACGCCAGCGAGATTCGCGACAACCTGCTGGACGGTGAGCCCCAGAGCGCGCCCGACGGCAAGGGGGGGATCGAGTTCTGGCACAGCGCGATCGCCGACGAGCCGAGCATCGTGCTGAGCCACAACCTGGCGATCGCCCACAACCGAATCCGCGCCGCCGACGGGAACAACGCCGCGATCGGCACCAAGGTGTCCGCCAGCGTCGGGACCGATCCGTGGAGTCTCTCCACGATCCACATCTTCCGCAACCAGATCGAGGACACTCCGGTGGGGATCACCCTCTCGGGCAATCCCGCCTACCCGCTGACTTGGCGATCGGTGCTCAGCGACAATATCTTCCTCAACGTCGGCCAGACGCTGGACGACAACGGCCAGGACACGGTGCTCTTCCCCTGAGCACTCGTCGCGCTAGGCCTCACCCTGAGGGGCGCGGGTGGAGGGACGCCAGCCGTGCCTTGGCGTCCCGCACCCGGGAGCTGTCGTCCCCCAGCTTGATCTTCAGGGCTTGGGCGGCGGGGGCCATCATGCGTCTTCCTTCTTCGACGTCGCCGCCGAGGGTGAGGGCGGCGCCGAGGCAGAGGCGGGCCGACGCCACGTCGGGGTGGTCGTCTGGGGTTTCCACGGCGAAGACCTCCAGGGCCTCCCGGCAGGTTTCCTGTGCCTCGTCCGTCCGGCCGAGGAGGAGCAGGATCTCGCCGCGGCTTGTGAGGGAGACGCCCAGAGCGTTGGCCCCGGGCCGCAGCCGGCGCTGGCGGGCCAGGGCCAGGTCGGACCATTCGAGGGCGGCCTCCGGCCGGCCCGCCGTGCGGGCCAGCTCGCCGAGCTTGTAGCGATCCTGGGCGACGTAGGGGTGGTCTTCGCCGTAGGTGTCGATGTCGAGGCGGAGGGTCTCCCGGAGCACGCCATCGGCTTCGTCGTAGCGACCGTCCAGGGTCAGGATGGTGCCGAGGTCCACCAGGACATTGGAGCGCTTGGGGTCGGGCTCTTCGGGGCTGTCCCCGAGCCACTCCAGGGCCTCCCGCGCCGCGCCCTCCGCCTCCCCCAGCCGGCCCAGCTGGGTCAGATGGCGGGAGAGCTGCACCAGGACGCCGACCCCCGCGGCGCCGCCGCCCCGATCCCGGACGATGGCGACCGCCCGCCGGTCGTGGTCCACGGCCTCGTCCAAGCGGCCCAGCTGCTGAAGGGAATAGGCGATGCTGCTGAGGGTCCAGCCGACGTTCTGGTGGTCGTCCCCGTAGGCCGCCCGGGTCCCCTCCAGGGCCTGTTCCAGGATGCCGAGGGCCGCTTCGGTCTCACCGACCCGCTGCAGGGAAGAACCCAAGTTTTGTAGGAGCTCCACCGTCTCCGGGTGCTCCTCCCCGAGGTGCCGCCGGCGGATGTCGAGGGCTTCCCGGACTAGCTCGATGGCGTCTTCCGGCCGGCCCTCGCTGTGGCGCAGCAGGGCCAAGCTTTGCAGGCTTTCGGAGACGGGTAGGGAATCCCCGCCGAAAAGCTCGCGGCGGATGTCGAGGGCTTCCAGCAAGAGGACTTCGGCCTCGGAGTGGCGTCGGCGCAGGCGTTCAAGTCGGCCGAGGAGGTCCAGGGTGTCGGCCACGGCGGCGGAGGGGGTTTCGAGGAGCCGCCTTTGCTCCCCGAGGGCCGCTGACAGAGCCTCCTCGGCGGCTTCGAAGCGGTACCCGTAGAGGTGAACCTCACCGATCCGCATGAGGGTGAGGGCATGGTCCTCAGCCCGAGGGGCCCCAAGGTTGCGGTGGTCCGCGGCCGCGGCTTCCAGCAGCTCCAGCGCACGGTCGTAGAGGCCCAGCCGCTTGTGGACGTCCCCAAGGACCTGCAAGAGGTCCGCCCGCAGCCCGGGCTCGTCCGCCAGGTCCCGCTCGATACGCTGGGCACCCCGGTCCAAGAGCTCCCTGGCGGTCAGTCCCGCGGAGTCCACGTCGCTCGGATCACTGGCGGTGAACAGCTCGGTGAGAAACGTGGCGACGTGGGTGGCTTTGCGGGATTCGGCCCGGGCCAGGTCCCGCTCCTCGGCCAGGCGGAGACCGTAGACGACGGTCAGTACCAGGATTGCCGAGGAGCCGACGGCGGCGATCAGGGCCTGGGATCGATGACGGCGGAGCCACTTCCGCAGCCGGTAGCTCGGCACCTGGGGCGCCGCCAGCACGGGCCGATGCTCCAGGAAGCGGTGGATGTCGTCCGCCAGCTCCGCCGCGGTTCCGTAGCGATCCTGCGGATCCTTGCGGAGGGCCTTTAGGCACAGTTGATCGAGGTCCTCCGGCAGGCCCGGGGGGGCCGGGTGATGGGTCGACCCCCGCGTCGCGGCCCGGCTGGGGGGCGTCGGCGCCGTGTGGAGGATGGCCTCCTGCAGGTTGCCGGCGCGGCGTTCGGCTTCGAAGGGGTGGCGGCCGGTGAGCAGCTCATAGAGCAGCACGCCGAGGGTGTAGATGTCGGTGGCGGTGGTGACCGCCGACCCCCTCAGCTGCTCGGGGGCGGCGTAGGCGGGGGTCATGGCCTCGGGGGCGCCGCCTCGGTCCGGCTCCGCCGCATCCAGGGGGAGCACCGTGGCGATGCCGAAATCCAGCAGCTTGGCCCTTCCGTCCTGGTCCACGAGGATGTTGGAGGGCTTCAGATCCCGGTGGACCACCAGGTTGGAATGGGCGTACTGAACCGCCTCGCAGATATCGAGGAAGCCCCGTAGGCGACGGTGGAGGGGAGCGTCCCCAAGGGCTTCGAGGAGAGACTGCCCTTCGACGTACTCCATGGCGAGCCAGAGGGTGAATCCGTCGTCCGCCACGCCGCCGTCGATCAGACCAGCGATGTGCTCGTGCCGCAGCCCGGCCAGGATGCGTCTCTCGTCCCGGAAGCGCAGCTGGGCCCCTTCGGAGATCCGGGAGTGGCGAACCACCTTCAACGCCACCTGCTGCTCGAAGTCGTCGTCGGCGCGCTCCCCGAGGTAGACCGCGCCCATGCCCCCTTGGCCCAGGGGCCGAATCGCTCGGTAGGGGCCGAAGCGCAGGGACGGAACCCGCTGGCTCTCATGAGGGTCGGCCGAATCCCGAGCCAGGGCGTCGGCGGCCCGGGCCACCACCCTGCCGACGAGGCCCGTTTCGACCGCCAGCATGGCCCTCACCTCGGCGGCCAGCCCGACGTCGGACTCCCCGAGCTCTGCGAGGTGCGCTTCGAGGGTGGCGCCGCTCAGCTCGACGGCGGCCTGGAAGGCTTTGTCGATCCGCCGCCAGCGCTCCCGCTTCGAGCTCCCTTCGTCGACCAAGGTCCGGCCCCCCGTGCTCCGCCCACCGAAAGACCATCCGGCGACGGGTCCAGATCGGGATGATACCCTCGCCCCTCCCAAGCCCAGGCCCAATGAGACCGAAAGACCAACAGGCGAAACCCTCGGCCGAGACTCCTGGATCGACCGACATCACCGACCTACTCTTCGCCTGGCGCCGCGGTTCGGAAGAGGCCCTCCATCGATTGATGCCCTTGGTTTATGGGGAGCTGAGGCGCATCGCCCAGGCCCACATGCACGGTGAGCGTTCCGGGCACACCCTCGACCCCACTGATCTCCTCCACCAGGCCTACCCCAGGCTGCTGGGCCTGGACCTCGACTGGCGGGATCGGGCCCATTTCCTGAACATGGCCTCCCGCACCATGCGGCGGATTCTGGTGGAGCACGCCAGGGCCCGGGGGCGCGAGAAGCGCGGCGGAGCGCGGATCCAAACCACCCTCGACCCCGACCTGGCGTCGCCCGAGGCGACGGACCTGCTCGACCTCGACGCCGCCCTCGAAGCCCTCACGGAGCTCGACCCCCGCAAGGGGGAGCTGCTCCAGGGCCACTACTTCGGCGGCCTGACCTACAGCGAGCTCGCCGAGGTGTTCGAGCTTTCGGAGGCCACGGTGCACCGGGAGCTGCGCTCCGCCAAGGCGTTCCTGGGTCGGGAGCTGGGGGCGTCCTCCACCTGATCGAAGGGCGGGATCACCCGGCGTCGGGGGTGGCCACATCATCGGGGCCCAGCCCGTCGAGGGCCGTGCGGGTTGCTTCCGTGAGGGTCCCGTTGGGCCCGAAGACTTTCTCCCGGATGCGCAGGGATCGCTCGAACAGCCCGCGGGCCTCGGCCGTTCTCCCCCGGAGGGCCCGTAGCTCCCCCTGGAAATGGAGGATCTCGGCCACCACGTGGTGCTCGGCGCCGAAGTCCGGCTCGATGGCGACGAGGGCCTTGGCGAACAGGGTGTCGGCCTCGTCCAGGCGTCCCCGCCGTAGACGGACCAGGGCCAGGTTGCTCTGCACCAGCTGGGTGAGGAACTGCTCCTCGCCGTAAAGCTTGATGTGGCTCCGCAGGGCCTGTTGCAGGACGGTTTCCGCCTCGTCGAGGCGGCCCTGGCGGGCGCGGAGGGCGCCGAGGTTGCGCTGGGCGGCGGCGACGAGGGGGTGGACCTCGGGGAGGAACGACAGGGCACTCTCCAGAGCCTCCGTGGCGTAGGGCTCCGCCTCGTCCGGGCGTCCGAGCTCGATCAGGCCCTGGCCCGCGTTGATCAGGCCCACCACCGTCGCCTGGTGTTTCGGCCCCGAGACCTCGCGGGCCAGCCTGAGACCCTCCTTGGTGACCTCATGGGAACGCTCGAGGTCCCCCTTGTCGGCGTAGAGGCTGCCGAGGATGAAATTGATGGTGAGCTGGGAACGGAGGTCGGGGGTCGGCTGGGCCTGGGCCATGGCGACGGCCTGGAGCAGGATCTCCTCGGCGGCGTCCAGCTTCCTCTGGTGGCTGAGCATCAACCCCAGCTGGTGTAGGGCCTGGATGTGATCCGGCCCCCCTCGCCGAGGGGTGCTCCCGACGTGCTCCAGGGCCTTACGGAAGTGGGATTCCGCCTCCGCCGGCCGCTGCCGCTCCTTGAGCAGGTTGCCGAAGGTGTGGTGGATCAGAAAGTAGTGCTCCGGCGTAGCCCCGGGGGCTCCGTCGAGGGCTTCCACGGAGCGCCTCAGAAGGCCTTCCGCCTCGTCGAAAAGCGCCAGCTCCTTGTAGGCGCGGCCCATGGTCTTCAGCACCCGGGCCTGGACCAGCGGCTGCTCTTCAAGCTGGTCGACGCGGCCTGTGGCGGCGTCCAAGAGCTCCCGGGCGGTGACGTCGCGGTTCTCGGCGCCGAAGGGGGCCGCCGAGTCGAAGACGGTCTCGAGGAAGGCCGCAACCTGCTCGGAGACCGCCGCCTCCAGATTGGCCCGCTCCTTCTCCTGCTCGGCGCGCCTGGCCTCCACCGTGCGGGCCACCAGGCCGGCCACCAGGGCGATCACCACCAGGGCGGCGAGGGCCGCCGGCACGGCGTTACGCCGCAGCCACTTGTGGCTCCGGTACGCCAGGCTGTCGGGCACGGCGGTGACCGGCAGGCCGTCGAGGAAGCGACGTAGGTCGGCGGCGAAGTGATCGACGGAGGCGTAGCGCCGAGCCGGCTCTTTGCGCAGTGCGGTGCCGACAATGGCGTCCAGCTCCCCCTCCAGACGGCGTGGGGGCACCGGCGGAGGGGTCTCGGCGTCCCGCGGCCCCCGCCGCGCCGCCGCGCTGAGGCGGATGGGATCCATCTCGGAGATCGCCCTCGCCAGCCGGCCGGGGGAGCTCTGGCCCAGCTCGCCGTAGGGGGAGACCCCCGTGAGCAGCTCGTAGAGCACGATCCCCAGGCTGTAGATGTCGGTGGCGACGGTGATGGGTTCGGCGGTGATCTGCTCCGGGCTGGCGTAGCGCGGCGTCAAAGGCAGGGAGCCGGTGCGGGTCATGGCGGCAGCCTGCTCGCCGTCCAGGATCTTGGCGATGCCGAAGTCCAGAAGCTTGGGCTCGCCGTCGTTGGTGATCAGGATGTTCGCCGGCTTGAGGTCGCGGTGGACCACCAGCCGGCCGTGGGCGTGGGAGACCGCCCGGCAGACCTGGATGATCAGCTCCAGCCGTCCTTCCAGGCCCAAGCCCCGGCGCCGGCAGTGGACGTCGATGGGAACCCCGTCCACCTGCTCCATCACCAGGTAGGGGGCGCCGTCCTCCGTCGTGCCGCCGTCCAGCAGACGGGCGATCGCCGGATGTTCGAGGTCGGCGAGGATCTGCCGTTCGTTGTAGAAGCGCTCGACGGCGACGTCCGTGGCCAGGAGCAGCGACATGATCTTGAGGGCCACCTGCTGCCGGTACTCGCCGTCGTCCCGCACGGCGGCGAAGACGACGCCCATCCCGCCCCGTCCGAGCTCCCGAACAATGCGATACGGGCCGACGCTGTCCCTGGGGCCGAGCCCGGGCAGGATCAACGCTTCGGTGGCGGCGGCGATGTCGGGCCTCAGGCCGTCGGCCCCGGCGCGGTCGGCCTCCAGGAGGGCCTCCACCTCCTGCAGCAGGGGAAGGTCGTCGCCGCAGGTCCGATCGAGGTACGGCCCCAGCTCCGCGGGATCCAGCTCGGAGGCGTGGTCGAAGATCCCGCGGACGCGAAGCCACCGCTCGCGGTCACCGGTCATGCCGGATGCTCCGGGGGATTCGACTGCAACCGGTGGAACAGCCAGGCCTGGCCGGAGCGCACGAGGCGGTGTACCGCCGAGCGGGAGCGGCCTTTGGCCTTGGCGATCTCTTCGAACGTCAGGCCGCCGAAAAAGTAGAGCTCGACGATGCCGGCCTGGCCGGGGTCGAGGCGCTCCAGGGCTTGGAGGGCCTGGTCCAGGGCCAGCATGTCCACCGCGGTGTCCGGGCGGGAGGGGGACCGGCGGTGCCAGTCTTCCAGGGTGATCTTCAAGGGGTCGCTACCTCGCTTCTGCCGCTGACGGGCCCGGGCCTGGTCCACCAGGACCCTCCTCATGGTGGTCGCGGCGAGGGTGTAGAAGTGGGAGCGATTGCTCCACTCCACATCCGCCGAGAGCAGCCTCAGGAACATCTCGTTGATCAGCTCGGTGGGCTGCAGTGCGCCGCCGCTCCGTTCCCGGCGTAGGCGGGCGACGGCGAGGCTGCGCAGCTCCTGGTAGGCGATCTCGGTGAGCTGCTCCAGGGCCCCCTGATCTCCGGCTCTCCAGGCGATCAGCAGGCGCGTGAACTCGGTGTCCGGCGGCGACATGGCGGCGAAAACTATACCAACGCCTTCGCCTCCGGCCCCCGGACGGGCCACCGCGCGACGGCCGAAGCCGCGGCGCGGTGGAACCGTCCAGGGGTCTTGGTCAAGGAGCCCGAAATCCGCCCCCTGGAATGGGACGTCGGGTCAGGGGCGGACCTGGGACCAGGCGTCGGTGTCGCCGGATTCGAAGCCGTCGGAGAAGAGCCTCGACGTCGCCGAGAGCCCGTCGACAAAGGCCTCGAAGCCGGCCCCCGCCGTGAGGTGGAGGTCCACGCCGCAGATGGCCGACGTGGCGCCCTCGGCCACGTGTTCGAGGAGCTGCCAGGCGCCGTCGGTGGGTGTCAGCACGAAGCGGCTGGAGCTCTCCCCCAGGGCGGCACCGGTGCAATCCGGCTGTGGAAAGCGCTGGCAAGCGAGGTCCACAGCCACCTCCGTCCCCGACAGCCCTTCGACCCGCACCCGCGCCTCCAGGTCGTAGGAGGAGCCGACGATGTCGAGGCACTGGCCGATCGCGAAGTCCGTGTTCTGCAGGGTGACGACGCGGATGGAGCCGGAGAGACCGGCGTTGTCCACGTCTTCTGGGCTGTAGAGCACCTCTCCGCCCCCTTCATCAAGGCCGGCGGCTTCTTCGACGCCGGCGGCGATCTGCCAGTCCCCCAGGTCGCAGTCCACCTGACCCCCCGCGAAGAGATTCTCCGAGCTGACCCGGAAGGCCGCCTGGAAGGTTTCGGCCAGCGGGTTGCCGGCGGCGTCCTCCAGGGTGTCGCACACCAGGAGCTTGTAGAGTCCGTCGCCCGGGGTCGCCGGCAGCTCGACGACGACCCCGTCGGTCCTCATGGGTTCCTGCGTCACCGAGGCGGGGACGATCCGCAGGTCGTCGCCGTCCAGCGGTCCGCAGGACGACGTGGTCACGTCCCGGTCCGGCCCGCTGGCAATCAGCCGGTAGTTCTCGGGATTGAGGACGCTGGCGGGCTCCGAGGGATCGTCGTCGAAGGCCATGGTTTCGCTGAAGGAGACGCCGAGCTCCAGGAAGGACCGGCGGACCTCGGTGCAGGTCTCCAAGGGGCCCGTCGGCGTCGTGACCGAAGCGACCCGCGGCGCGACGGCGTCGGGAACGATGAGCTCGAAGGCCAAGACGCCGCTGGTATCCACACCCCCGAAGTCGGTGCCGCCGTCGTCCATCAAGGCCGTGTCCACTGTCGCCGACACGTCGCTGGCGCCGGCTACGAGGGTGAAGGTCAAAGTGCCGTCCGCCGCCAGCTCAGGCCCGGCGGCGAAGAGCTCCGGGTCGGAGTTCCCGAGGATCTGGAATTGGAGGGCCTGGCCGCTCTCGTCCGCCGGCCCGGCGCTGATCTGCGTCGCAAAACCCACCACGGTCTGGGGCGTTGGGGTGGCCTCCACCTCGGAGGTGCTCGGCACCGCGAAGCTCGGTGGGTCGTTGACGGGGGTGACCTCGATGTCGAAGCTCTGCTCGGCACTCTGGTCGCCGCCGCCGCCGGCGGTGCCGCCGTCGTCCATCAAGACCACCGTCACCGAAGCGGTGCCGTTGGCGTCCGGGGCCGAAGCGTAGGTCAGCGTTCCGTCGGCGGACAGCGAGGGCGGTACCGCGAAGAGATCCGGATTCGAGTTGTCGGTGACGAGGAATTGGACGCCCTGGCCGGACTCGTCGGAGGGGCCCGGAAGGATCGAAGAAGCAAACCCTGGGACGGTCCGCGGACCGCCGTCCTCCAGGGACGGGGTGAGGGACGTCAACGTGAAGCTGGGCGGGTCGTTGACGGGCTCGACCACGATGTCGAAACTCTGCGGTCCGCTCTGGTCGACGCCGCCGCCGGCGGTGCCACCGTCGTCCATCAAGAGGACGGTGATCGTCGCCGCGCCGTTGCCGTCGACGGCGGAGGTATAGGTGAGGGTGCCGTCGGGGGCCAGCGCGGGGGGGACGGCGAAGAGGGCGGGGTTGGTGTTTCCTGTCACCGAGAAGGTCAGGGTCTGCCCCGTCTCGTCCTCAGGTCCGGCCAGGATCTCGGTAGCGAAGCCGGACAGGGACTGTGCCCCGCCGTCTTCGCTCGTCCTCGACTCCCCGAGGGGCAGGGTGAACGAGGGGGCATCGTTCACCCCCTGGATCACAATGTCGAAGCTCTGCTCGGCGCTTTGGTCGACGCCGCCGTTGGCGGTCCCGCCGTCGTCGGTGAGGCGCACGGTCATGGTCGACGTCCCCACGGCGTCCCCGGCGGCCTCGTAGGTCAGGGTGCCGTCGGGGGCGATCGCCGGCAGGGTGGCGAAGAGGCTGGAGTCCGAGAAACCGGTGATCGTGAAGGTCACGGCCTGCCCGCCCTCGTCCGCCGGCCCCGGGGCGATCCCAAAGGCGAAGGCCGGCACCGTCTGCGGCGCGGCGTCTTCGCTGGAGAGGTGCTGGGGGGTGATGCTGAAGGACGGCGGATCGTTCACCGCGGCGACGGTCAGGGTCACCGTGGCGAGGTTGCTCGACGCCAGGCCGTCGTCGGCGCGGTAGGTGAAGCTGTCCACGCCGACGAAGTTCCCGTTGGGTTCGTATTGGAAGCCACCGTCGGCGGCGAGGCCCGTCAACAAGACACCCTGGCTGGGCGGGGTGACCAGGATCGCCTCGAGGGCGGTGCCGTTGGGATCTGTGTCGAGGCCGCCGGCGGTGCCGTCCAGCACGTTGCCGGCGGCGACTTGGTCTTCGAGCAGCAGGACGGCGTCGTCCTGGGCCACGGGGGCGGCGTTGAAGCCGATCGGCCCGCTGGACACGTTGGCCGAGAACTCCAGGGTCAAGGGCAGGTCGTTGGCCGCATCTTCCCCCGAGCTCGACGCTCCGACCATTTGTGATTGGGTCAAATGGGTGAAGCGGAACCCGTCGAGCATTGTCGCCGACGCCGCGACTTCGAAGGTGGGAACGACGAAGAAGGAGCGCGGGGCGCCGAAGGCCACCTGGGCCAGCGCCTGGTCGTCGGCGATGGTCAGCGTCAAGGCTCCGGCGTCGAGGGTGAAGCTGGTCTGGGAGGCGATCTCCGTGTCGTTCCTCGGTTCGAACTCTCCGGAGCCGTCGTCGGCATAGAGCGAGAGCCGGTCGAGGAGGGCGCCGGCCTCGGCGTCGGTCATCGGCGTTCCGGGGGTGCTTTCGAGCAGGATCTCGACGGTCGCAAGCTCCACCGCCGAGTCGCCGGCCCGGCCGCGGTGGGCGGCATCCAACCGCAGCACCGCGGTCGAGCTGCCGTCTGCGACGAGGGGCTGCGCCACGTCGGCGGTGGGCAGGGCGAATTCGCCACCCAGGTTCCGCCACCAGCCCAGATCGCCGCCGCCCCCCGCCGCCACCAGGTCCAGCTTGCCGTCACCGTCGGGGTCGGCGGCGATGACCGGCGCGGCGAGGGAAAGGGCGTCGTCCACCGTGCGCTGGGTCCACGCCGATCCATCTCCGACGTTTTCCCACCAGACCAGCTGGTTCCCTGCGCTCGACGTGCCGTAGACGTCGTTGTCCCCGTCACCGTCGAGGTCGGCGGCCGCGACCCGGGTGACCCCGACGAACCCCGTCGCCAGGGTGATGCGGGGGCCGAAGTCGCCGTTGCCGGTGGTGTTCTCCCACCAGGCGATGTCGCCGGTGGACCGGCCGGCGGCCAGAATGTCGACGTCCCCGTCGTCGTCGAGGTCGGCGGCGAAGGTGGAGAAGGCGTCGGTGAAGGTGTCGTCGACGATGTTGACCTGGTACCCCAGGGACAGGCCGTTGCGCACGAACGACACGGTATTGAAGAACGACGCCGCCGTCGCGATGTCCGCGTCGCCGTCGCCGTCGATGTCCGTCGCGTGTGCGGAACGGGCTTCGCGGTAGTTGCCCTGGGCGATGCTTTGGAACCAATTCGTGCCGTCGCCGTCGAGGTTGCGCCAGAACGTGATGCGGAACAAGTCGGTCATGACGGCCATGACGTCGAGGGTGCCGTCGGCGTCGATGTCGACGATCTGCGGGTTCGAGGGTCTGAACTGGCCTGAGAAGATCTGGAACCGAGCCCCCCAGGACGATCCGTCACCGGCGAGGTTCTCCCACCAGACACCGTTGTTCTGGGTCGCGGAGGTGGCGTAGACGTCGAGGTCGCCGTCGCCGTCGAGGTCCCCGGCGTAGACCCCGCTGGCACCGGCGTAGGCGGCGTCGATGGTGTGTTCGGTCCACACGCTGCCGTCCCCCGCCCCGTTCTCCCACCACAAGACCTCGCCGGCGTCCTCGATGGCGACGAGGAGATCCCGGTCGCCGTCGCCGTCGACGTCCGCCTCGTGGACCGAGCGGACGTTGCCGAGGGAGGACGCGATCGGGGATCCCACGGGGTAGGCGGCGCTGCGGTGGATGGACGTGTTCTCCCACCAGGCGATCTCGTCCGCCCCGAGGGCCGCGCCCACCACATCCTGGTCCCCGTCGTCGTCGACGTCCAGGGCGATGGCGTCCGCGGCGCCGAAGAAGGTCCCCGGGAGGTCGCGGGTGACCCAGGCTGTGCCGTCACCGGCGATGTTGTCGAACCACTGGATTTCACCGAAGGCCGAGGCTGCGCCGAGCAGGTCGAGGTCCCCGTCGCCGTCCATGTCCCGCGCTTCGACGGACGACGCGTCGTCGACGGTGGAGTCGATCACCTGCTGCGTCCAGGCGGTGCCGTCCCCCAGGGTGTTCTCCCACCAGGCCACTTCGTTGCCGATCAGAGCGGCGCCCGCCAGGTCGAGGTCTCCGTCGCCGTCGAGGTCCGCCGCGGTGACCGACTGGGCGCCGTCGAAGAGGGTCGCCACCGACCGGCGTGTCCAAGCGGTTCCGTTCCCCGCCGTGTTCTCGTACCAGGCGACCTCGTCGCCGTCGTAGAAGGTGACGATGACGTCGGTGTCTCCGTCGCCGTCCAGGTCCGCCGCGGCCACCGAGGAGGGCATGCCTCCGGTGACGTCGATGTCGTTCTTGTCCCAGATTTGGCCGATGGCGAAGCGGTTGAACCACCAGGAGACCCCCGCCGCCGAGACCCCCACCACGTCGAGGCCCCCCGTGCCATCGATGTCCGCCGGCACGGCGTCGGCGGGACCGGGGAAGGTGGCGGCGGTGCTGACGTCCCTCGTCATCCAGGCGGATCCGTCGTTCGACGTGTTCCTCCAGATCCGGATGGTGTCGCTGGAGACCGCCAGAATGTCGATACTGCCGCCGGTGCGCGAGTCGAGGTTCGCCAGGGCCACGGACTTGACTCCGGGAAAACTTCCGTCGACGAGGGTCTCCGTCCAGGTGGAGCCGTCTCCGGCGGTATTTCTCCAGAAGGAAATGTCTCCGTCGAGGCCCGCGGCCCCCACCAGTTCCGGAATGCCGTCCCCGTCGAGATCGCCGGCCGCCACGGAGATGGCGCCGTCGAAGCCCCCGTCGATGGTCTGAGCCGGTGCGAAGGGGATTTCCCCGGCCCCGGCCGTGGTGCCGAGGCCCCCCGAGAGGAGGCCCGCCAGGGTCAGGATTCGTAGGGGAGAGACGAGCTTGAGCCATGACAAGGGATCGATCATTTGGGTCTTCTCCGGGGGAGCATCGCTCCCGGTTGGGCCAACGGCCGACCCCACGGAGGCGGGGTCGGAGCCGACGGGAAAGTCGTCGAACGGGGTGCTGACCCACTCCAGCGACCTTCCCGGAGAAATTTCCCGGCGGCGGCGAATTTTCTGCGGACGACCCGGCGGTGGGCTTCGAAGCGCGGGGCCGAGTCACCGGTTTGCGGTCTGCTAAAGTTCCGGGTACTTCGAAGGGTCCGGGTGGGGGTGCCCACGGCCGACCAGCCCTGGAACGGAACGATTTCGATGAGCGACCAAAGGCGTTGATGGGAGGCGACGGCGCGGTGAACGGGGATGCCGGAGCAAAGCCTTGCTCGGTCGCCCCCGTCGTCCTCCTGGGGCTTGGGCTTCTATGGGCCGTGGCGCTGCCCGGGTCGGAGATCGGCGGGCCTCTGGTGACGAATTACAGTCACCATGAATATCGGTCCCACCCGCAAAATTGGGCGGTGGCCCAGGATTCGCGGGGCGTCATGTACTTCGGCAACGTCGAAGGTGTGCTCGAGTTCGACGGAGCCGGTTGGCGCACGATCCCCGTGGCCAATGACTCCATTGTCCGCTCCCTTTCCGTCGCGGCGGACGGGACCCTCTACGTCGGCGCGGTCAGCGAGCTCGGCTACCTCGCGCGGGACCCCCGCGGGGCCCTCTCCTATGTATCCCTGGTCGAGAAGGTTCCAGAAGAGCTCCGGGAGTTCAACGATGTCTGGCGTACCCACGCCACCGACGACGGCGTTTACTTTTTCGTCCGCGACCGACTGCTTCGCTACCACGAAGACGCATTTACCGCCATCGAAGTCAACAGCAACTACGGCACCCTCCTCGCCCGGGGCAGGCTGTACTTCAGCGATCCGGAGCGGGGGCTCCAGAGGGTGGTGGGGGACAGGGTCGAGGACGTGCCCGGGGGGGAGGGCCTCGCGGAGAGTCGGGCGGTGACGGTGCTGCTCTCCGAAGACGGCGAGCGTTTCCTCGTGGGGACGATCGAAGGCAAGGTCTACAAGCTGACGCCGGGGGCCCCCTCGGGCAGCAGGCTCGTACCCGTCGCGACCGGGGTGGAAGACAAGCTGAAGGAGAGCGGCATCTACGCCGGCTCCCTCCTGCCGGACGGTTCTTTCGCCTTGGGCACCGTGGCGAACGGCCTTGTGATCCTGACCCCCGAAGGCACCGAGCTGCACTACCTCGATCGTTCCCGGGGCCTCGAGGACAGCTCCGTCTGGACGACCTTCGTCGATCGTCAGGGGGGCCTGTGGCTGGGGCTCAACCGCGGCCTCGCCAGGGTCCAGGTGGGCTCCTCACTGACCTCCTTCGGCGAGTCTTCGGGGATCGAGGCCACCCTCGAGGGGCTGGTCCGGCACCGGGGAGTCGTCTACGCCTGCAGCAATTCCGGCTTGAGCCGGCTGGAGAACCGGCGTTTCGTGCCATTGGGCATCAAGAGGCCCTGTTGGAGCCTGCTGTCGTTCGTCGACCCAGCGGGTCAGGAGCGACTCCTCGTGGGCACGGTCTCCAGCGTGTTCGAGATCGACGGGGACCGGGCCGAGCCTTTGATGCTGACCCTGAATGCGTTTGCCCTCCTCAGGTCCCTGCGAGACCCCGGCTTGATGTTCGTCGGTAGCCATCGGGGACTGTCCACCCTGCGCCTCGAAGACGGGGAGTGGCAAGAACCGTTCAAGGTAACGGGGGTCGAACGGGAGGTGCGGAGTCTGGCGGAAGATCCGGACGGTCGACTCTGGGTGGGGACCCACTACGATGGCCTGGTTCGGGTCTCGTTCGAGCCGGGGGAGGATCTGGAGGTCCAGGGGGTGACCCCCTTTGGCCTCGAACAGGGTCTACCCAATCTCAAGAGCGTCAAGCTCCTGAGGTACGGGGACGAGATCCTGGCGGGAACCCAGGCGGGCCTCTACCGCCTCGATCGGGATCGGGATCGATTCGTACCGAGCCCCTGGCTCGGCGAGGACCACCGGGACCGTCCCATCACCAGGCTGGCCCAGGACGTTGCTGGGAACCTGTGGGTCGTCGGGGAGGATTTCTCGGTTCCGATGTTGGCCCTGAACGGGGGGGACGGCACCTTTCGGGTGGAGACGGACATCTTCAACCACCTTCCCTTGGGGAGTTGGAACGCCCTTCTGCCGGAAGCCGACGGCGTCGGCTGGTTGGGTGGGTCGGAAGGCCTCTACCGCCTGGAAACCCAAGGGGAGAAGGGCGACGAGGTCGGCTTCGACACCTTGATTCGCAAGGTCGCCCTGGCCAACGGGGAAACCCTGTCCAGCGGAATGTGCGGCGTCCAGGAGGGAGAGATCGATCCGCTCCCCCACGAGAAGAACGATGTCCTCTTCGAGTTCTCCGCGCCCTCCTTCGAAGATCCCACCAACCATCGTTTCCGGTACCAGCTGGTGGGGTACGACCCGGAGCTTTCCCCCTGGTCTTCGAGCACCCAGAAGGAGTACACGAACCTCCCGGAAGGCTCCTACCGTTTTCGGGTGCTCAGCAAGAACTCCCGCGGCCTGGAGGGCCGAGAGGCGAGCTTCGCCTTTGAGATTCGGCCGCCCTGGTACCGCTCCGGCTTGGCCTACTCCTCCTACGTCGCTCTGATGATCGGCATGACGTACCTGGTCTCCCTGTGGCGGTTCCGCCACCTGGCCCGGGAGCGGGATCGCCTCGAGGCCCAGAGCCTGGCGCTGGAACGTTCGGTGGATGAGAAGATCTCCCAGATCAAGATCCTCGAGGGTCTCCTGCCGATCTGTGCGTCGTGCAAGAAGATCCGCGACGAAGACGGGGACTGGTCGGAGCTCGAGACCTACATCGACAGCCATTCCGAGGCCCAGTTCAGTCACGGGATCTGCCCCGACTGCTTCAAGGAGTACGCCGCCGAAGCGGAGCGGTAGGCCCCGTCGGGCTGCCGAATCCATGGGTCGACCGGCGGGCGTTCTTCCCTGACGTTCTCGGGCCGGTCGAACAGCCTGCCGCCCGGGGCGGCGTCGACTCGGCCCGGTCCGCTGCCGGTTGATGCTTGTGGATATGAGCATATTTCTCGCTGTGCGCCGCCCTGCTGAGCAAGGGATTTCCTAAGGGGGCGGGCGACCGTTACCGCGGGGAGTCCCGTCGCGAGGCCATCGACGTCGATGGCGAAACCCCCGTCCGCCCGTCGTTCCGTGGACGGCGGTGGCGGACACTGACCTAAGGAGAGTCCGATGGAACAGCACACTCCCCTCCTGAATGCCCAGGAACACGAGACGACACAGGAACCGGGTACCCGCCGCGACCGGCTGGCCTTGGCGGTGAAAACGGCTGTGAAGGCCGGTACGACCACCGAGGGCAACGGAAGCACCTATCCCTGAATCGTCGGAATCGGAGGCTTCGCCTCCGTCGGCGGGCGGCGGGCCGGAGCCCACCGTCCGCCATTTCATCCCCGCATTTGACGCCTGGTCGCACCACCTTGATGCCAAGACCGAGATCCCCTGAGTCCGGGGCCGCGATTCTGGAGGTTTCAACCCGTCCGGGCTTCAGGACGTTTGTGCTCGCCCGATCCCTTTACGCCCTCATCCACCGGACGGAATCGAGACCGAGCGTCGCCCGGGTGATCGCGCCGGGGGGCAATGCCTTTGGCGGCGGTACCAGCGCGCCGCTGGATTTTTTCGATCGCCTAGCGGAGGCGACCGACGCGGGGGTCGTCGGGGCCGCCGTGATCGAGGACGCTCTGGCTTCGGGGGGTGCGCTCTTCTGCCTAGGCCCCTACTTTCTCGACCCCACCGCCTATCTCGAAGGGATAGGCCGTCCGCGGCTTCCCTATTCAAGCCAGCAAGAGCGGCTGCGGGTTCTGTGGCATGAGGGGGTGTGGCAGGCGATCAATCAGCTGCCACCGTCGACTTGGAATGACATCGTCGAGGCGGTCGGCCGCGCTGAGTCCCGAGTGGAGGTGATCCACCGGCTATCCAATCGGAGTCGGAAGACGTCGCCGGCCCTCAGGTGCGCGGATCTCCTCGCCCGCGCCTTTGTGGAAGAGAGGGGCACCGTCGACGGAGAAAGGCTGATCCGTGAGGCGTTTCCAAGCCGGCTTCGAGCCGAAGTGGGCCGACTGCGGGATGCCTCCCGTCCCAGCCGCGGCGAAATCGAAGCGCTGGTGGAGGCGGCCGCCTCGGTTTAGGACGACCGGTTTCCAGGGGGCTTGGGCGCCCTAGGCGCGGATTCTTCGGTATGTCCCGACGGCCGTCGGCGGGGCTCGTGTCTCAGCCGCGCCTAAGGTATGGCAGGAGGAGCGCGATTCCGATCACGGCGAGGTTCAGGAGCCCGAGGGAGAGCGTGATCCCGATGATGACGCCGTGGTCCCTGCTGGCCAGGACTCCCGCGATGAGAAGGAGGAGGAAGCCGAGGCACCGCAGCGTGATGGATCTCGATCGCGAGAAGGTATGCCGGGGTAGGACCTGCTTCCAATGCTGCCGCATGGACAGGCTCAGGGAAACGGCCCCGAGGGTCGTCAGGGCGAAGACGATCATGGCACCCCCACCGCCCTCGGCGTTTGCACGGCGGCGCGCTCGGCCTTCGCCCGCCGGCGCCCGAGCTCGGCGGCGAGCCCGGCGAAGATGAGCCCGAAGGCTAGGGCCGTTCCGTCGAACGCCGCCAGGACCCAGTCTCCGCTGCGCAGACTGTTCACCATGTGGGCGTCCGTCGTCGCCGCGTTGACGATCGGAAGGGCACCGAAGGCGAAGGCGGCGAGCCAGGCGAGCTCTCTCCAGGCGACCCTGGAGGGGCGGGTCAGAGGGTAGAGCAGGCACAGGGCCCAGGCTAGGAAGAGGCAGTGGATCTCCCAATCGGCCCGCCCCTCCATCCCCAGGGGCAGCAGCCGGTTGGCCCAGAAGTAGGCTGCGATTCCGATCGGCAGGCCTAGGATCGTGCCGACGTTGAGGCTCTCGACGAAGCGGTAGCTCCGGCTCTGGGCCTCGTAGGGCAGGGCTTTCTTCTTGCGCTTGGCGGTCCAGTAGATGGCTCCGGTGGCCACCATGCCGGCGCCGAGCAGGCCGGAAATGAAGTAGAGCCAGCGGAGGAGCGGCCCGGCGAACAGGCCTTCGTGGAGCCCGATCATCACCGAGGCGACGGCGATGGGGGCCCGCGTGGTGGGGTCGATGGTCTCCAGGTACTCGCCGCTCACGCCGTCGTAGACCCGCTGCTGTCCGACCACCCCGACCCCGGGGCTCCGCGACAGGATCACCCGGGCGTTGGCGTCGCCAGGGAATCTGACGTCCAGGCCGTCGACCTGGTCTTCCCCCCAGAGGGCGACGGCGTCGGCGAGCAGGGGCTGGACGTCCGTCAGTACGGCTTCGGTCCCCTCCCGCTCAATCTGCACCTGCGCGAGGGAGCCGAGCTCGTCGGCGACGGTCTCGAGGTCGAAGCCGTAGCTGCCGACGGCGATCGCCGGCATCCAAATGGTGACCGTGAACAGGAGGCCGCTGTAGGTGATCATCAACTGGAAGGGCAGGGACGACACGCTGAGGAGATTGTGCATGTCGAGCCAGGAACGCCTGCCCCTCTCGGGGTGGAAGGTGAACAGATCCTTGAAGATCTTCCTGTGGGTGATGATGCCGGTGATGAGCCCGATGAACATGAACATCGCCACCACCCCCATGAACCGGAAGGCCGCCTGTCGATCCAGGTAGTGCAGCGAGTAGTGCATGCGGTAGAGAACCTGCCCGCCCCCGGTCTCGCGGACGTCCTCCGGCAGCGGCTCGCCGGTCCGCAGATCCAGCCGCTCGTTTCCGGCGATCCTTTCCTCGCCCTCCTCCGGCTCCGGGCCCCGCCAAATTACCCTGAGGTGGGGGACTTCGCGCCCGTTGGTGAAGCGAATCGTCCAGTTGTCGGCGCCGACGGCCTCCTGTTCGAGCCGCTGCATTCCGACGGCGACGCTGTGGTCGAGGGAGGCGTGCTGCGGCGCCGTGTGCTCCGGCTTCATCCAGCGGTCGATCTCGGAGTCGAAGTAGCCGAGGGTTCCGGTGACGAAGAGGAAGTACAGGATCCAGCAGAAGATGAGGCCGGCCCACGTGTGGAGCCAGGCCATCGATTGCCGAAACGTACCGATCATTGGGCGGCCTCCAGGGTGTACATGATCCAGGCTCCCCCGGCGGTGGCGGCGATCGCCAAGAGGAGACCGAGCCAGATGGTCCGCAGCCGCTCGACGCTGAAGATCCATAGGATGACGGCCCCGTACAGGGCGTAGGAGAGGACCGTCGCGGTGGCGACGGCGGAGACCTTGTCGCCGGGGAGCAGGAACGAAAGCAGGATCGAAGCGGTGTTCGTCAACACGAAACCGGGAACCGCCGCCGCGAGAACCCGCGACGCGACGTGCCAGCGGCCCAAGGGTTTGGCGGCCATCCCTAGTTCAACCTCGATGCCGGAGGGGGCGATGCCGTTCGGCCCCCGGCTTTAGCGGAGGCCGAAGGGATGGGCTGCTGCGGCGGTGGTTGTGGCTGGGCCATGGCTGGCTCCGTGGCGGTGGGTCGATGGGATCGCATCTTTCGGCTATGTCGCCCTAGCAGAGGGAGGGTACCTCCGTTAGAGAGAATCAGAAAGGCCGATACGAGAAGCTGAGGCCGACGGTCCTGGGCTCGCCCGCGTTGTTGAAGCCGTCGATCCGGCGGCGGGAGAGGTAATCCTCGTCGAAGAGGTTGCGGGCGTAGACGAAGGCTGCCCACCCGGTCCACCGGTAGCCGAACCGGGCGTCGGCGAGGAAGAAAGAGTCGGAGATCTCTGCCTCCAGGTTCTGGGCGCTGTGCTGGGCTTCGTCGGTATAGGAAACGTTGAGCTGCGCCTCGAAGCCCCCGCCGAAGTTCAGGGTGCCTCCGATCGAGCCGGTCCACCGCGGAGCGTAGGGAAACTCGTTGCCGGAGAGATCCTCTCCGCCTGAGACGAACTCGAGGAACTCTGTCTCGGTGTAGCCGAGTGCAAAGTAGCCCTCGAAGGATTCGGCGGGGCGGAAGGAGAGCTCGACCTCCGCGCCGGCGAGCTCCGACTCCCCGGCGTTTTCGACGATGCTGTCGAAGAAGGTCCCGGACGGCCCGGCGACAAAGACCTGCTGGTCCTCCCATTCGGTGAAGAAGACGTTGGCGTTCGCCACCAGACGACCCCCCTGGGACTCGGAGCGCAGGGACAGCTCGTAGTTGGTGGTCAGCTCTTCGTCGAATTCGTAGAGCTCGCCGGTACCGAAGGTGAGGCCGGCCCCGCCGGAGCGGTAGCCCTGCTGCACCGTCAAGCCTGCGGAGACCCCGTCGCCCCATCGGTACACGAGGCCGAGTTTGGGGAGGAGGGCGCTGTAGTCGGTGTCTGTGAAGGAAGGGGGAGAAACGTTGCCGAGGAAGTTGGAGGACAGCACGTCCTCCCGCTCTTCGTTGTCGAAGCGGAGGCCGGCGGTCAAAACCAGCCTGGGTGAGAGCTCGTAGTCGAGCTCGCCGTAGACCGCTGTGTTCTCCACCTTTGTATCCTGGTTGTTGCCGATCTCGACGGTGCCGGGGGCGGGGATTCCGAAGAGAGCAGCCGGGACGATGGCAAGGAAATCGAGGTCGGTTTCGATGTCGGTGTAGAAGAAACCGAGGGAGCCCCGAACGCGGTCGCCGGAGTAGCTGAAGCGAAGATCTTGGCTGGTGGTCTCGTCGACGATGTCCCGAAAGCCGCTGCCGAGGTCTAGGGGGGTGAAGTCCGCGTCCTGGAAGGTGCGATAGTCGTTCTCGTAGACCGTTGTCTCCGAACGCAGGGTCCAGCGGTCCCCCAGGGTGTAGGTCAGCCGCAGGTTCGTCGACGTGGTGGTGCCTTCCTCCCGGTTTTCCTCGTTCGAGAAGTTCACCCGCCGGTCGGGCCACTCGCCGATGTCCACGTGGCTGTTGCCGAGGCGGTTGTCGGTCACCGAGTGGCTGAGGACGATGTCGAGCTCGTCCATCGGCACGTACCGCAGCTTGGCGCGGGTGGTGCGCAGCAGACTCTGGCCGGTGTCGTCCTCCCCGCGGGTCGGGTTCACCCAGGCCCCGTCGTTCTCGTAGTTCTCGTAGGACAGCCTGAAGGCGAGGCGATTCGCCACCAGCGGCACGTTGGCCGCCACCGCCAGCCGGGATTCGTCGTACTCGCCGACGTCCACGCGGGTCTTGAGCTCGGGGGAGAAACCCGGGTCGACGCTGCGGATGTAAACCGCCCCGGCTAGGGCGTTACGGCCCTGCTGGGTGGATTGAGGCCCGCGGTGGATCTCCACTTGCTCCAGGTCCCACGTGCTGAGGGGACCGGTCCGGATGCCCTGGCTTGTGACCGCCGAGGCGCCGTCCACGTTGACATCCACCAGCAGGCCGCTGCCACCCCCCGCGACGCCGGTATCCGAGATGCCGCGGATCGAGAAGCCGAACCCACCCTGGGTGACACTGGCGTTGGCGGCCCGTTCGAAAATGTCGAAGAGATCGGTTTGGGTGTCGTTTTCGAGGTCGGCCCCCGTGGTGAGGGCGACGCTCGCATGGGTTTCCTGCAGCGACCTGTCGATTTGCTGGCCGAAGACCACGATCTCGTCGTCGAAGGCATCCCCTTCGGTTTCGTCGCCCTCGGCCTCCGGCCCGCCGGTCTCGGGGGAAGTGGCTTCGGAAGTGGATGGAGCCTGGGCAGCCGGGGGCGGCTCGGCCCAGGTCGGACCCGCGGAAACGAGTCCTACGAGAAGGATGAATATCGCCGGCGATAGGCGGAGGGCGGCGGCACCGCGCGGATGGGCGCCGGAGGGCCGGATCGACAGCTCGGACGTGGACATGGAGACCTCGTAGTTTGGGGCTGATCCGAGATGAACCAAGATCGCCAGCTGCCGGGGTGGCCCGGCGGCCGCCAGCCGCCGCCGACGGCCTGCTGACGACTCCCGAAACGTCTCAGGGTCAGGGCCCGATCGGAGCCGGTTTTGGAGTAGGGGGTCGAAACGGACGTCGGACGCACAGGAAGAGAAACGTTCTCAATAAGCTCCGGCGATACTGGACCTAATAAGTGCTCTTTGTCAAGGGAACCAGGTGGATGGGCGAACCGCCGGGGACTGCTCCGTCGGCGTGAGGGGACTGCCCCGGTGGGGCGCCCCAAGTTCGTGAAGGGCGAGGTCGAGCATGATCTTGACGAAGGAGGAGACTGCTGCCGAGTCGGCCCCTCCGCTAAGAGAAACGACAAATCCTCCCGACCATGACTTCCGCAGGTAGTC
>JBCDIS010000086.1:0-30207 GCA_038748685.1 Acidobacteriota bacterium | reverse complement strand
TTCATGATCTGGACCACCACCCCGTGGACCCTGCCGGCCAACCTGCTGATCGCGGTCCACGAAGACTTCGAGTACAGCCTTGTACGCCTCGGGGATCGCCTCACCGTGGTCGCCAGCGAGTTGCTTCCGGCGGTGACGAAGGTGGCGGGCCTGGACGGCGAGGACGTGCTCGCCAAGGCCAAGGGTTCGGCGCTGGCGGGCCTCGCGTACCGCCGCCCCCTACCGGGCACCCAAGGGGAGACCGGACGCCTGGTGCTGGCGGACTACGTCACCCTCGAAGACGGCACCGGCCTCGTGCACACCGCGCCGGGACACGGCGTCGAGGACTTCGAGACCGGCCACCGCGAGGGGGCCCCCATCTACTGCCCGGTCCGCGGGGACGGCACCTACGACGATACGGTGCCCGAGCCGCTGCGGGGCAAGACCGTGTGGGAGGCCAACCCCGAGATCATCGAAATGATGCGGGCCTCGGGGAACCTCTATCACTACAACGACTTCATGCACTCCTACCCCCACGACTGGCGGTCGAAGACGCCGGTGATCTTCCGCTGCACCGAACAGTGGTTCATCGCCGTCGATCGCCCCACCCGCCGGGACGGCGAGTCCCTGCGCCAGCTGGCCCTGACGGCCACCGAGTCGCAGGTTCGATTCGTTCCCGACTGGGGCCGCAACCGCATGCGGGGGATGTTGGAATCCCGTCCGGACTGGTGCGTTTCCCGCCAGCGCTCCTGGGGTCTGCCGATCCCCGCCTTCCGGACCGCGGACGGCCGGGTGCTGCTCACCGCCGCCACCGTGCGGGCGGTCGGCGACGTGTTCGGCCGAGAGGGTTCGGACGCCTGGTTCACCCGCTCCGCCGCCGATCTGCTGGCGGATTGGGATCGGGCGGCGGACCCCGACTGGCAGGGGGACGTGGACCTCGAACGGCTGGAGAAGATGTACGACATCTTCGACGTGTGGCTCGAGTCCGGCTCGTCCTGGAACGCCGTCATGCGGGCCCGGGATCTCGGCTACCCCACCGACCTCTACCTCGAGGGGTCCGACCAGCACAGGGGATGGTTCCAGCTGTCCCTGCTTCCGGCCCTCGGGGTCACCGGCCAGAGCCCCTTCAAAACCCTGATGACCCACGGATTCATGGTCGACAAGAACGGCCACAAGATGAGCAAGTCGGTGGGCAATACGCTGAACGTCGACGATCTGCTCAAGAACTACGGCGCCGACGTGATGCGCTGGTGGGTCGGATCCCTGGCGTTCGAGAACGACATCAAGATCGATCTGTCGTTCTTCGACCTCGCCGGCGAGTCCTACCGCAAGGTGCGAAACACCCTCAGGTTCCTGCTCTCCAACCTTGACGACTTCGACCCAACTTCAGGGGTCGAGGAGCCGGCCCCGGCGTCCCTGGACGCGTGGATCCTGGCCCGCGCCGCCGACCTCAGGACGCGGGTGGTGGACGCGCTGCTGAACTACCAGTTCCGCCAGGCCCACCTGCTCCTTTTTGACTTCTGCAACGACACCCTGTCTGCCTTCTACCTCGACGCGGTGAAGGATCGCCTCTACTGCGACGCTCCGGACTCGCCCCGCCGCCGCTCTGCCCAGGTGGCCATGTTCCGGGTGGCGGACCTCTTGACCCATCTCCTGGCTCCCATGATCCCCCACACCGCCGACGAGGCCCACCGGGCCCTGGTGGGTGAGGACGCCCCCTCCGTCCACCTGGGGACGTTCCCCGACGTCGACGCCCCCGTCCTCGACGACGGCTGGGTCCACGTGCTCGCCGTCCGCGACGCCGGCCTCAAGGCCCTCGAAGCGGCCAAGGGTGACGGCGTCGAGAGCCCCCGCGACGCCGGGCTGCGGATCGCCGATCCGGACGGTGTCCTCTCCCGCTTCGCCGACGACCTGACCGACATCCTCGGCGTCTCGCGGGTGGAGCTGGTGGAGGACGGGCCCATCGAGGTGGTGGACCTGCGGGATGCCCCCCGCTGCGAGCGCTCCTGGCGGCGGGACGACACGGTGCGGGAACGGGCCGACGGCGGCTGGCTCTCGGACCGCGACGCGGCGGCGGTGGGCCTCGCCTGAGGGATTGCGGTTTCGGGTCGGCTCGCCGTCGGGCCGACCCGAACTATCAGCCCGGCCTCAGTCGACGGAGAAGGACTGGAGCAGCACCGGAACCGCGGACTGGTCGAAGCAGGATTCCTCCGCCTCGGCGGGGTCGGCGTCCCCGTTGGCGTCGGGGTCGAGCCCCGCGGCGGAAAGATCCTGATACGCGGCCCCCAGGGAATCGGTGCCGGTGACGGTGATCTGGTTGCAGAACTCGCCGTCTAGGTTGGCGGCGTTCACCGTCAGCATTTCGATCACCACCGTCACCGAACCGAGGGCCGCTGGGCCCAGATCCTGGACGGGGGCCTGGTTGATCAGCTCCGTGACGGTGGATCCATCGAACGCCGGGTTCGCCAGGCTCGCCGGGACCGACGCGATGGAAGTGAAGGTCCAGTCGACCCCGGGGGTGCCGAAGACGGCTGCCAGGTCGTCGACGGCGGCGAGGCCGAGGGCAGTGTCGCCGCCGAAGTTCTCCAGCGTGTAAGTGATCTCGACGGTGGCCGGCAGGGCCGAATCCAGCGGCGTCATCTGCTTCGCCGCCCCCACCACCGGATAGAGGCACGCCGCGTTCGGGGTGTGGACGCACATCTCCGCCGCAAGCTCGGTACCTGCTTCCGTCGCGGTGAGGCGCATGCGCCAGGCCCCTTCCTCGTCGTAGTTGAAGTTGCCGTTGGGGTTGGCGTCGGTGTCGGCGGGGTGGGAGAACCAGCCGAACTCGGGGTTCTGCGACACCTGGAACAGCTCGGCGAAGCCGGAGGTGGGATTCGGCTGGTTGTTGCGGGCGTCGAGGCCCGGCAGCACGCCGGGGCCCAGCAGGTCGAGGGTCGGGGCCGTCGGCTGGTTGTCGCCGACGTCGGTGCGGATCTGGAACGTCAGCGCGTCGAGGTCGGCGAGGGCTCCGCCGTAGGCGACGGAGAAGTGGAAATTCCACCATGCCCGGTCCAACGCCGGCGGCGCGTTGGTGTCGTTGCCGAGCTGGACCTCGTAGTCGCCGACCGGCATCCGCGGCACCTGGCCACTCCGCCGCTGCTCCGCCCGCAGGGCCAGCTCCAGCGCGCCACCCGGGAATACACCGTCGGTGGATGCTGTGAAGCTGCCGTTGCACTGACCTGAACCGACATCCCAGCCGAGGCTTCCCGGGGCACCCACGGGACCTGGTGAGCTCCCCAGCGCCCCACCGCCGACGGTGTCGGCTTCATTGCAGGGGGCCTGGGCGAGGCCCGGCGCGGCAAAGACGATCGTCGATAGCGCCAGCCAAACGCAGCACCTGCGGATCGTGGGTCGACTTGTGGAACGGGTCATGGGGGCTCCTCGGAAAGGGTGGTCGACGGCCGGTGGGGAAAACACCGCGAACTGGGGGGCGATCTCTTCGATGATCTTATGACGATATGCCATTTTTGTCCCGTGATGCCCCGGGGTAGCTGGCGCAAGTCTCTGGACGCCCCCTCAGGTGGGCCGGAGCCGCCGTGCCCGTCGCACCTGTTCTTCGAGCTCCTGCAAGAAGCGGGATCGATCCTGTTTGCGGAAGGCGGAGGGGCCACCGGTGACGACCCCGGCCTCCCGCAGGTCGGCGAGGAGCTCCCGGGTCGCCAGGGCGTCTCCGATGCCATCCTCGGAGAAGGCTTTGCCCGTGGGCGCCAGGGCGGCCGCCCCCCGCTCCAGACAACGGGCGGCGAGGGGGATGTCGGCGGTGATGACGATGTCCCCGGGACCCGCCCGTTCGGCGATCCAATCGTCCGCGGCGTCGAGATCCCCCCGCACCACCACGCTCTCGACGCGGTCGTTCAGCGGGGTGGTGAGCCGGGAGTTCGCCACCAGCGTGACCCGCAGGCTGTGGCGATCCGCGACCCGGTAGATCTCCTGCTTCACCGGGCAAGCGTCGGCGTCGACGTAGATCCGCGTCACGGCTCGGTCCGATCCGAGTGGACCCGGCGCTCGAGCTCGGTGAGGGCCGCCTCCCGGCGCCGCTGCCGCTCATCGCCGTCGTGGATCAGGGGCGGCGCCGCCCGGGCCGAGCAGTCCTGGAGGGGACAACGCTCGCAGGTGATGCCGACGGTCCTGTGGGTCAGGGTCGGGTCGTCGAGGAATGCGACCTTTCCGCGCACGTCGTCGACCGCGAAGCCTAGGCTGACGCTCGAATGGACACCCTTCGCCAGGGACAGGGGCCGCGTGAAGGTGAAGATCAGGTACTCCTCCCCGTCCGCCAAGAACGTCGACCGCGAAGCCGACACCCGGACGTCCCCCGCTTCGGCCCCCGGCTCTTCCGCCAACAGCCGCGGCCCCGGCCACAGGCGGCAATAGTGCTCCCCAGGCTCGACCCCGAGGGGAACCGGCAGGCGGGTCATGTTCAGCAGCTTCGACAGTCGATAGCGCTCGCTTTGTGCTTCGTAGCTGAAGCGAACGAAAAACATTCGGCGGAATCCGAGGGCGTGGGGAAGCAGCTGGCTCAGGCGATAGAAGAATGTCTCCGGGGTCACGTCGTAGACGTCGAGCAGGTCCGTTAGCGCCGAAGGCTCAAATCGGGGCAAAGTAAAGACCCGCTCCAGGTCCGCCAGCAGGAGGCCCTTGCGGAGAAGCAGCGCCCCCGAGAAGTAGGCCGCCTCGAAATCGTGGATGACCTGGTCGAAGGACTGGACCCTGATGGGGGACGAGGTGGTGGACCGCTCCTTCAGCCCGAGCTCCAGGTACCCGAGCTCCCGCCCGAGGAGGAACGCCTGCTGGGACCGGCGCAGGCGCGGGTTCACCAGCACCCGCGGCGGTTCACCGTCGACCCAGGCCGACCTCAGATCCGCCAGCTCGGGGTACTCGGCAAGGATCTCGAAATCGACTTCGTAGCCGTGCTCCCCCTCGAGGATCGCCGCCAAGTCGTCCCTATCCAGGGTGCGGCGGTCGAGCCAGCCCCGTCCACTTAGGAAGGCTTCGGCGGCGCTTTCGATGTGCTCGAAGTAGTTCTGGTGCAGCTGCTGATACGACCGTAGTGCGGCGAACAGGAAGTGCTCCACCCGCACGTCGTAGGTTCGGCCGATCTCGAAGAAGGTGCGCAGGAGGGCACCCGCCTTCGACGGCACCTCGGTCACCAGAGACACCAGGGACTCCGGCCCCAGACCGAAAAGGTGGAATGGGAACTCCTGGAGAAACGGCGAGCTGAATAGCTCCCGAACCGGTACCAGGTTCTCCTCCACCTTCGGGGACACCAGGTGTTCGAAGCTCACCCCCAGGGCCTGGGACAGGTGGAGGATCTTGTCGGGCTTGGGGTATTTGCGGCCCTTCTCGATCTCGCTCAGGTAGGACATCGACATGCCGGTGGCCTTCGACAGCTCCTTGAGGCCCAGCCCCTGCTCGTGGCGCATCTGGCGCAGCTTGAGCCCGAGGATGTAGCGGAGGCTCTCGGCGTTGAGGTCCATGGTGCTCCTGGCGGATCGCGGTCGTGACGGGAATCGGCGACATTGTAGCTGACCTCGCGAAGTCCTCTGGAATTCCCCAGAAGTCGCTTACCGCGAAGTCAAACCATAAGCCAATTTCCTCTTTTAGCGAAATTTCGCTTGACAGTCGATTTCGCTGAAGGTAGATTTTTTTTGTCGCCGCACCGCGGCAGCCCCCGCCCCCCTCGTAGCCACGTCGAACACGAAAGGCCACCGCCCATGACTCCGACCGCCGCGCCCTCGACCGCCACCGAGCCGACGACGCCCCCCCGCCCCGCCGGCCGTGAACTGGGCCACGGGGTTGCGCTGTTCCCGGGGGCCGACATCCCCCTCGCCCGCGGCGTCCTCGTGCCCGGCGCGGTGGCCCTCCTGGCCCGCCTCCACCGCGAGCTGGCCGCCGAGCGCGCCCAGCTCCTCGAGGCCCGCGAAGCGCGGCAGGCGGCCTTCGACGCCGGCGCGGTACCCGAGTACCTGGACGCCGAGTCGGAAGCCGTTCGGGGGGACTGGCGGGTAGCCCCGGTGCCCCAGGACCTCAGCCGCCGGAGGGTGGAGATCACCGGCCCGGTGAATGACACCAAGATGGTGATCAATATGCTGTCCCGGAACCCCGAGGGGGACCGCGCCGACGCCGCCATGGTGGACTTCGAAGACTCGATGAAGCCGTCCTGGAAGAACGTGCTCGATGGCGTGGTGAACGTCGCCGGGGCCGCCAGGCGGGACCTCACCTTCGTCAAATCCGCCGCCGGACGCCCCGACAAGGTCTACGCCCTCGATCCGGAGGACATGGCGAAGCTGATGGTCCGGGTCCGCGGCCTGCACCTCGCCGAGACCAACGTGACCATCGACGGCGAGCCCGTCGCCGCGGGCCTCTTCGACTTCGCCCTCTGCCTTTTCCACGCCGCCAGGCCCCAGGTGGAGCGGGGCGAAACCCCGGCCTTCTATGTTCCGAAGTGCGAGCACCACCTCGAAGCCCGCTGGTGGAACCGGCTCTTCACCCTTGCCCAGGAGGCCGTCGGTCTTACCGCCGGCACCCTGCGGGCGACGTTCCTGATCGAGACCCTGCCGGCGGCCTTCCAGATGGAAGAGATCCTCCACGAGATCCGCCCTCACGCCGCCGGCCTCAACGTCGGCCGCTGGGACAAGATTTTCAGCGACATCAAGGTCCTCCGCAACCATCCGGACCGGGTGATGGCGGACCGTGCCTCCATCCACCTCGGCCGCCCGTGGATGCGGGACTACGCCCTCAGGCTGGTGGAAATCTGCCACCGTCGGGGGGCCTACGCCATCGGCGGTATGGCGGCGTTCACCCCCGGCCGCACGCCGGACCTTCGTCGTCACCAGACCTCCAAGGTGCTGGCCGACAAGCAGCTCGAAGCGTCCATGGGGCACGACGGCTGCTGGGTGTCCCACCCCTACTTCATCGGCCCCGCCCTCTCCGCCTTCCCCCACGACCACCAGCTAGGGGTCCGCCATCCCGAAGCGGACCGCCCGGACCTGCTGCCGCGGGCGACGCCCCCCCTCACCCTCGACGGCCTTCGCACCAACGTGCGGGTCGGTATCGGCTACCTCGACGGCTGGCGCCGGGACGTCGGCTGCGTTGCCTGGGACGGCCTGATGGAGGATCTGGCGACCCTGGAGATCTCCCGCGCCCAGACCTGGCAGTGGCTGCGGCACCGGGTCGAGCTGGAGGACGGCCAGCGAGTAACGGTGGAGCTGATTCGCCGCCTCTTCGCCGAAGAGCTCGACCGCATCCACCTGGAGGTGGCGGAAGCCCTCGAAGGGGCCTCCGATGACGCCGTCGCCGCCCGCCGCGACGCCTTCACAGCCGCCGCCGAAGAGGCCCAGGCCATCTTCCTGGAGGAGGGCCTGCGCCCCTTCCTGAGCCTCGCCTCCGACGCCGCCGACGCTGAGCTTTCCTGATCGCGGCGGGCCCGAGCCGGGCCGGCCGCACCTTTGACGACCCGAACCGTTGATGATCGCAACCCGGAGGACACGACCCATGTTGCCCGAGAGCACCTGTGAGATCCAGAAAGACTGGGAGACCAACCCCCGCTGGGCTGGCGTGGAGCGCCCCTACGACTCCGCCCAGGTCGACAAGCTGCGGGGTACGGTGAAGGTCGCTCACACGCTGGCGCAGGTGGGGGCCGAGCGCCTCTGGCGCCTGCTGGAGAACGAGCCCTACATCAACGCCCTCGGGGCCCTGACCGGCAACCAGGCCATGCAGCAGGTCAAGGCCGGCCTCAAGGCCATCTACGTGAGCGGCTGGCAGGTGGCCGCCGACGCCAACGTCTCCGGGCAGATGTACCCGGACCAGAGCCTCTATCCGGTCAACAGCGTGCCGCAGCTGGTGAAGCGCATCAACCAGGCGCTGATGCGGGCGGACCAGATCCACCACGCGGAGGGCCTTGACGACATCCACTGGCTGGCCCCCATCGTCGCCGACGCCGAAGCGGGCTTCGGCGGCCCGCTGCACGCCTTCGAGCTGATGAAGGGGATGATCGAGGCCGGCGCCGCCGGGGTCCACTTCGAAGATCAGCTGGCCTCAGAGAAGAAATGCGGACACCTCGGCGGCAAGGTCCTGGTGCCGACCCAGCAGTTCGTGCAGACCCTGGTGTCGGCCCGACTGGCGTCGGACGTCCTCGGCGTACCCACCCTCCTGGTGGCCCGCACCGACGCCAACAGCGCCCGCCTGATGACTTCCGACATCGACCCCTACGACCACGCCCACATGACCGGCGAGCGGACCACCGAGGGATTCTTCCGGATCACCGGCGGCCTCGACGTCGCCATCGCCCGGGGTCTGGCCTACGCCCCCTACGCCGACCTGGTGTGGTGCGAGACGTCGACGCCGGACCTGGCGGAGGCCAAGCGCTTCGCCGAGGCCCTGCGGGAGCGATTCCCCAACAAGATGCTGGCCTACAACTGCTCGCCCTCCTTCAACTGGAAGGCCAAGCTGGACGACGCCACCATCGCCAAGTTCCAGCGCGAGCTCGGCGCCATGGGCTACCGGTTCCAATTCGTCACCCTTGCCGGCTTCCACGCCCTGAACCACAGCATGTTCACCCTCGCCGACGGCTACCGCCAAACCGGCATGGCCGCCTACTCCCAGCTGCAGGAAGCGGAGTTCGCCTCCGAGGCCATCGGCTACACCGCCACCCGCCACCAGCGGGAGGTGGGGACCGGCTACTTCGACCAGGTCCGCGAAGTGATCACCGGCGGCCTCGGGTCCACCGCGGCCATGGCGGAGTCCACTGAGACGGCGCAATTCGTCTGACCGAGCCCAACTCCCTTCTCGCGCCGCCGGCACCCGCCGGCGGCGCTTTTCTTTTGGCGCCGACGCGGCTCCGCCCCTATCTCCCAATGTCCCTCCGTCCAGCGCCCCGCGGTCCCCGTGGTAGGCTTAAATCTCGTGAAATCCTTGGAATCGCGGGTAAATCGGCACTACCCCCTGCCCCGATTCCTTCGCAGATGCGACCTTAAGACTCGGTGCCGCAGAGGCGCCCCTCAAAGGGACCGAGGCGGAGATCTTGGGATGGCCTGCACTCAGCCCGCGGACGAATCGCCTGTTCACCCCCTCTGGCCCCTAGCTTTCGCCGTCGCGGTCGCCTTGGGCCTCCTGTCCGCATCGGCGCCGTCCTTCGCCGCCGGCACGCCGGCCACCGGCACCGTGGCGGACCAGCTGATCACCATCACCGGCTCCGAATCCCGGGCCGACGACGGCGACTACGTCTCCGCCCAGGACGCCCTCGACACCTTCCACACCTTCTTCATCGAGGTGCCGGAGGGAACGCAGCGGCTGGTGGTGGACCTGTTCGACATGGACGTCCTGATCGGCATCGACGACGGCACCAACGGCGACCAGCCGGCAGAGCGGGATCGCATCCGCCGCTACGAGGCGTTCCTGACGGACCCCATCGGCAACTTCAACGATCGCGTCGGCTACTCCCTGGCCAGCTACGAGCTCTACGACCCCACCGGCACGCGGGTCACCACCAAGCGCATCTTCGGCAGCCACTTCGGCCCCGAGCTCGCCGACGGCGCCTGGCTCGGCTTCTACGACTCGAACACCGCCGATACCTCCGGCGGATCCCAGTGGCTGGATCAATTCGGTGCGGCCGCCTTCGACAACGACGACGGCACCCAGACCTTCGCCACCGATTGGATCGAAAACGAAGGAGCGGGGATCAGTCTTTGCAACACCTCCGCCGGAGCCGCCGCCGGGCTCATCCGCATCACCGGCGGCCGCCTGCGCATCTCCGACGACTGCGACTTCAGCCCCGACCTCGGGAGGGAGCCGTCCATCGAGCGTGAGCTGGACCTCACCGGCTTCACCTCCGCCACGATGTCCTTCGACTTCGAGACCACCTCCCAAATCGAGAAGCCCGACGCCCTCGTGGTGGAGATGTCGACGGACGGCGGCGCCACCTGGACCATCATCGACGACTTCTCCGGCTACGACGGCGTCGCCGTTTCCGGCACCCGCTCGTACGACATCACCGAGTTCATCTCGTCCCAGACCCGGATCCGCTTTCGGGTCGAGAACCTCTACGCCGGCTCGAACGAGGCGATGTTCTTCGACAACTTCGAGATCCTCGCCACCGCGACCGCGGCCGCCGCCCCCATGGCCGGGCACTGGGAGCTGCGGGTGGACATGTCCAGCGCCGTCGCCCAGACCGGCCTCAACGGCGACGAGACCAACGCCTTCGGCATCCGCGCCCACGACGGCGACACCACCGCCGGCGGCACCGAGATCCCCGTCTACACCCAGGTCTACACAGGCGGCATCAACCCCAACGACTCCAGCCGAACCTACGGCGTGTTTCCCTACGTCACCTCCGGCTGCTTCTTCGACAGCCACGACTTCGATTGGGATGCGGATCTGCCGAGCAATACGGTTCCGGACCCGGACCTGGACCCACCCTTCGGCTTCCTCGAGTACACCTCGCGCCAGGGGATCTTCAGCCACCGTGAGGACACCGTCCTTTCCGAGAACAACAACTGGAACACCGAGAACGTCACTGGCTTCACCGACAACGACGAGGCCGACGACTACGGCGTCTGGCGACTGGACTTCGAAACCCAGGACCCCAACGACGGCAACTACCTGCCCATCTACATCACCGAGTTCGACGCCGCCGGCACCAACCCGCCGCCGCTGGCGGTGCCGGAGCCCGACAGCTTCCGGATCTACCTGCCCACCGACGCCGGAACAGCGCCGGTGAAGCCCTACCTCTCGCAGTACGTCACCTTCGTCGCCACCCAGCCCTTCGGCGCCACCAACCCGCCGGCTCCGGGAACCACCGCCCGCTACGCCGTCAGCGTCACGGTGGTGAACCCCGCCGGGTCCTACGGCGACATCGAGTTCAGCTCGACCCGGACGGTTACCGCCCACTTCCCCGGCGGCCCCAACCTCACGTACCAGGGCGTGGCCCTGCTCGATCAGGGCACGGTGGTCTCGCAGCCCACGGTGGGAACGAGCACCGCGGGGGACATCGTCTGGAACCCCGGCACCCTGGCGGCGGGGGGCGGCAGCGACAACTTCACCAAGATCACCTACCTGGTGGACCTGACGGCGCCGGCGCCGGGGCCCGCCTACTCCGTGGACATCACCGCAACCCCGGCTTCGGGCAACGGCACCCGCGCCGTCTGGCTCGACGAGACCGGAGACGACCGGGTGGGCTCCCGAGCCATCCAGGCCTTCGGCCCCCTCTGCGAGCTGCGGATCCAAGACGCCCCCGCCACGCCTGTGGTCGTCTCCCGCTTCAGCGCTTTCCCCGACCCCGGGGGGCTCGGCCTCGAATGGCATACCGCCTCTGAGGCCAAGACCGTGGCCTTCGACCTCTACCGCCTCGAAGGGGACCGCCGCCTCAGGGTCAACCGTCGCCCCCTCGGAGCCCTGGTGGACGCCCCACAGGGCGGGGTCTACCGTATTGTCGACCCCGGCGCTTCCGCCGGAGACGCCCCGAGCTATCTCCTGGTGGAACGCACCTCCGACGGCCGAAGGCTGCCCTACGGCCCCTTCGCCCCCGCCGTCGACTGGGGTCACGCCGGCGGGCCCCTGTCCGCTGCCGGCAACGCCTACTCCCGTCAGCCCCACGCCCCCCGGCCGTTCGCCGAACGCCTGAACCAAGCCCGACTGCCCCTCACCGGGGCCGCGCCTCCCCGCCCGGGGTCTGAAACCGGCCGACGGGGCGCCGTCCGGGTGGCGGTCGAGACCGACCGAGGGGGACTCCACCGGATCGACGCCGCCAGCCTCGGCGACCTCTTCGGTCTGACATCCAAGGGCGTCGAGGACGCCCTCCGCAAGCACGGATTCAGGCTCCAGCGGCGCGGCGAGGACGTCGCCTGGATCGCCGCCCCCGGAGCCCAGGGCCTCGATTTCTGGGCGCGGGACTTCGACAGCCCGTTCACCGCCCTGGACGTCTACTGGCTGGAGCTGGGCCGCGGCCTCGGAATGGCCAAGCGGGACGACCGTCCGGCGCCGCCGGACTGGGGCACCGAGTCCTTCCGCACCGAGCTGCACCTGGAGCAGGACCTGAGACCGGTGATGCTGCTTCCCCTCGATCCGGAGGGGGACCACTGGTTCTGGAGCTTCGTCCAGGCCACCGGCCAGAGCTCGGCGGACGTCGAGCTCGACGTCCCGAACCCCGTCGTCGGTTCCTCCTTCGCCCGACTCACGGTTCACCTCCAGGGGGGCGGCGACGGCCCCCACCTCGTCGGGGTCTCCTTCGAAGGCCAGAGTCTCGGCCAGGTGACGGTGGACGGAGTCGAGGCCGTCAGCGCGACCTTCGATGTCGACCCCACGGCTTTGAGAGACGGCGCCAATCGGGTCACCCTCACCTCGCTGGGGGGCGACCTGGTCTTCCTCGATAGCTTCGACCTCACCTACGACCGCCGATACCTCGCCGAGGACGGTTCCCTCGTCGCCCCAGCGGGCCCGAACCGCCTCGTCGGCGTCGCCGGCTTCCCCGCCCCCGACGTCCGGGTCTTCGACCTGGCGGACCCCGATCGGCCGGTGTGGCTGGCGGACGCCCGGGCCTATGCCGAGGGGTCGACGTTCCGCGCCGTCTGGCGGGCGACCTCGTCCGTCACACCCTACGCCGCGGTCTCCATTTCGGCGGCCGGAGTGCCCGCCGCCCTCAGGGTCGACACCCCCTCCGACCTGGCGGCGACCCACCATGAGGTCGACTATCTGGTGATCGCCGCCGGTCCGCTGGTGGACGCCGCCGGGGCCCTGGCGGACTACCGCCGGGACCGCGGCCTGGAAACCATGGTGGTGGACCTCCAGGACATCTACGACGAATTCGCCGACGGCGTCTCCGACCCGCGGGCGATCCGGGACTTCCTGCGCCACGCCCACCAAAACTGGGGCCGCCCCCCGTCCTATGCAGTCCTGGTGGGCCACGGCACTTGGGACTACCGGAACCGCCTCGGAACCGGGGGCAACCTGCTCCCCACCCTGCTGACGAACCGCGGCGACAGCCTTTACCCCACCGACGCCGTCCTCGCCGACCTCGAAGGGGACGACGGCGCCCCAGAGATTGCCCTCGGCCGGCTGCCGGTGCTGTCCGCCGGCGAGCTTGCGGACCATCTGGCGAAGATCCAGGCCTACGAAAGTGATGTGGATCAGCCCTGGGATCATCGCGTTCTTCTATTGGCGGACTTCGCCGACTCGGCCGGGGACTTCTCCGCCACCAGCGAAGCCCTCGCAGATTTAGTACCCGATCGCTTCGAGAAGTCCACGATTCACCTGGATGATGCCGCCGACCTCGAAGCCTCTCGCCAGCTCCTCTTCCAAGCCCTCGACACCGGCGCGACCTTGGTACACTATGGAGGGCATGGAGGTCTCGACCGCTTGTCTGCGACCTCCCCAGGGCTCCTCAACATGAACGACATTCCGAATCTGGCGAACGGCGGGAGAACCCCGGTCCTGACGGCTGTCACCTGCAACGTCGGATTGCACGGTCTCCCCGTCGCCGATTCCCTGGCCGAAGCGCTGATCCTCGAGCCGGAGGCCGGCGCCGTCGCCGTTTTCGCCCCGTCGGGTCTATCGGAACACCACGACGCCGAAGACCTTGGGGATCGCCTCTTCAGAGAGCTCTTCCAGCAGCGGCGGGATCGCCTCGGCGACGCCGTTCGCAGCGCCCTTTCTTCTACAGCCTCGACGGGAGCTCCCCCTGAGCTCCTGAAGACCTATCAACTCCTCGGCGACCCCGCCCTGGAGATTCAATTGCGTCCCGAGCCCACCGTCCCCTGCACCGCCGACTGCGGGGGAAACGGCTGAGCTCCTTGGAGCCGACATGAACTCGAACGATTCCCTGTTCTCTTCCGGATTGCGGAACCTCGAGCAGGACCGGGAGCGCCGTCAATACGTGCGGCCGCTCATCGTCCATCGCGAGCCCGTCGAATCGGTGGCCGCCGACTGCAGCATTCCGGGCGGCAAGGGCGACCCCACCTGCGGCGTGGGCTTTTCCTGAAGCCCGCCCCCTTCGGGATGGCCCGTCCGGCAGCCCTGACCGGTTCAAAGATCTCCTGCTCATCGACACTGGAAGAATGGCCATGACATTCAGGCACCCAACGGTAGCTCCACAGCCCCGATCCCCCCGTCGAACCGGCGCGGCCGCGGTCGTCTTCGCCCTGGCCCTGGCGGCCACGGCCCAACCCCTGCTCGCCGGCGGCACGCCGGCTACCGGCGCCATCACCGACCAGCTCCTGACCCCCGGGGCCGGTATCGCCCCCGCGAGCGTCGGCGATTTCATCAGCGCCACCAACGCCCTGAACACGAGCTACCGCTTTTTTATCGAGGTGCCCCCCGGCCAGACGGAGCTCCAGATCGAGCTCTTTGACGCCGATCTCCTGGCGGGGGCCGGCGACCAGACCGAGGAGCGGGATCGCAACCGTGATTCCGTGGTCTTCTCCCGTACCAAGTACACCCTCTTCGACCCGTCGGGCAACCGCGTCGCCACCCGCTTCAACTACGGCGACGAGAACGACCCCGCCAGCGGTGACAACGCCTGGCTGCTCTTCTTCGACGACGACACCTCTGGGATCAGCGGCGGGACGACCTTCATCGACAACTTCGCCACCGCCGCCTACGACAACGACGACGGTAGCGGAAGCTTCGCCACCGACTGGATCGAAACCAGCGACCTCAACGACGGCAGCGGCCTGCCGGACACCGGCGACGTCCAGATCGTCGCCGGAGAGCTGCGGGTCGGCAACCAGGGTGACGTCTCCTCCCCCTTCACCAACCAGGTCTCCATCGAGCGGGAAGTCGACCTCTCCACCTTCGCCGCCGCCGAGGTCAGCTTCGACTTCCGTACCGACATCGGCGTCGACATCATCTCGGCCTCCGTCCCCAACCGCGACATCGGGGATTCATTCCTCGTGGAAGCCTCCTCCGACGGCGGCACCACCTGGGACGTGCTCGAAGAGTTCGCCGGCTTCACCAACGTCAACAGCGGTTCCCGCAGCTACGACATCACCGGGTTCATCGCCAGCGACACCCGCATCCGCTTCCGGGTCAGCAATCGCTACGCGGGGCCCGACGAGTTCTTCTACATCGACGACTTCCAGATCCGGGGCACCACCACCGCCAACGGCGGCAACCCCGCCAACGGCCACTGGGAGCTCGAGGTGGACATGTCCGGCGCGGTCAACGGCTTCATCGCCACGGCGTTCAACAACAACCAGAACGACATCAACGCCTTCGGCATCCGGGCCCACGACGGCACCTCCGGATCCGGCGGCCAGGAATACAACATCTACGCCGATTCCTTCGTCAACGTCGGCATCAACGACAACGACCGGACCCGCACCTACGACTTCTACCCCTACATCACCAACGGCTGCAACGCCCGGGTGAACGACTTCGAATGGGACGGCAACCAGGTCAACCCGCCGCCGCCGAACGTCAACGTGCAGCCCTACGGCTCCCTCGACCTCAGCTCGCGGCTGGAGGTGGCCACCGCCGCCGCCGGATTCACCCACACCAACGCCGACATGTCGGACAACAACGCCTGGCAGAGCACCAGCTTCGGCGGTTGGACCTCCAACTCCACGGCGGAGGACTACGGCATCTGGCAGATGGACCTCGACATCGAGGACTTCAATGACGGCAACTACGGTCTGGTGTACTTCACCGACTTCAGCGGCAGCCCGGCGGACGGCGTCAACGAGCCCGACACCAGCCCCGAGACCCAGACCTACCGCATCTACTTCCCGAACGACGCCGGCGGTCCGCCCTCCAAGCCCTACCTGGCCCAATACCTGACCTTCGTCGACAACGCCTCAGCCGGCAGCAACCCTCCGGTGGCCACCGGGTTGACCAATCGATACGCCGTGACCCTACGCATGGTGAACCCCACCGGAGCCATCGGCGACATCACCTTCAGCAACGCCGCCGGCAACACCATCGCCGCCCAATTCCCCGGCAGCAACGCCAACGCCACCATCACCTACCAGGGAGTGTCCTTGATCTCCCAGGGCACCGTGATCAGCCAGCCCACGGTCGGCCAGACCACCGCCGGTTCCCTCACCTGGGACCCCGGGACCCTATCCCCCGGCGACGACGTGTCCTTGGTCTACCTGATCGACGTCAACTGGAGCACCCTCGTCGACGTCGACCTCACCGGCACTCCGGGTTCCAGCGGCACCACCGCCTCGTTCATCGACGAGACCGGCGACGCCGTCAACGGCCGGGCCACGTTCTCCTTCGGCGACCTCTGCCAGCTGACGGTGGCCACCGGCACCCCGACGCCGGCCCTCGTTTCGAAGTTCGGCGCTCGAGCCGCCGGCCGCGCGACGGTGGTGGAATGGAGCACCGCCGCCGAGGCGAAGACCGTCGCCTTCGACCTGTACCGGGAGCAGGACGGCACCTCCGTCAAGGTCAACGGCGCCCCCCTGACGGCCCTCCTGACGGCCGCCCAGGGCGGCACCTACCGCTTCCTCGACCCCGGGGCCTCCCCCTTCCGTGACCACACCTACCTGCTGGTGGAGCACGAGGCGGACGGCGGCTCGAGGACCCACGGACCGTTCCAGGTCAGCCCGACCTGGGACGGCTTCAGCGACCAGCCGTCGGGCCTCGAACGGGCTCCCCACCAGGTTCCAGATCGCTATAGGGACCGGCTCCGGCTCGCCGCCGCCGAAGCCGCCGACGGCGCCGGTGCGGGCGGGTCCTCGGGGGCGTCCTTCGGCAGCGCCGAGACCGTCGGCGGCGGCGGGGCCGAGGCCGTCAGCGACGCGGCGAACCTCTTCGTCACCGACAGCGGGCTCTACCGGGTGACCGCCGCCGACCTGGCGGCGACCCTGGGGACGGACGTCCGCTCGGTTCGGTCGCGGATCCTGGGATTCGGCTACTCCCTCACCGTCGCCGGCAAACCGGTGGCCTACGCACCCCTCCCCGGCGGCGCGGGCCTGGAGTTCTACGGCGAGGCCGTCGACTCGCCGTTCTACGCCGAGAACGTCTACCGCCTCGCCCCCGGCGCCGGTTTGGCCATCAAGGACCGCAAGGGTCGACAACCCGCCGACTGGGGAACGGAGACCTTCCGCCACACGGAGCGCAGCGAGGAGAACACGAGGATCGTCACCCTGCTGGACCTGGATCCGGAATCGGACCTGTGGTTCTGGGACTTCCTCTTGCCCGGCGGCTCGAACGACACAGAGGTCTTCGCCGTCGACACCCCCGGGGCGGTGAGCTCCGGCCAGCGGGCTAGCCTGACGCTCGATCTCCTTGGGGCCTTCGACGGGGCCTACCGGGTCACCGTGGAGGTGAACGGGCAGGCGGCCGGCGAGGTCACCTTCAACGGCGTCGGGCGGGTCAGCCGCTCCCTCGACGTCGACGCCGCCGACCTCGTCGACGGTACCAACGCCGTCACCCTCACGGCGCAGACCGGCGGCTTCGTCTTCATCGACGGCTTCGAGGTCACCTACGACCGCCTGAGGCGTCCGGTGGCGGACGCCCTCCTCGCCAGCGCCGAGGGCAGCCGCTTCCCCACCGCGGCTCCGTTCACATCGCCGGCGATCCGGGTGTTCGATCTCGCCGTCCCGCGGCGGCCGGAGCTGGTGCCCGCCAGGGTGCTGCCGGAGGCCGGCGGCTTCCGCGCGGTGTGGGAGGCCAAGGAAGACGGCCCCTACTTCGCGGTGGGTGACGCCGGGGTCTTGACGCCGACGGCCATGGAGGCGGATGTGCCCTCCGACCTGTCGGCCACCCACCACGGCGCCGACTACCTGGTGATCGCGCCGCGGTCGCTGGCGGCGGGGGCCGAGGCCCTAGCCCTCCACCGGCAGTCCCGCGGGCTGTCGACGATGGTGGTGCACCTCGACGACATCTACGACGAGTTCGCCTTCGGCCTCAGGGACCCCAGGGCCATCCGCCTGTTCCTGACCCACGCCTTCGAGGATTGGTCAAGGGCCCCCACCTACGTGGCCCTCGCGGGTGCCGGTACCTACGACCACCTGGACCACCTCGGCCTGGGGGGCAACCTGATCCCGACCTTGACCACGTCCCGCGGCGACAGCGTTCACGCCACCGACGTCCTCTACGGTGACCTGCACGGCGAAGACGGGGTCCCGGAGGTGGCGGTGGGGCGTATTCCGGTGCTCTCCAACGCCGAGCTGCTGGCCTACGTCGACAAGCTGGACGCCTACGAGACCAGCGGCGGCGAAACGTGGCAGCAGGACGTTCTGCTGCTGGCCGACGCCGTCGACGACGTCGCAGACTTCGGCGCCTTCAGCCGCGGCCTCGGCGACCTGCTGCCCGTGGGCTACCGGACCACCGAAGTCCACCTCGACGATCAGCCGGATCTCGCCACCGCCCGGCAGGCCCTCATGGACGGCGTCGCCGACGGCGCCGGCTGGGTCAACTACTCTGGCCACGGCGGCGTCGATCGGCTGGTCTCAGCGGGCCTCTTGACCCTCGCGGACCTGCCCCTCGCCAACGCCGGCCGGACGCCGGTCCTGACCTCGGTCACCTGCCACATCGGCCTCCACGCCCTGCCGGGATTCGATTCCCTCGGGGAGGAGCTGGTGCTGGCGGAAACCACCGGCGCGGTTGCGGTCTTCGCCCCCACCTGGCTGTCGGACCACAGCGAGGCCCGGCACCTCGGGGATCGCCTCTTCCGGGAGGTCTTCCAGCAGGGGAACGGGGTCCTCGGTGACGCGGTGAGGAACGCCGCCGCTCGGGCAGCCGGACTCGGCCTCGCCCCCTCCGTGCTGCGGTCCTACCAGCTGCTGGGGGACCCCGCCCTGCGGATCCAAGCGGCCCCCGGGCCGGATCCGGCCCCCACCTGCGAGCCAGACTGCGGACCCCCGGGTGGTTGAAGCCCGGCCCCCCGGGCCCGTCCCCAAGGCCCCCTCCGACCTAGAAAACCTTTTGTCGGAGGGGGTTTGCGCCGCCCCCGGTTGTTCTTTCCCCCTGGACTCTATCCTCGATTCCTGGTTAAATTCGGGGCGCAGCCAGATCACGGCCAGACATCGGTGGACCGGATGCCCGCTGAGGCGTCACGCCTCAAAGTACATCCCGTCCATCGGACCGCTCCGGGGTTTCCGGATCCCAGGTCGGGCCGCGGATCGGAACCATGGGGGACGTGGACATGAAGGATCGGATGCCCGCAACGGGGGCACAGGAGCGCCGGATCGGACCGCGACGGCCGGCCCGCCGGCCCTACGCCGCTCCCCAGATCGTGCATCAAGAACGCCTGGAAACCGTCGCCGCCGAGTGCAACATCCCAGGCGGCAAAGCCGACCCCCTCTGCCTCTTCGGATTCTCCTGACCCCTCCTCCGCCGCCTCCCCCCTCGCGGCACCGTCACGGTTCGAGCAGCACGCCATGAGCTACCGCACGCCGAGAGACGTCCGCTATCGGATCATCGCCCGCGAGGCCGTCGTCCTACGTCAGGACGTCGGCGAAACCCTCGTGCTGAACGAGGTCGGGGCGCGGGTGCTCTCCCTACTCGACCTCGGAACCCCCCTCGACCAGGTCGTCGACGCCCTTCTGGACGAATTCGACGTCGAGCGCCCGGCCCTCCAAACGGACGTCGACACGTTCGTCCAGGAGCTGTTGACGGCCGGAATCCTAGAGCCGATCGACGCAGACCCCACCGTCCCCAGTCCAACCCACGCGGGAACCTGAGTCGAGCCCGCGGACCCCGCCGAAGGAAGCTGCACATGGCCATGCGACGCATCATGGAGACGACCTGGAACGACAACATTCTGTTCTCGTTCCTCGTCGAGCTGACCTACCGCTGCAACCTCGACTGCTTCTTCTGCTACAACAACCTCGGCCTCGAAGGGCGCCCGCTGACCGACGAGCAGTACTTCGAGCTCTTCGAGGACCTCGCCCACCTGCAGGTGATGAACCTCACCTTCACCGGCGGTGAGCCCCTGTCCCACCCCAGCTTCTTGAAGCTCGGCCGAAAAGCCCGGGATCTCGGCTTCGTGGTCCGCATCAAGTCCAACGGTCACGCCCTGCGGGGTCGCCTGGCGGAAGACATTCGCCGCGAGGTGGACCCCTTCCTCATCGAAATCAGCCTCCACGGCGCCAGGGCCGAGACCCACGACCGCCAAACCCGGGTTCCCGGCAGCTTCGAACGCCTCATGTCGAACCTGGGGGAGCTGAAGGCCCTGGGGCAGCGGGTCAAGCTCAACGCCACCCTCACCCGCTGGAACGAAGACGAGGCGGAGGACATGATGGCCCTCGCGGACGGCCTCGGCATGCTGGTCACCATCAGCCCCACGGTCACGCCGCGGGACAACGGGGACATGAGCCCCATGTCCATCGCCCCGACGGACGAAGGCATCAAGAAGCTCTATCGGCTCTACGACCAGCGGGTCTCCGACGCCGAGGAGGCCGCCACCTGCACCGGGACCCCGGCCCTCGACAAGAACTGCGGCGCCGGCGCCGCCGGCTTGGCGGTGGACCCCTACGGCAGCGTCTACCCCTGCGTCCAGTGGCGCCGTCCCCTCGGCAGTCTCCACGAGAAGTCGATCAGCGAGATCTGGGGACAGTCCCCCGCCCTCGCTGAGATCCGGCGCCTCAACAGCGCCGCCAAGGAGCAGACCCTCGCCCTCGGGGACGAGGCCTTCGGCATGAGCCACTGCATGGGTCTTTCGGAGGAGAAGACCGGCGATCCCCTGGCCATCGACGACGAGGCGCGGCGCAACGCCCGGCTCGTCCAAGAAGTCCGCCGCGAGCGGACCCTCCTCCCCGTGATCCGCTGACCCACCCGAGCCCCATGGCCTTCGGCGAGACGTTCCTCCACTACCCCGATCTCTTCCCCGTCCGCCGGAGCGGCGAGACCTGGGGTGGGGAAAGCCTGTGGGTCGACTTCGTGGGCGGCCCCTACCGCTTCACCGGCCTGTCGGCCGACCAGAAGCGGGCCCTCGTCGCCCGCTTCGGTCCCCTGTCCTGCGACGTGCCGCCGACCGTCACCGCCGACGTGGTCCCCATCTCGATCTTTCGGGTCGGTGCCGGGGAGTTCCGCGGCGTCGAGCTCCGGGGCTGGCACTACACCTTCGACCGCGACTACGGCGCCGACGCAGTGCGGGTCGCCGGCCTCGACTTCATGGGCTGGATCGACTTCTTCCCAACCACCCGGGGTACGTTCTGGACCCCCCTCGGAAGCCTCCCGGACGACGATGCCGTCGCCTGCTTCCAATGCCAGGTGGAAAACTACTTCCGGCTGCTGGTGGCCTATCGGCTGGTGGCCCTCGGCGGCGCCCTCCTCCACAGCGCCGGCGTCGTCTCGGAACTCGGGGCGTCGGTCTTCTTCGGCCATTCCGGGGCCGGCAAGACCACCATTTCCCGGCTCGGCCAAGCGGACGGCAGAACCGTCCTAAGCGACGATATGAACGCCCTCTGCCCCGACGGAGAAGGATTCGTCGTGGAGAAGCTTCCCTTCGCCGGTGATCTCGGACGCACTCCAGGTCCGAGGTCCCGCCACCGCCTTCGAGCCCTGTGCCGGCTTCGCAAGGGCCCCAACGACGTTACCCCCCTACGCCCGGCCTCCGCCGTCGCCCAACTCCTCGCCAGCGCCCCCTTCGTCAACGCAGACCCCCATCGGCTCGAGTCCCTGACCGACAACCTGGAGTCCCTCGCCTCCCGGGTCGGGGTCCACCAGCTGACCTTCTCCCTCGAAGGCGGCTTCTGGCCGCTGCTCGACGCCCTCGAACCCCGGGCCGCCGTCACCGCGGGCCCCTGATCCGCTCCGGGAGGTACGCGATGCCCCGTTTCCCAAGGATGACCCCTGCACTCCTGTGGGTCCTCGTGCTCCCCTGGAGCCTCTCGACCGCCGCCGTCGCGGACAGGGCCGCCCCCTCCACAGTCACCGCGGCCACGGCCGCCGAGCCCGCGGCCGAAGAGGCCGACGCCACCACCGAGCCGACGGTGGTCATCTTGGTGCGGCACGCCGAAAAGGTGACCGGCACCGGCGGCAAGGACCCGAAGCTCACCTCCGTCGGGCGGGAGCGGGCCGAGCTGCTGGCCCAAATGCTCGCGGGCACCGACGTCGCCGCCGTGTACTCCACCCCGTTCCACCGCACCCGGGACACCGCCGGCCCCATCGCCGCAGCCCTCGGCAAAGACATCCGGACGGTCAAGCCCGATCCCGAGCATCCCCAGCGCCTGGCCCGGCGGATGGCGAGCGAGCACGCCGGTGAAACCGTGCTGGTCGTGGGCCACAGCAACACCATCCCCACCATCCTCGAAGCCCTCGGGGTCGAGGGGCTCGACGCCGAGCTGCTGGACCCCAAGGGACACCTCCACGAGTCGGACTACGACAACCTCTTCGTCGTCTTCCTCCACGGCGGCGGAGCCCGGCTCCTGCCCTTCGTTTACGGCCGCCCGACCCGCTGAGAGCCCCCGAGCGCCATGGCCACCAGCCTGTCGAAGATCGCCGCCGTCGCCAGTCGGTGCCGAGCCGCCGCGGACCACTACGGGGCCAGCTTCCCCGCGGTCTTCCGTCGGGTCACCCAGCTCCGGCTGGTGGAACGCTACCGGCCCAAAGAGACCTTTCTCTGGGGTCTGGCGGATCCGAACCTCCCCGACGCCCAGGCCCGCCGATACCTGAGCCGCGCCCAGGTCCACGCCCTGCAGCTTCAGCAGAACCCCATGTCCCTCAGCTACCTGACGGAGGACAAGGCGGTGTTCTACGCCTACTGCCGGGGCAACGGCATCCGGATCCCCGAGCTCTACGGGGTCTTCCACCGCGCCGGAGGGTGGAGCACCGAAGGCCCGGTCCTCCACGGCCGCGGACCCTGGCGGGAGCTCTTCGAGCAGGAGCTCCCCCCCCGCTTCGTGGTCAAGCCCTCCAAAGGGGTGTACGCCCGGGGGCTGCGGGTCCTGGAGCGGAAGGCCGGGACGTTCGAAGATCCCACGGGGGAGACCCTCACCGCCGAGGATCTCCACGACGCCCTGGCCGCGGATCCAGACTTCGAGACCTTCGTGATCCAGGAGCGCCTCGACAACGACCCCTCCATCGAGCGGCTGTCGGGCCGCCGGGCTCTCCAGACCGTCCGCGCCGTCACCCTGGTGGACGACGAGCGCCGCGAGCCCCAACTCCTCTTCGCCTGCCTCAAGGTCATCGTCGGCGCCGGTGACTCCGACAACTTCGACTACGGCCGCTCCGGCAACCTCCTCGCCGACATCGATCTCGACAGCGGTCGCCTGCGGCAGGTCCGGGGCGGACACGGGAGCGGCTTCGGCCTCGTCACCCACGAGGTCCACCCGGAGACCGGTGCCAAATTCGCCGACTTCGTCGTCCCCCACTGGCCGCGGCTGCGGCGCCTCGCCCTCGAAGCCGCCATCAAGTTTCTCCCCCTGCGGACCATCGGCTGGGACATCGCCGTCACCCCCTCGGGTCCGTCCATCGTAGAAGGCAACGTTTGGTGGGACCCGCTGCACAACGCCCACCAGCACCTGCCCCGCTACGTCGACGCCAGCGCCTGAGGGGCGATTGGCGGCAACAGGCATTCGCGGTAGGATCCGGCGGCGGGCCGGCCCCGCTGACCCTCGCCCGCACGCCTTCCCCTTTCCTCTTTCCGACGAGGCCACGCCGTGGACACGATACGAAATTTCTGCATCATCGCCCACATCGACCACGGGAAATCGACCCTTGCGGATCGCCTGATCCAGCAGTGCGGCGCCGTGGACGACCGTGAGTTCCGGGAACAGATCCTCGACTCGATGGATCTCGAACGGGAGCGTGGCATCACCATCAAGTCCAACACGATCACGCTCCCTTATACTGCCCAGGACGGCAAGACCTATTCCCTCAACCTCATCGATACCCCCGGCCACGTCGACTTTTCCCACGAGGTCCGCCGGTCGCTGATGTCCTGCGAGGGGGCCCTCCTACTGGTGGACGCGTCCCAAGGGGTCGAGGCGCAAACGGTGGCCAACCTCTACCTGGCCCTCGAGTACGACCTCGAGATCCTCCCGGTGATCAACAAGATCGACTTGCCGTCGGCGGACATCGACCGGGCGCGGGAGGAGATCGATTCGGACCTCGGGCTCGACCCGTTCGAAGCGGCCCTGTGCTCCGCCAAAACCGGCGAAGGGGTCGGGGATGTCCTCGAAGCCATCGTCGGGAAGCTGCCGCCCCCCAAGGGGGACCCCGAGGCGCCGCTACAGGCGCTGATCTTCGACGCCCAATACGACTCCTACCGCGGCGTCGTCATGCTGGTGCGGGTCAAGGAAGGCACCCTCCGTAAGGGCCAAGAGCTGTTCCTCATGCACACCCAGAAGACCTACCAGATCGAAGAGGTGGGGCTTCTCCAACTGTCCCGCAACGAGACCAAGACCCTGGAGGCGGGGTCCGTCGGCTACGTCATCGCCGGCGTCAAGTCGGTGCGGGACATCACCATCGGCGACACCCTCACCGACGCCAAGCAGCGGGCCCCCGAGCCCCTGCCGGGGTACCGCCCCGCCAAGCCGGTGGTGTTCGCCTCCCTCTACCCCATCGCCTCCGACGATTACGCGGACCTCACCAAGGCCCTCGAAAAGCTGTCCCTGAACGACGCTGCCCTGACCTTCGAGAAGGATTCCTCCGCCGCCCTCGGCTACGGCTTCCGCTGCGGCTTCCTCGGGCTCCTGCACCTGGAGGTAGTCCAGCAGCGGCTGGAGCGGGAGTACGACCTCGCCCTCCTCCTGTCGGCGCCGACGGTCATGTACCGGGTGAAGCTCAAGGACGGCACGGATCTGGAAATCGACAATCCGGTCTTCTTCCCCGATCCTTCGGAGATCGAAACCACCTCCGAGCCCTACATCAAGGCGCAGATCTGGATCCCGGAACGCTACGTCGGCGCGGTGATGGAGCTGTGCCGCGACCGCCGGGCCGAGAACATCCAGTTCAACTACCTGACCCAGGGACGCATCGAGCTGACCTCGGAGATTCCCCTCGGGGAGGTGGTCTTCGACTTCTACGACCGCCTCAAGTCGGTGACCCAAGGGTATGGCTCCTTCGACTACGAGATGCTCGACTACCGCGACACCGACATCGTCAAGGTCGACATCCTGGTCAACGGTGAGGCGGTGGACGCCCTGTCCCAGCTCACCCACAGCGAGCGGGCGCGGCAGCGGGCCCTCCACTACTGTGAGCGCCTCGAAGACACGATCCCCCGGCAGCAGTTCAAGATCGCGATCCAGGGGGCCATCGGCGGCAAGATCATCGCCCGGACCACCATCAGCTCCTTCCGCAAGGACGTCACCGCCAAATGCTACGGCGGCGACATTTCCCGTAAGCGGAAGCTGCTGGAGAAGCAGAAAGAGGGCAAGAAGCGGATGAAGATGGTGGGGGCCGTGGAGATTCCGCAGGAGGCCTTCGTGGCGGTCCTGAAGTCCGAAGTCGGCAAGTGAGCACGGAGCCGGGTCCCAAGACGCCGGCCGCCGCCGCCCCGGAGATGGACCCCGCGTTCGAAACCCAAGAGCCGGCGGGGCTCTACCTCCACGTTCCCTACTGCTCCGCCGTTTGTCCCTACTGCGACTTCGCGGTGCGGCGGGGCGATGGGGACCGCGCCGACGCCTTCGCCGAGGTCTTGATCCGCGAAATCCGGGACGTCGCCTCGGGGGCCGTCGCTCCGCCCGATGACCCGGCCCCCAGCAGGGCCCTGGGGCGACTGGCGACCTCGACCTTCGACACCGTCTACCTCGGCGGCGGTACCCCGTCCCTCCTCGGCGGTGATCCCCTCGCCGAGGTGCTCGGGGCCGTGACGGACGTCTTCGACCTCGACCCCGGGGCGCGGCTGTTCTTCGAGGCCAATCCAGAAAATGTGGATGACCCCCGTCTGGCGCGGTGGCGGGACCTCGGCGTCTCCGTCCTCAGCCTCGGGGTCCAGAGCTTCGACGACGGCGAGCTGAAATTCCTCGGCCGGCGTCACTCCGGGCGGGAGGCCGTCGTCGCCGTCGAGCGGGCCCTAGCCGCCGGTCTGGGGACCGTATCCGTCGACCTCATCTACGGCCTTCCAGATCAGACCCTCGAGGGGTGGTCGAGAAGCCTGGAACAGGCCATCGCCCTGGGGCCGGATCACCTCTCCCTCTACGAGCTAGAGGTCAACGAAGGCACCCCCTTCTTCAAGCAGCGCCGGCGGGGGGAGCTCACGGAGCTCGACGAGGACCTCCAGGCCGAGCTCTTCCACCACACCCACACCCGTCTCGGGGAGGCCGGATTCGAGAGCTATGAAGCCTGCAGCTTCGCCCGAGCTCCCCGCCACCGCTCGCGGCACAACGGAAAGTACTGGCGCCACGCCCCGTACCTCGGCCTCGGCCCGTCGGCCCATTCCTTCGCCGCCGGCGTGCGGATGTGGAACGAGCGCCTAGAGCCCCGATGGCGAAAGCGGGTGAACGCCGGACAGAGCGCCGTGGCGGGTTTCGAGAGCCTCACCGCGGAGGGCTTCATCCTCGAAGCCCTGATGTTGGGACTGCGGACGATGGGCGGCGTCGACCTTGGGGACCTCCGCAGGCGCACCGGCATCGACCTCGCCACCCCCAACCGCGACCGCATCGAAAGGTGGCGGGACGCCGGCTGGCTCCACGAAGGCGACGGTCCCCACCTGCGCCCCACCCGCCTGGGCCTCGCCGTCGCCGACCGACTCGCCACCGAGCTCTCGGTGCCGTAGCCCGGACCGGCGGCGGAATCCCGGGCCCGGCCCGTGGCCCCGCAGAGGTGTAGAAAAGATATTTCGTTGGCGAGACAGCGAATGGGTCGCATGACCACAGAAAGCGTCGAATCTCTTTCTATTCCCTCCATGCTAGCCTCAATGCGTTGGTTCCTCGCCCCACCTCCCCCTCTCCTCCGTCCCTGAACTGAACCCACGGTTGGGTCCTAAATCCAACCTCCTGGAGAGGCCATGACTCGAACCTCCTGCCTGTTCAGCACGATAGGTGCTGTTTCACCGCGCTCCTTCAGAAAGAATCTTCCCTACTTCTTTTCTGTTTGTTCACTTTTCCTTTTGCCTATCACTTCACTCGCTGATGAGGCGGAAAGTAGCAACTGGAAAGATCGATTCCAGCTCCACGGCCACCTCACTACTTCGTATGCCGACTCCAGCCCCAGCGGCGCCGGTAGTCGGTTCGCCGAGGAGGCCCAAATCGGTATCCCCGAAGACGGCACCTTCGACTACCGGGTCGCAGCGCTACAGTTCCGCTATACCGCCGCCGCCGACCATACGTTCCTCGTCCAGCTCAGCCACCGCTCCCTCGGGGACAGCGTCCTCGACGAGGTGACCGACGAGGTGGAACTGGACTGGCTCTTCTGGCAGTGGCAGATCGGAGAATCGACCCGGCTGCGGGTCGGCCGCTTCCCGACCCCCGCCGGAATCTTCAACGAGATCCGTGACGTGGGGACCCTCTTGCCGTTCTTTCGTCCGTCCTTCAACTTCTATCGCGAAGGGAGCATCTTCAGCGAGACCACCGACGGCATCGGCGTCTCCCATCGCTTCAACGCCGAGTCGGAGTGGGCCGTCGACGCCGACCTCTACTACGGCGAGTACGACGTCATCGAGCAAGACACCGGCCTGGGGAACGAGATAGTCGAGGTGGGGGTGGACAACGCCATCGGCGGCCAGATGTGGCTGAATACTCCGGTCGAGGGGCTGCGAATCGGCTTGGGTGGGCTGCGGTGGGATGTTGGCCCGGAGAGTCAGTTCAACCTCGAAGAGGCGACCTGGGAGAGCTGGTACGCCTCCATCGACGGTAGTTTCGAGCGCTACGTGGCCCGCGCCGAGTACCGGCAGGTCCAGACCCCCTTCGTCAGCCTCCCGTTCATCCCGTCCGGACAGGCCGACCTGGACATCTACTACTGGCAGCTGGGCTGGCGGCCGACCCCGAAGCTGGCCTTCTATCTCCAGTCGGAGTTTTCCGAGTTCGAGCAAACCGCCGAGATCTATGTCGGCGGTTCGACCCAGCTCAACAACCGTCGAGACGACGGAGTGGCCGTCAACTACTTCTTTCGGCCCAACGTGGTCCTCAAGGCGGAGTACCACGAACAGGCGATGGACGCCGTCCAGTCGGAGCCGATCTTCCTGCCTGAAGGTCTCCGGCTACAGGTCAACAGCGAGCGCTTCGAGAACGACTACTCCGTCCTCAGCCTGTCCGTGAGCTTCTGAAACGACGGCCGGCCTCGACGGCCGGCTGTCGCTGCGTTCTTCGATAGGCATGCCCTTCGGTAGGCGCGCCCTCAATACGCGTGATATCCGCTGACCACCAGGGGACGGAAACCGTCCTTCGCCTTGTAGTTGAATTCCTCCTGGTAGCCGTCGGAGGTCATGCCGTGGCGGGCCGCCCAGGCGGGCCCCGACACCTTCTCCCAGATGGCGGCGAAATGGCTCTTCCCGTCGATCTGGAAGGCGCTCAGGTGGGTGACGCGGAAGCCCGCCTCCCCGTGGACGTTGAACTCGTTCTGGTAGTCCTGGGAGGTCATGCCGTGCCGGGCCACCCACGGCGTACCGGAGGTATCCTGCTCCCAGATGGCGGCGTAGATGGCTTCCCCGTCCAGGCCGAAGCCGCTGACCTTGACCAGCCGATAGCCGCGATCGGTCCACTGGTCGAACTGCTGCTGGAACTCGCTGCCGGTCATCCCGTGGCGGGCCACCCAGGGCGGGCCACTGCTCTGCTCCCAGATCGCCGCGTAGTACGGCTGACCGGCGACGGCGTAGCCGCTGATCTGAACGAGGCGATAGCCGGCGGCGCCCTGGGCGTTGAATTCGGCCTGGTATTCGGCGGGGGTCATGCCGTGCCGGGCCACCCAAGCCGGGCCGCTGGTCTGCTCCCAGATAGCGGCGTAGTAGGCGGTCTCGCCCACCCCGTAGCCGGCGATATGGACGAGCCTGTACCCCTCGCGTCCGAGCTCGGTGAAGGCCGCCTGGTACTGGTCGGAGGTCATGCCATGGCGGGCCACCCACGCCGAGACGGTGCTCTTGTCCCACACGGCGGCGTAGCGGGCGTCGCCGACCTTCGCCGTCAACGGCTGCCCCGAGGAACCCACGGTGGGCTTGCAGCACTTCACCTTCGAGCCGGTCCAGCAGGGTTTGCCGATACAGTTCTTGCAGCGCTTCACCTCGTACTCGTCGTCTTCGCACTTGCCGCCGCAGAAGGGCGCCTTGCCGTCCCAGCGGCAGGTGACGCCGGGGGTCGAGCAGCAATACGCCTTGGAGCCGAAAACACAGCCGTTGCCGAAGGGATTGGTGGACGGCAGGTGCTGCACTTCGTGGCCCCAGCTCGCCTGGAGCTCCTCGGTTTCGCCGGGATTACAGGAACCGGCGCACCAGGGCCCCGAGCCGTCCCAGCGGCACACCTGCTGGGCCGACGCGGCCTGGGGGAGGCTCAGCAACACCCAGGCGACGAGGGCGCCCAAAATCCAAGGCATCGACGGAAACAGGGATCTAGACATTGGGATCTCCTAGCTGGGGCGTCCAGGTCCGCGGCCGGCGGGAGTCGCCGCCCGCGGCCCGACGCCAGGATGGGGTACACCCTCGGGAACGGGGCCCGCGGGCGGGTCGGTGGGCATTCCTTGCCCTGCTAGAAAGTTGGAGGACGGGGGCCGGCGATTTGCTCACCGGCAATTCACATCGGCGTTTGGGAATCCTGTCGGCGGACACCGTCACCCCCGAGGCACCGGCGCCGAAGCCTCCGAGGTCGGCGGGGGAAAGTGAGCCTCTGAAACGACGGCCGGCCCCGGCGGCCGGCCGTCGTCCCGCGCCTCAGAAGGCGTCCTCGTCAGTGGGTATGCCCTCAGTACGCGTGATAGCCGCTGACCACCAGGGGACGGAAGCCGTCCTTCGCCTTGTAGTTGAATTCCTCCTGGTAGCCGTCGGAGGTCATGCCGTGGCGGGCCGCCCAGGCAGGCCCCGACACCTTTTCCCAGATGGCGGCGAAATGGCTCTTCCCGTCGATCTGGAAGGCGCTCAGGTGGGTGACGCGGAAGCCCGCCTCCCCGTGGACGTTGAACTCGTTCTGGTAATCCTCGGAGGTCATGCCGTGGCGGGCCACCCACGGCGTGCCGGAGGTATCCTGCTCCCAGATGGCGGCGTAAATGGCTTCCCCGTCCAGGCCGAAGCCGCTGACCTTGACCAGCCGATAGCCGCGATCGGTCCACTGGTCGAATTCCTGCTGGAACTCGCTGCTGGTCATCCCGTGGCGGGCCACCCAGGGCGGGCCACTGCTCTGCTCCCAGATCGCCGCGTAGTACGGCTGACCGGCGACG
>JBCDIS010000085.1:0-30276 GCA_038748685.1 Acidobacteriota bacterium | reverse complement strand
CCGGACTCGGGGGGAGACCGGGCTGCGCTTTTTCGGGCATAAAAAGGCGGCCGGGGGGAGGGTCCCGGCCGTGGAGAAGCCGCGTCCGGCAGGGCGCGGCGCCTGCATCAGGGCTTTTGCTTACTGGCCGTTGGCCTCGGCCATCGCCTGGATCATGGCCTCGAGGGCGGCGACCCGGGCCTTCAGCTCGTCCACCTCGTTCTGCTTCTCGGTGACGACCGAGTGCAGACCCTGGATGGCGGCCATGGCGACGCCGTCCTTGTCGACGGTGGCGATGCCGGTCTCGGTGGCGCCGAGGCCGAAGGCGGCGTGGAAGTCCTGCGCCATCGGGCCCATGTGGCGGATGCCGGGGGCGTCGGCGTTGTAGCTCCAGGTGGAGATGGGCAGCTCGACGAGGGTGGCGAGGACCTGGCGGGGATCGACCTGCTCGATGGTGTTCTTGACGTTGATGTCGGAGCTCTCGGTCAGGGTGCCGCGGATGGTCATGCTGCCGTTGCCGTCGAGCTTCAATTCGTTGCTGGGGGAGCCGGTCAGGCTGATGACGAAGCTGTCGGTGCCGTTCAGGCCGAAGAACCAGCGGCCGTCGGCCTCGTCACCGTTGGTGCTGTCGCCGTCGCCGTTGTCGGTGGCGGAGTTGTCGAGCACGAGGCGGGGGAGGCCGTTGTTCTGCAGCACCAGGAGCTCCCGAGTGGCGTCGTCGGAGCTGCCGGAGTCGACGGTGATGGTGGCGGCGCCGTTGGTGGACTTCACGTCGATGGTGGCGCTACCGCTGGTGGCGTTGGTCTGCTCGACGAGCACCGTGGCGGGCTCGTCCTGGGCGGTCTCCTTGACGTGGAGGTCGTCGGAGGGGTTGTCGAGGCCGAAGCCGACGTTGCCGCTGGCGGCGATGAAGATGCTGTCGTCCGGGGCGCCGGGCTTGACGCGGAAGGGGAGCTTGGAGCTGTTGGTGACGTCGCGGAGGAAGAAGTTGGCTTCGTTACCGGCGAGGTCCCAGGTCTGCGTCTGGAAGCCGTCGGAGCCGTCCTGCTCGAGGCGGAGGGTGGGGCTGTTGCCCTCCACGATGTGGATGTCGACCACCGGGGTGGAGGTCTTGTTGCCGATCCGGCCTTCGCTGGAGGCGTAGACGGTGTGGTTGGGGGCGTTGGCCTCGATGCGGAACGGGGTCTTGTTGTTGGTGGCGTCGGCGATGGCGAAGTACTCGGCGCCGCCGTTGGTGGAATCGTTGGCCTGCAGGCGCCAGTCGTTGCTGGGGAAGTTGGCGGAGGCGCTGGTGTCGTTGAAGTGGATGCGGAGGTTGTTTTCCTTCAGGCGGACGGTGTCGGAACCGAAGCTCTCGCTGGTGGTGCAGTCGACGCCGAGGCAGGTGGAGCCCTGCACGACGAGGTCGGTGGCGAAAACCTGGGCGCGGGCCTGGGCGTCACCCTGCACCGACTTGGCGACCGCATCGGGGGCGGCGGCGGGGGGAGCGTTGCGGGGCTCGACATCCTCACTGGGGGTGACGAGGGCGCCGGCGGCGATGGCGAAGACGCCCTCCGCCACGGCGGACTGGATGGCGCCGGAGCGCTTCAGCTCTTCGCCGTAGGCGTCGTCGCCGTAGGCGCGGGCGGCTTCGAGGTCCTGGCGGACCTGGTCGGAGATCCGGGGCAGCACGGTGACCCGCCAGTTGTAGCGGCCGTCCGCCAGGGAGTAGCCCTCGTCGTCGAAGATGGAGAAGGAGGCGTTGCCGGCGAAGGTGCGCTCCAGCACGTAGCCGTTGGGGCCGGTGACGGTGAGCTTCATGCCGGCGTTGGCGAAGTCGGCGTTCCACTGGACGGAGGTGGAACCGGCGAGGGTCGATACGGAGTTGGCGAAGATCGGGGCGGCGAGGAGGGCTGCGGCTGCGAGGCCGATGAGGGAGCGTTTGAAGAGCGTCTTGGTCATGGGAGTGTCTCCTGGTCGAGGGTGTCGAGTGCAGTGGACGTCGGGGATGGCGCCTGTGTCGAACTGTCCTGTTGTCGCGTTCATCCCCTAGTGCGCACCCTTCCGACCAAGAGGGCCATCGGCCATGACTTTTTTTCAGGATTTTTCTTCTGAGCGTCGGGTGGAAATCCTCAAAGCGTTGATAAATATGGGTTTACAGTCTGTTCGACTCAGTCGATTTCGACACAAATCGACTGGGCGTAAGGAGTCGATCCGCCCAAAATGGATCAGCGGGCTTCCGAGTGTGGCCCTTCCCGCCGCTCTGGGCTAGGGCCTAGACAGCCGGGTCGCGGGGTCACCGAACAGGGTGAATACCCGCAGGGTCTCCGGCGAGAGAACGCTCCCTGAACGCTCGGCGGCGTCCCGCATGCCGCGGAGCACCACCTCCCCCAGACGCTCGCCGTCCACGGCGCCGCCCCCGCCTCCGACCCCAGCGAAACGTAGCCCGTCGGTCCAGGCGCGGGCCAGGGCGGCGGATTGGAAGAGCTGCGTGGTGCCGGTGGGCCCCAATGCGGCGATGGCTCCCCCCGTGGGGTCGAGGACCAGGGCTCCGCCCAGGCTGGCGAAGCCCGGAAGCTCGAATCGTTGGGTGTTGCAGGTGGCGGTGACGACGATCGGTGGTCGCCGGGCCGGCAGGGGCAGATCCCCCACCGTCAAGAGGCCGGCCCTCGACCAGCGATCGAGCCCGCCGTGGCCGACCCAGGCGACGAGGTCCCACCCGTCCCCCCAGGTGTCGAGCAGGCTTTGCCGGACTGCGTCGACCCCGAGCTCCGACGCGGGCAGCTCCATGGCCTCCCAGCCCTCGGACTTGCCGTCGATGGGCGGGGCGGTCCTGGCGAGGGTATTCCCCAAGCGTCCGGTGACCGCCGGATAGTTGCCCCCCTCGTCGGGAACGTCGCTCACCAGCAGGGCCCTTGGCCGACCCACTCTGGGCGCTGACGATTCGTAGCGTTCCAGTTTGGCGAGCCAGCGGTCCAACTGGTCGGCGTTCTCGACCGGCAGCCGGCCGATCGAGATTTCGGGGATGCCGTCCCCGTCGAGGTCCCCCAGGGCGCCGTCGGACGCGAACAGGCCGTCGGCGGTACGGGTCAGGAGGGGCGGAACGGGGTTCGAACCGACCCCCCAGCGGTCGGCGTAGTCGAAATGCCCGACGCCGACGAGGATCGCAAATCGGGGTGGTGGGTCGGTGGAGGTGAGGGCGTGGCGGAAGAGGTCTCGCAGGGCGCGGGGATCTTCCTGGCCTTGGGAGAAGCGGTCGTAGACGGCGTCCAGGGGGATGGCCCGGCTCGTCAAGCCGTCGGACTGCCGGTGGGCCGCCAGGCGTTCCGCTCCGTCCATCAGCTCAGGCGGCGCGATCACCAGGTACTCCGCCGCGAGGGCGTCGTCGGTGAGCGGCGGCCCGCTCCGGCCCACGTCCAGGGGACGGAGGAGGGCGGAGCGGTGGGTGAGCCCGTACCGGACCCCGGGGGACGGGAAGAAGCCGGCGAAGGTCCGGCCGTCCTCGTCGAGGGTCTGGAATCCGTCGAGCCAGGTGGGGCGGTCGGGGTGGTCCAGGCCGAGAAGGATCAGCCGGTCGTCGTCCGCAAAGCCGCCCGCACGCAGGGCCCCGGGGCCGGCCGCCGTGAACACCAGGAGGTCGTTGTCGGTCTCGAATCCGCGCCCGTGGAGGATCTCGAAGCCGTCGACGAACAGCAGGCTCGGCGCAGGGTCCCCACCGTCGCCGGTAAGAGCCTCGACGCGGAGGACGTTGGGGCCGTGCAGGAGGACCCCCGGCGGAACCGGAAGCTCCACCACCGCCCTTTCGAAGTCGTCGACCCCGGCCGCTCCGAGGCTTTCGCCGTTCATCGCCACCCGCAGGCGATGGCGATGGCCGCCGGGGCCGGTGCTCGCACCCTGGAGCTCCAGCCTGAGCACGGCGTCCCGCCGCCCGGGAGCCGGGTGTTCGAGGTGGCCTGTGAGCTCGGCGGTGGCCAGGGACGGCTGACCGGAGTGCAGGCCGCGCCACATCCAGAAGTCCCCCTCTGGGTCGATGGGCAGGGCCAACGCCGGCAGAAGATCCTCCTCGAAGCGGGTGGTCGTTTCGAAGGAGCCCGCTGAGGTCGCCGCCGTGCCGACCACCGCGCGGGTCGCCATCCTGAGGCCTTGGGCCCCGCGCCGTAGGTGATACACCGCCCGCGGAACCAGGGGGTCGTCGCTGGCGCGGCCCCAGAACAGGAAGTCGCGGGTCCCTGGGTCGTAGGTCCAGGCTACCTGCGCACCGCGGGTCGTCAGGGCCAGACGCCCTTCCCGCGCGTCCTTCTCGAGCTGATGCAGGGGCGCTCCGAGCTCCGCCGCCAGGTCCCCCAGGGGGATCCCGTAAAGACCCGTGGTTTCGATGACGAGCTTCAGTCCGCGGGCACCGCCGCCGAGGCCGAGGTCCCGGGGGCTCGCCGAGGACCCGGGCCGTGGCCGTTCGGCGGGTCGCCTCGGCACCATCCCCCAGCGGCCGGGGCCGTCGTCCAGCGCACCCCGTTCGACCGCGGAGTCCTGCACGGGGAACGGACCGTAGAGGCGGCGCTGGCCCCGGGAGTCGAGCTCCTCGATCCACAGGGGATCCACCCCGTGGGCCAGGGGCCCCAGCGCGCCGGGTTCGAGGTCCAGGCGGTAGTGGCTGCCCTGGGGGGCCGCGGGATGGGCCGGCAGGGGATCGGGGGTCAAGGGCCGCAGCGCGCCGGGCCGTGGGCCCTGCATCGGCCGGAAGGCGAGGGTGCCGACCTCCGACAACGTCGTCCATCGAATCCTCGTCCGATCCTCCGAGGCTTCCACGGAGACGTCGGCGAGGCTGGTGAGGGTGGCGGCGGTGGTGGCGAAGTCGGCACCGAAGGCGACGACGGAGGCCGCTTGGTCCGCATGGTTCCGCTCCCCGTCTCGGCACTCGTCCTCGTCGACGTGGAAGCGGACTTCCCCGGTGGTGAGGGAGCACCGCCGGAGCCACCCACCGTCGTCCTCGCTGCGGCTGGACTTGGAGGCGATCACCACAGGCTCCGTGGAGAACGGGCAGGTGAAGCTGACGCCTTCCCCCGGGTTGCAGCCGTCGTTCCAGCCGTCGACGACGGCGCCGGTGAGCAGGGCTTCAAAGTTGACCGTGGAGCCGCCGGAAAGGTCGAGGGTGCGGCACACGGTTCCCTGGGGAATCGCCAGCCACCCGATGCGCTCGTTCGATGTGATCGATCCGCCGTTGCACTCACTCCTTTCGAGGGCGACGTCGAAGCCCGAGGTGGTGATGGAGCCGGTGTCGACGGCGGAGGCTAAGTAGGGGTTCGAAGGAGCGTTGCCGGAGTTGGTCTCGTTGGCGGTGCCCTGGATCTGGGTCAGCACCGCGGGGGCGCTCCCCAGGGCCGCGGTCAGCTGGCTGTTGAAGGTCACCGAGTCCCAACCCGGGGTGCCGCAGCCGCTGGCGCACCGGTGCTGGGCGGTGGTGGTGTCGACGACCCCCGCCTCGACGAGCAGGGTCCCGCCTCCGGACAGGGGAAGCTCCAGGAGACCCGGCTCGATCGCCAGGAAGTGTAAGTCCATGCCGATGTGGGGGCCGTCCTCACTGGGGGGTTCGAGGCACGCGGCGCTGAAGCCGGTGGTGGTCACGTCTATGATCCGGACGGCGCATGGGTTGCCCCCCGAGGTCGTGGGTAGGGCGAAGACCAGGGGGGTGTCGGAGAAGCTGGCGGTGAAGGAGATGTCGGTCCAGGTGCCGCCTGAGAAGGTGCTGTTCAAGGTGGTGGCCCGGACTTCGAAGCCGTTGACCTCGGCGGACGATGGGGCGGCCCCGGCGAAGAACAGCCCCAGGGCGAGCAGGGCGTGGGCACCCCGGAACGCAATACCTGGTTTTGGGGGAATGCGACCCGCAGATTCGAGGAAGCGGCGGAACGGAGGTCTCATGTGGAACTCCCCTGGAGAGAGTGGGGGGCACGGCGGTGGGCGTCTGCCTCTCCCGAACGGGGGCTGGCGCCGGTCGGAAGAAGAGTCAGCTCTGGATCGGCCCCGCGGGACAGGTGACGGGGTCGGGCTTGCTCCCCGGCGACACGCAGGTGGCGGCCAGGGCGCCGAGTGGCTGCCGTTCGACGATCCGCGGTGGCCGGTAGCTTCGTTTCGGGGAGCCGGAGAAGAGCCGACGGGGGGTGGCAGAGTCCGCGGGCCCGTTGCGGGCCCCGTCGCGGGGTGCGGTGGGATGGCTTCGCCTCTCGAGCTCCATTGGAATCCTCCCGGAGATCCACAGATCGGTTCGGGCCCAGGGCCCAGAGTGGGACGGCCGGCGGAGAGCGGAGCGAGCGATCGGGCGGTTCCCAATGCCCATGGCGGGGCTCCATGGGCCCCCGCCGATAGGAGAAGAGCCTTAATCTTTACCTTTCAGAGATGTGTGTCATCCAACATCTGCAGGATTCCCAAGTAAATCATTTGTTGTAGGCCCGGACCCCGCAAAACAGCCCGGATTCGACGCCGGAGATGCGCGCCTTGACAGGGTGGATTACCCTATGTGAAGCTTTTCCGCGGCCCTGAAAAGCTCCGGCCATTCGAACACCCAGCCTGGGATTGGACGCGCTGCCCTAAATCCTTAGGTTGAGGCAACAAAAGGACTCGCAAAGCTTCACATCAAACCAGTGGCCGTCCGTGGCGGCAGTCGGCGGTGCGGAAGTGCATCCGCAATCCAATGGGGCGTTGTCGGCGCAGCAAGGCCGGGCGTGAAGCCCCAAGGAGGCAAGCTCACATCTCAGCCACAGATGTCTGCAGGAGATGAACCGGATTCCAGGCCGCAGGGCCGCCCGCGGCGGGGACGAGCGCCGGGGGGGCCTGGGTGCCCCGGAGCTCGAAACACCTGCGCTGGGGCTCACCGTTCGGAGGGGCGGGCGGCGGCGCGGTGGGCCCTCGGGGGCGGTGGGCCGGCGGACGATCGAATCGTCCACCGCGGAATTCGGACAACGGTATTTAGGTGACGCTAGGGGTCCGAGCGACCCCGATTCCCGCCCGTCGGCCTGCTGTCGACGGGCGTCTTTTCATTCCCGGTGGCGAACCGATCCGGGATGGGGGAAGTGTAGGGCACCGGGGGCCCATTTACCGACGCCCCAGCCGTATCGTTCACGTCCCTTCCTCTGGCGTTACCCGTCTCCCCGCCGGCGATCAGGGATCCGTGCTGCCGGGGATGCGGATGGACTGGCCGTTTTGCTCGGGGCCCAGATCGAGAATGAACGGGGCGGCGGTGTCCACCCACTGATCGGCGGTCCAATGTTCCGCCGCGCCGGCGCCGAAGGCGGTGTCGAGCATGTCGGTGTGGATGATCCCCGGCGAGAGGGGTATCGCAGCCATGCCGTCCGGAAGCTCCTGCGCCAGGGAGCCGGTCAAACCCTCGATGGCGAATTTGGTGGCGCAGTAGGGCCCCACTTCCGGGGCGCTGAACTGGCCCCATCCGGAGCTGATGTTGCAGATCACCCCGGTACCGCGTTCCAGCATCGGAGGCACGACGTGCCTGACGACGTTCACCACTCCTTTGATGTTGACGTCGACGATGTCGGAGAAGTCCTGCGCGGGGACTTCCCAGAGGGGGGCCCGATCGTTGATCAGCGCGGCGTTGTTGAGCACCAGGTCCGGCACTCCGACGTCCTGCAGAACGCCTTCGATCCAGGCGGCGACGGCCCCGTCCGACGCCACGTCCACGGAGCGGACGTGGTGGGGGGCACCGAGGGCCTGGGCTAGCTCCTCGACGGACTTGGGATTGCGGCCGCAGCCGACGACGGTGTGCCCCATGGCGGCGTAGCGTTCCGCCAGAACGCGGCCGAGGCCGCGGGTCGCTCCGGTGATCAGGATGATGCGTCTGTCGTCACTCATGGCGGAATCCTCGTAGGGTCGACGGCTCGGCAGCCGGTGGATTTCAGAAGCCTTCAGACGGACTGGGAAGGGGTCGTCCGAGGTCAGCTCGCGCGGGTCCAGGGCAGGCTCGCCAGGTCGACGTTGCCGCCGGACAGGATCACGCCGACGTCGGCGCCCCCTAGGCCGGCCCGCCCCGACAGCACGGCGGCGACGGGCACCGCCGCGGAGGGCTCGATGACGATTTTCATGCGCTCCCAGACCCGGTGCATCGCCTCGACGATCTCGTCCTCCCCGACGGTGACGATCGCCTCGACGTGGCGTCGGAGGATGCCGAAGGTCAGGGGGGAGAGGGAGGTCCGCAATCCGTCGGCGAGGGTCTGGGGGTCGAGGCAGGGGATCAGCTCGCCGGCGGCGTGGGAGCGGGCGGCGTCGTCGGCCCCCGCCGGTTCGGCGCCGAAAACCCGCACCCCAGGATGAAAATGATGGACCGCCAGTGCCGTCCCCGACATCAGTCCACCGCCCCCCACCGGGGCGATCACCGCGTCGAGGGGGCGGGTGGCGTCCTCCAGCAGCTCCCGTACCACCGTCGACTGACCGGCGATGATCCGGGCGTCGTCGAAGGGGTGGACGAGGACGGCCCCGGTGCGTCGGCGCACGTCCTCGGCGGTGGTTTCCCGGGCCCGGGTGTTGGCGGCGCAGGGGATGATCTCGGCGCCGTAGCCCCGCACCGCCGCCACCTTCACGGCGGGGGCGTTCTCCGGCATCACGATGTGGGCTGGGATGCCGTGGAGCTTGGCCGCTAGGGCGAGGGCCTGGGCGTGGTTGCCGGAGGAATGGGTCACAACCCCCTGGGCGCGCTCGTCCGGGGTGAGGCTGGCGACGGCGTTCATGGCGCCGCGAAACTTGAACGCCCCCACCCGCTGCAGGTTCTCGCACTTGAAGTGGAGGCGGGCGCCGGCCAGGGCGTCGAGGGTGCCGCAGGTGAGCACCGGGGTTCGGTGGGCGTGCCCCTCGAGGCGGCTCCGTGCCTGATCGAGGGCGTCGCGGTCGGGGGGCTGTGGGTGGTGCATTGAAGCTCTGGGTGAAGGACACGCCGGCCGCCCAAGGGAACGGCCGGCGTGTGGGGGATGGGTCAGACCCGAGGGGTCACTTCTGGAAGATCTGCTCCACCGGAACGATGGTCACGCCGTCGGCGGCGAAGTTCAGGGGGTGGACGGCGATCTCCTTGTCCTCTTCGAGGACCTCCTCCGGCTTTGCGATGGCGTACTCCATCGGGCTCGGGGCGTCGGTCTGCAGCGCCTCCTTCAGGCCCTCGGCGTCGCCGGTGATCATCGCGATCTTGACGTTGGCGAGGTCGAAGTGCTTCTTCAGCGCGGCGTTCACCTCTTCGCGGGTGATGGACTTCATCATCTCGCCGAAGCGGGCCAGGTGGCCCTCGCCGTCGATGCCGTAGAACGCGTCGTCGATCTTGTAGCCGAGGCGCTCGCGGGTGGTGGCGGCGAAGTGGAGGTGGTACTTGGAGAGGAAGGCCCGGGTGAGCTCGAACTCCTCCTCACCCATGCCCTCGTTCACCAGGCGCTCCAGCTCGCGGAACGCCGCCCTCACGGCGAAATGGGCCTGGTCGTTGGGGAGGGTGCGGATCCACACCTGGAACAGCTGGTGCTGTCGGGCGACCCCGGTGGGGGGCATCTGGCGTTGGCCGCCCTCCGGGAAGGCCTCGATGTACGAGTAGTCACCGTAGTTCATGCCGCGGGCCTCGCGAATCACCTGGAATAGGTGACTCGCCGTGTTGCGGTGCTCACCGAGCCAGGAGTTGGCGATCCACAGGGCGTAGAAGTCCCGCTCGCCGCGGGAGACGCCGACGGGGAAGCCGAAGCTGATGGAGGCGTCGGCCCCGTCCTTCTGCACCAAGAAGGCGGTGCGGCCTTCGATGGCCGCCGGCGAGATCTCGGGCGCCGCCGGCGCAGCACCCCCCGGCAGCTGTTCGAGGGTGCCCTCGAAGCGGGCCACCAACTCGGGGGAGAAGCCGCCCCCCAGGGCCACCACGGCGTTCTCGCGGGTGTAGTAGCGACGGTAGAAGTTCTTCACGTCTTCGAGGGTGATGTTGCCCAGCCCTTCGACGGTTCCGGCGATGGGGTGGGCGTAGGGCGTGCCTTCGTACACGAAGTGCATCAGGGCGTCCTTGCCGAGCTCCTCGTCGGAGGCGTAGCGGAGGGTCTTCTCGAGGTAATTCAGCTGATCGCTTTTGATCCGCTCGAAGTCCGCCTGGTCGAAGGCGGGGGAGAGGTAGGCCCGGGTGTAGAGCTCGAAGAACGCGTCGAGGTTGTCCCCGTGGGTACGACCGGTGAAGGTGGTCATCTCCTTGTCGACCCGGGCGTTGTACCGCGCTGCCATCGGATAGAGCGCGGCGAGGATCTCTTCGTAGGACTGCTCGGAGGTGGAACCCTGGGCCAGTAGGGCGCCGGTGAGGGCCGCCAGGCCTTCCTTTCCGGCGGGGTCGTTCTGCGAGCCGACCTTGAACCACACCCCGAAGGTGACGGTGGGGTCGGCGGCGGACTCCAGGAGGATCGCGTCGCTGTCGGCCTCCTCCGTTCCCGACGGGGAGCCTGATCCGCACCCGCCGAGGACCAGGGCAATAGCCGCCAGGAGCACGCCGACGAGGGCGGCGCTAGGGACGTGGAATGGGCGGCGGCGCATCACTGAGCTCCTTTCATCACCGCCACGGTGCGACGGCTGGACGCGAAGTAGGTGTCCGCGGCCTTCTGAATGTCTTCGGGGGTGACGGAGTCGAGGGTCTCGAACATCGTGTCGACGGTCCCGAGATCGGCGGTCACGGCCAGGACGCGGGCGAGGCCGCCGGCCACGTTTTCCGGCGTGTCGAGGTTCATCAGGAAGCCGTACTTGCGGCGGGACTGGGTCTCCGCCAGGCGGGTCGCGTCTACGGGCTCGCTGCGATAGCGCTCGAGGGTGGCGTCGATCTGCTCGATCACGTAGTCGATCTTCGCCGGATCCTTCACCCGGGCGATGATGTCGATCAGGCTGGGGTCACGGTTCATGTTGGTGGCCCCTATCAAGAGGTCCACCACCTGCTCGTCGAGCACCAGCTGCTTGTGCAGGTCGCTGGTCTCCCCGAAGGCGAGCTGGAGGAGGAGGTCAGCGGCTGCCTGCTGGCGGCTGGCGGGGTCGAAGGCCTCGCCTTTGTAGGCGAGCCAGACCATCGGATTGCTCCTGCCCTCGTAGGCCACGTCGACCCGCCGCTCGGCGGTCTGCTCGGGCTCCACCGGCACGTCCGGGGCCTGGTAGCCGGCCTCCCACGGGCCGTAGTACGTCTTCACCATCTCCATGGTGGCGTCGACTTCGATGTCCCCCACGATCACGAGGATCGAGTTCTCCGGCCGGTAGAAGCGGGAGAAGAAGTCGAGGGAGTAGTCGTAGAGCTCCGGCATGATCTTGATGTCTTCGACGAAGCCCATGGCGGTGTGGTCGTAGGTATGGGCGGTGAAGGCCTCTTTGCGCATGGCCTCCGAGATGACGAAGAAGGGGTTGGCCCGATTCTTCCGGTACTCACCGTAGACGGCGCCGGCCTCGGTTTGGAACATGTCCTTGGGGTAGGCGAGGTTGCGGAAGCGGTCGCTCTCAAGGTCCATTACCAGCTCGAGGTCGTCGTTGACGATGCCCAGGTGGTAAGCGGTGAAGTCGTCGGTGGTGAACGCGTTGTTGTCGGCGCCGATCTCGGTCACCTTGGCGTTGTAGACCTCGGCGGGGTAGCGCTCGGTGCCGCGGAACATCATGTGCTCGAAGAAGTGGGCGAAGCCGGTGCGTCCAGGCTCCACCTCGTCGCGGGCGCCGGTACGAACGAGGGTCCAGTAGGCCACCAGACCCCCGGAGTCCATCGGTATCAGAATGACCTGCAGACCGTTGTCGAGGGTCTCGACATGAGAAGCGTAGGGAAAGATGCCGCCCTGCGCCGCGGCCCCGAGGGGGGCGACGACGGCGAGCAGCAGCCAGCACAACAATCTCTTCACGGGGATTCCTCCTGTCCAGGGTGGTGCGGGACCCAGGGGGACCGCCGAGGGAGGCGGCGCGGGCCCGTGGGCGTAGGATACCCTATCGGGCCGTGGTCCCCCCGGGGAGCGACCACCCCCCGAATCGCGACTTCGAAGCCGCTGTGACCATGACCTCCACACCCCTCATCGAAGCGCGGGGTCTGTCCAAGACCTTCTGGGTCCACCGCAAGGACGCGGGCCTTTGGGGCTCGGTCCGATCGCTGGTGGTGCGGCGGAAGGACGCCAAGGAAGCGGTGCGGGACGTCTCCTTCCGGGTCGACGAGGGGGAGCTGGTGGGCCTCGTCGGCGCCAACGGCGCCGGCAAGACCACGGTCCTCAAGATGCTGGCTGGCATCGTTCATCCCACCGGCGGGGACGTGCGGGTCCTCGGCAAGATTCCGTGGCATCGGGACGATGCCCTACGCTCCCGCATGTCCCTGGTGATGGGGCAGAAGCAGCAGCTGTGGTGGGACCTGCCGGCGGCGGACGGTTTTCTCCTGCTGAAGGAGATCTACCGCGTGCCCGAAGCCCGGTACCGGGAAACCCTGGGGCATCTGGTGGAGCTGTTGCAGGTGGAGGAGGAGCTCGGGGTCCAGCTGCGTCGGCTATCCCTCGGCGAGCGCATGAAGATGGAGCTGATCGCCGCCCTGCTGCACTCGCCGCGGGTCGTCTACCTCGACGAGCCGACCCTGGGGCTCGACCTCGGGGCCCAGCGGGCGATCCGCGAGTTCGTCCTCGACTACCGGCGCCGGTTCCAGCCGGCGATGGTGGTCACCAGCCATTACATGGAAGATATCGAGCGGCTGTGCGAGCGGATCCTGATCCTGCGCCAGGGACAGCTGGTCTACGACGGGCCGAGGCGGGACGTGGTGGAACGCTTCGCCCGCTCCAAGATCCTCACCGCCCACGTTCGCCACCCCCCCGGCGACGGCGCCAGGGTGTCCCTGTCCCAACTCGGCGAGGTCCGGGTGGACGGCGACACGATACGCCTGGAGGTGCCCCGGGAACGGGTCACTTCGGCGGCGGCGGCCCTCATGGAGATCTGCGACGTCGTCGACCTTTCGATCGAAGAGGAGCCCCTGGGCCACATCATCGAGCGTCTCCAGCGGGCCCGTCGGGGGGAGGCGGGGGGCGATTCCGGCGACGGAGGCGGGCCGTGACCGGCCCCTACCTCCACGTGTTGGGTCTCGAAACCCGCAAGCTCATGAGCTACCGGGCCGACTTCTGGCTCCACACCGTCGTCGCCTTCGCCGTCCAGATGGCCATCGCCTTCTTCCTCTGGCGGGCGATCTTCGACGCCACGGGGGAGGGGAGCATTGGCGGTTTCGCTTTTGACGGCATGGTGGCCTACTACGTGTTGGCTTTGCTGATCGGCCGCCTCGTGCGGGGCAAGGAAAGGGAGATCACCATCGCCCGCGACATCTACGAGGGGGCCCTGAGTCGGTACCTCCTCTTCCCCGCCTCCTACGGCGGGATGAAGTACGCCGAGCACCTGGGGGCCCTCGCCCCTGCGGCGCTGCAGGTGGTGGTCCTCGGCGGGTTGGCGGCGGTGGCGGTGCCCGCCCCGGCGGGGTTCGAGATCTCCCCGGCGACGGTGGCGATGGCCACGGTGGTGGTGGCCTTCGCCAACCTTCTCGCCTTCTTGCTGCGGTTCCCGATCCAGGCCGTGGCTTTCTGGGCCGACAACGTGTGGAGTCTCAACGTCATGCTGCGGTTCGTCACCGAGTTCCTCGGCGGTCTGCTGCTGCCCCTCTCCCTTTTCCCGGAGGTCGCCCAGAAGGCCATGGCCTGGCTGCCGTTCCAGTACTTCTTCTACTTCCCGGTGGCGGTGCTGATCGGCAAGGTCGACCCGGAGGCGTGGCTCCGCGGCCTCGGGGTCATGGCCCTTTGGTGCTGCCTCCTCGGGCTCCTCGGGGCGTGGGTGTGGCGACGGGGGATCCGCACCTACGCCGGTGTCGGGATCTAGCCTGGATATAGGGATGCTGCGCTACCTCCGTCTCTATGCCTGTTTCGTGCGGTTCTCCTTGAGCCGTGCCATGGAGTTCCGCGTCGACTTCTTCTTCCGGGTCGTGATGGACATCGTGTTTTACGCCGTCCACCTGGCCTTCTTCACCGTGCTCTACCGCCACACGGAGATCCTCGGCGGCTGGGACCTCGACCAGATTTATGTCTTCGCCGCCGGCCTCTTCGTGATCGACGCGCTGCAGATGACGATTTTTTCCAACAACCTGTGGTGGCTGCCGATCTTCATCAACCGGGGGGACCTCGACTACTACCTGGTGAGGCCGGTGTCGTCCCTGTTCTTCTTGTCGGTTCGGGACTTCGCCGCCAACTCGGTGCTCAATGTGCTGATCGCCTTCGGCATCCTCGTCTGGGCCCTGGGCCGCTATCCAGAGCCCCTCGGCTGGGTCGAGGTGGTCTCCTTCGTCGTGCTCCTGGGGCTGGGAACCTACCTGCAGTACCTGGTGCGGATGGCGTTCATCGTGCCGGTGTTCTGGCTCCATTCCGCCCGCGGGCTCGACGAGATCGCCTGGTCCTTCCACAAGCTCTCCCAGCGGCCCCACCGCATCTACGCCCCATTCCTGCGGTGGGCGATGCTGACCGTGATCCCGGTGGCCTTCTTCGGCTCCTTCCCCGCCGCCGTCCTATTCGACGGCCTGACGCCTGTGGCGGTGCTGCACGCGATGGCGGTGACGGCGATGCTCCTGGCGTTCGTCCGCTGGTTCTGGAACCGGGGCCTCCGGGCCTATTCGTCGGCCTCGTCGTGAGGATACCCATCATGCGTCGACTCTCCGTTTCGTTTCTACTGATGATCCTGTGGACGGCCTGCGGCGGCTCCGGGGGCGACGTGACCTGGACCCCCGTCGTCGATCTGGCGGCGGAGCTGCCCAACGCCGAAGTCCGTCGCGAGACGCCCGCCCTGGACCTCGGCACCGCCGCCGCCCGCCCCCACCTGCTGGGGGGTTTCTCCCGGGACGAGCTGGACCCCGGTGCGGGAGAGACTTTCGTCTGGTCCACCGGAGAGGTGTCCCGACTCGCGTTGTTCCTGGTCACCCCGCGGGACCTCGACCTCGTTCTGCGGGGGCGACCCTTCCGCTATCCGGGGGCTGGAGCTCAGCGGCTGACCGTCCGCGTCGGGGGCGAGAAGATCGCGGCCTTCGACCTCGAGCCGAGGCTGCGGGAGTATCGGATCGGGGTGCCGGGGCGGCTGCTGCGCAGGGGGGAGAACGCCGTCGAGCTCGCCTACTCCGACCCGCGGGCCCCCGCCGAGGTGGCCGGCGGCGCCGACCGTCGCCGGTTGGCGGTGGCCTGGTACGGCCTCGCGGTGGGGGATCCTGCAGCCCCGAAGGTCGCCGAAGGACCCCGGGCCGAAGGGGATCGCCTCTTCGTTCCATGGGGTAGCCGGATCGACCTGTTCCTGGACCTACCCCCCTCCGCCGCCCTCGCCGCCGACGGCTGGTCGTGGCGGGGCGCCGGCACGGTGGAGGTGGCGGTGCTCCCGGACCGCGGTGAAGGGGACGCCGGCGGGACGGTGGAGGTGCTCGATGGGCCGCCGAAGGCCCCGGTGGACCTCGGAATCGAGGGTCCAGGGCCGTTTCGGCTTCGGCTGACGATGGCGGCGGATTCCGAAGGGAACGGCGGAACGGCGGGCGGTGGGGTGCTCCTGGTGGCGCCGCGGATCGCGGTGGCCGGGGGAGAGCCGGTGGACCCCATCGTCGCGGCCGGGCCCGCGGCGACCCCGGTCATCGACGGGACGCGGCCGTCCCTGGTGATCTACGCCATCGACACCCTGCGGGCCGACCGGCTCGGGGTTCACGGCGGAGCCGTCGCCACCCCCCACCTCGACCGCTTCGCCGCCACGTCGGTGATGTTCGAGCGGGCCATCGCCCAGAGCTCCTGGACCCGCGCGTCGATGGGCACGGTCATGACCGGCCTCTGGCCCCCCGTCCACGGCGCCGTGGGCCGGTCCCACGTGCTGGTGGACGACGTCGTCACCCTGGCGGAGCGCCTGCGGGACCTTGGCTACCGAACCGCAGCCTTCGTCACCAACCCCAACGTGACGCCGGCCTTCGGCTTCCACCAGGGTTTCGACACGTTCGTCGACCTCGGGGAGGGGACCGACGGTATGGCGGTCAACGACGCCGTGTCGGCGTGGCTGTCGGATCCCGAGGTGATGGGGGACCCTCGTCCCCGCTTCCTCTGGGTCCACACCCTCGACCCCCACGCCCCCTACAAGCCGCCGGAGGCGGTGCGCCGGGAGCTGGCCCCCCAGGTTCCGGAGGACATCGCCGAGGAGCCCTTCCGGGTCCTCACCGATCTGCGGGCCGGTCGCCGTCCCATGGACAGGGTCGTCCTCGGCCACCTCCAGGACCTCTACGACGCCGAGATCGCCTTTTCCGACCGCGCGTTCGGCGAGTTCCTCGACCTCCTCGACGCCTCGGGCCTCGGCGATGCAGTGCAACTGGTGCTCTCCGACCACGGCGAAGAGTTCATGGAGCACGGCAACCTGGAGCACGGGCGGGCGCTCTTCGTCGAATCCCTGTGGGTGCCGATGATGCTGCGGGGTCCGGGTCTGACCGCCCGCCGGGTCCCGGAGCCGGTGCAGCACCTCGACATCCTGCCCACGCTGCTGGGACGGCTCGGCGTCGCTCCGCCGGACGGCCTTGCGGGGAGGGATCTCTTCGCTGACGGTCCGGGGGCCGGCCCCTCGATTCCCCTGCGGCCCATCCTTTCCCATCTCCACCTCGACGGCCCCGAGCGGGTGTCGGCGGAGCTCGGGGCATACAAGCTGATCGCCGGGGTGGACGACGCCGGGCGGCTCCACTCCCCCCGTCTTTTCGACGTCGTCGCCGACCCCGGGGAGCTTCGGGACCTGGCGGCGGAGCGCCCGGTCCGTGTGGGGTACCTCGAGACCCTCCTGCGAAAGCGCTTGGCGTCGGCGGACGGCGTGCCGAAGGCCGCCGAGGCGGAGATCGACGACGAGCTACGCCGCAGCCTCGAAGCCCTCGGCTACCTCTGAGGGGGCCGGTCCGGGGCTCGGGTCGGGGTCCGGCTCGCCGGCCCTTGGGCTGCCCTCGAAGCGGTTCGCCAGGCGGAAGCAGGCGTACGCCAGGGCGATTCCCACGTATCCGTCGACGGCGTAGTGCCAGCCGGTGAGCACCGAGCCGAGGAGCGTCAGCAGGGTGGAGACGAGGAAGACGATCCAAAGGGGCCGGGCGTAGCGCCTCGTCCAGAAGGCGAACAGCGCGTGGACCCCCACGTGCAAGCTGGGCATGGCGGCCACCCCGAGGATGGGGTTGAAGGCATGGATCTGACCCGTCCTTCCCCCCAGCATGATTTGGTAGTTGGCCCACAGGGACGCCTGGGTGCCGAGGGCCTTGGGCATGACGAGGCCGTTCCAATGCTCCGGGAACACGTAGATCGGCCCCACCGCCGGCAGCGCCACGTAGATCCAGGCGCCGAAGCCCCACAGCATCAGCAGGGCGAAGACGAAGCGCCGGGCCGTCGGCGGCGGTAGGAACACCGTGAAGCAGCAGAGGGTGAAGAGCACCGTTTGCATCCAGTGGGTGTACCAGAGGTCCAGGAGACCCACCAACGGCGTACCGGCGCACAGCTGGGTGACGAATACCGTCGGCGACACGCCGAGGTGGAGGAGGACATCGAGGTTCCAGAGTTCCTGGTCAAAGTTTCTGTGGTGGACGATCGGCACGTTCACCTTCAGCCAGCCGTAGGCGTAGGTCACCAGCATCACCGCCAGCCATAGCCGCAGCCAGTGGACGACCCAGGCCGGCCTCCCCAGACCCCGCAGGAAGGGCACCACCGGCCGCCGGGCCAACGCCGTCGCCGCCACCGCCAACACCAGCCCGACGGCGAGGAACACCGGCAGGCCCTCGATCAGGGGCTTGACGATGTACCAGAACCCCTTGCCGTCGATCCGCAGGTGAAACGCCCGCAGGAAAAGGACTGCGGCGACGAGGTTCACAAGGGTGAAGACCTCGAAGGGATAGGGCCGCAGGGCGCGGAGGAGCGCCAGGGGTCGCCGGGGGGAAGGGTCCGGAGCCGGTCCACCCTGGGCGGTCCCCCGCTGCTCCCTTCCCACCGGATTTGGAGTCCCGACGCTCATGACCGCATGCTACCCCGTCTCCGGGTCGGCCGCGGAAGTCGGCTGTTGTCAGGGCGAATGGAAATAAACTTTATACCTGTGTATGCGGTTCAAATAGAGGCCCTCGGCTAGACTCGCCGACCCCCCTCGAGACGACTGATGAGCAACCGGAGGCTTTCCAGGATGAGCGAACAGTTGGTCGGCTTGAGCAGCCAGGAGATCGATCAGCTCCCCTTTGGCTACATCGCCCTCGATCCGAAGGGCAAGATCCTCAAATACAATCGCTACGAAGCCGAGCTGGCCCGCCTGGAGCAGGACAGCGTGCTGGGCAAGAACTTCTTCACCGAAGTCGCGCCGTGCACCCAGGTGCAGGAGTTCGAGGGCCGTTTCAGGGACTTCGCATCGGGCTCCGCCGAGGACACGACCCTCTCCTTCGACTTCGTCTTCAAGTTTCGCCACGGCGCGCAGAACGTGCGCATCGGGTTCATCCGTTCGCCCCGCGGCGACGAGATCATCGTCACCGTGAACCGCATTCGCCTCGAGCAGATGGCCCTTTCCACGGCCCTCGAGTTCGAGGAAACCAGCGGCCTTCTGCGGGACTCCGTCGGCAACCGCATCGTCCTCACCGGCCGTGATCTGTGGCGCAGCGTGTCGACGACCCTGCCGGCGGTCACCGGCGAGCGGCTCGACAAGACCCTGGTGCGGGTCGGCCTGCAGTGGGGCCTGCAGCACGCCCAGCGCGCCGACAATCTCCTCCAGCGGGAGCAGAGCTCGCCGCTGCGGGAGACGGTGCTCGGGCGGGCCATCGACCTCCTCTCCCAGTCCCTCGGGGTCCTCGGCCTGGGCACGTTCAGCGCCGACTTCTCCTACCGTGACCGCGGCCTGATCGTCGTTCACCACCGCAACAGTCCGTTTATCGAATTCTTCCCGGAGTACGAGAGCGGTTCTTGTTTCATCCTGACCGGTATCCACACCGGCCTCTTCATCCACCTCTCGAATGAGAACTTGAGTGGCCGAGAGGTCTCTTGCAGCCAGCGGGTCGAGGACGCCTGCGTTTTCGTCATCGGCACGGAAGCTCGCCTGGAGCGCTTGCTGAACGATCCGGCGGAAGCCGACCTTCGGCAGGAGATTATGGACTCCGGTTCGAGTGCCTGATCATCGTGACCCCAACGGAGCTCCAGTGCAAGGAAAGACAGTACTGATCGTCCACAGCGACGATCGCTTGGCCGAGTTGCTCTCCGGCATCCTCCAGGAATCCGGACTCCACGCGCTCAAGACGAACGATCTGTCGGGTGCGGAAACCACGTTTCGCTACTTCGAGCCCGATCTGGTGCTGGTGGAGTTGCAGCCCCTGCGCCGCGCCAGCCCGGACGCTAGGCAGATGCTCGCCGGCGCCGACACCGGACGCAGGATTCCGCTGCTGGCGCTGCTCACCGCCCGGGACGGGGAGGTGCCCCTCGACGAGCTCGGCGCCGACGGCTCGGTGAAGGTGCCCCTGCGCAGCGTCGAGGTGCTGAACGAGGTGCGGCGTCACCTCGCCCCCGGGGACGCGGAAAGCCTCTCCGGACAGCTGTCTCGGGTCGGCGTCACCGACCTCCTCACCATGTTCGACATGGGTCGGCGAAGCGGTCGCATCAAGCTGGACGACGGGCGCCGCCGGGCTTGGGTCCGCATAGTAGACGGCGACGTGGTGGACGGCGGCGTCGAGGGGGGGGATTCCGGCGCCGACGTCATCAACGAGCTCCTCGACTGGAAGCGCGGTGAGTTTCAGGTTCTGTTCGGCGAGGACCAGGCGGGGGCCGGCCCGGCCGCCCAGTCGAAGGCTCCGAGTGCGCCGCTCCCCGACGCGACGGTAAGGACCAGTGAGGTGCGCCTGGAGAACGGGGATCGGAGTTTCCTCCGCGGACTGGTCGAGGAGACCGGTTCCGGGGTGAAGTCCGAGCCTGAAGTGGAGGCCGCCCCGACCGCTCAGGCACCGGACGGGCCGGCGCCGGGACGGGCCGTCTCCGAGGGGGAGCTGGCCGCGCACCAGGCCCTGACCCTGCTCAACGCCGTCTCTTCCTACGCCAGCGGCTTTTCCGAGCAGCGCCTGCTGCACCGCAAGCTCGAAGGGGTTCGCCAGCGGCTGGTCCGCAGCTACGGCACGCTCAGCGCCTTTGAGGTGAGCTCGGACGCCACGGTCGGCCTGCGGGCCGACTTCGAGGCCAGGGATCTCGGCAGCCGTTCGGTCGTCGAGGGCTGCGCCGAATGGCTGATCGCCTTTGGGCTTGAGCTCGACCGCACCTTCCCCGGCAGCATGCCGCGGGCGACCCTGCACATCCTGGCGGAGTCGGTGATCAGCGAGGACGATCGATTCGGCTTCATGAAGCTCCTCGGATTCGGCGGCGGAGGTCGGCAGGGGTGGTCGTGAGCGCCCTGCGACGCGGCGAGACGGCGCGCCTTCCCGGGATCCGGGAAATCTGGGGGGCCTTCCGAGAGCTGTGCGCCGACTTGAAGGCGACCGAGGCGCGTAGCGTCGAACGTCGACTGGGCCGGCTCTGGGGCGCCCGCATCCTCGCCGCCCTCGGCCGAGTCTTCCAGCGGGAGTTCGGCCAGACGCCGGGGGAGGTCCGTCTGAGCTCTTGGGTCGAGGCGCTGGGGGATACCTGCGAGCGGGCGGAGCTAGGCCGCTGCTCGTTTGATTTCGAAGACGCCGACGTGGGCCTGGTGCACGTCTGGCAGTACGACTGTCCCCTCGCCGCCGACGACCGGTTGGCCGGCTTCGCCGCCAGCTTTCTCGAGGGTTTCTACGCCGGTATTCTTCCCCGCCTCGTCGGTCGACCGGTCGAAGTGCTCTGGCTGGCCACCGAGCCCCGTCGGCGGATCCTGCGCTTCCTGGTGGGCACACCGGCCCGATTGGCGGCGGCGCACTGGCGCCTCGGCAACAGGCCCACCGTGACCGAGGGGCTAGGGGCCGGGGCGGAGGGCACCGCATGACCCGGATCATCGCCGTCAGTAACCAGAAGGGGGGCGTCGGCAAGACGACGACGACCCTGAATCTCGGAGGGGCCCTGGCCGCCGCGGGCAGCCCCACCCTTCTGCTCGATCTGGATCCGCAGGCCGCCTTGACAGCCGGACTGGGCCGGGACCCCTATGCCCTCGAAGCCAACATGTGGAGGGTGCTCGCGGACGAGATCCCGATGCACGACGCGACCCTGCGCATCAACCGTCACCTCTACCTGGTACCCGGCAGCGGGCGCCTCCCCGGTGGCCCCCTCGAACCCGACGAGCCCCTCGAGATCGGTCCCCATCGCCTGCGGCGGCTGCTCCGTCGATACCGGCTGCCCTTCCACTTCGTTCTCATCGACACGCCGCCGATCCTCGGTGGCCTCACCCAGAGCTCGCTGGCGGCGGCGGGGGAAGTGCTCGTTCCGGTGCAGTGCCAGTTTTTGGCGATGCGGGGGGTGCGGGGCCTCTTCGAAAGCTTGCACCGGGTGCGCGACGAGCTCAACCCCGACCTCGGTTTCACCGGCGTCGTGGCGACCATGTTCGACCCCCGTTCGAAGCTCGACGGTGAGGTCGTCGAAGAGCTCCGTCGGGTGCTCGGGAAAGACCGCGTGCGGGCCGTCATCGAGAGGGACGGGGCGATCGCCGAAGCCAGCGTCGCCGGCGTCCCCGTCACTAGCCTCCGTCCCCAAAGTCCGGCGGCCCTGGCCTACCGAGCTCTAGCTGAGGACCAACGCAATGAACGACTCTGATCCGACCAGCATCCGCGGCCGCGGCCGCGAAATCCTGCTACCGGAAACCGGCCTGCCCTTCGCCGTCGGCCCGGATCCGGACCCGGCCCGGCCTGCGCTGGCATCACCGGCGGACTTCTCCCTCCTCACCGTCGCTGAAGCCTTCGGGGCCGTCGACTGGGAAGGCGCGAAGGCGCAGGAGATTGACGCCGACGCCCTGACCGTCGGCGAATTCTTCGAACGCTTCTCCTGGGGCGAGCAGGCTTGACGAAGGATCCCGGCCGGCCGCCGGACCCCCCGGACCGGGACGGAGCGCGCGGGGCGTCCGGCGTCGAGTCCGCAGAGCAGACCGTGCGGGGCCTCCTCGGCGGCCTCGGCAGGATTACGGCCCGGCTCGGCGAAGTCGCCGAGCTGGCGGGGGAGGCCGTAGCGGAGGCTGAGCAGCGGCGCCGTGAGGGCGGCCCGGGGGACTCGAAGGCGGTTTATGACGTTTCGTTCCGGGTTGGGCTCGGCGAGGCCGGGGCCCGCTCGGCGGGACCCGGCGGTCGCGGCGGCGCCCAGGGTCCGCCAACCCCCCGAGGGGGCGGGCCCTCACCCCGTCCCCCCCAGACCCGAAAAGCGAGGGCGGGTGCGCCGGCGGACGGGCCGGTCCGCGAGCCCTACGCTGAAGTGGCGAGGGACGGCGAGCTCTGCGTCGTCCTTTTCGACATGCCGGGGGTGGAGGCGTCGGGGGTCGAAGTGTGCCTGCGGGAACACGGCATCGAAGTCCTCGGCCACGGCGGCGGTCGACGTTGGGGGAAGACCATGGAGATCGACAACCTACCGGAGTCTCCGGAGCTGGAGCTGAGCGCCAAGAACGGTATCGTGCGCCTCGAGATCCGCCCCGCCGCCGATGGTTGAGCCGCGCCGATCGACGGGCTCCCCCCTGAACCTGCGGGCCGAAGCCTCCGACCCGGGGGCACCTCCGAGCACGGCGCGGCTGCACCGCGAAGACCTCGCCGCCCTCGGCCTCGGCACGGGGGACGCTGTGGTGCTGCGGACCGGGGACCGCCGGGTCTGCGCCCGGGCCTTCGCCACCCCCGGCCCGCTGAGCCGCGGGACGGTGCTGCTGGATCGGCGGTCGAGGGGCGTTTTGGGTGCGGCCGGCGCCGGCCCGACCGAAGTGGACGCCGAGCCGGCTTCCCTGCTGACCGCCAGGCGCCTCCAGCTGGTGGGGGACGGGGCGTCTAGCCCGTCGAGCTGGCGGGGGGGGCTCGACGGCATGGTGACGCGGATCGGCGAGGACTTCGAGGTGGAGGGCGTCGGCACCCTGAGGGTGTTGGACGCCCGACCCCGGGGCTGGGTGCTGGTGGACCCGTCGACCGAGGTGGCGCTGGACGGCGTGGGTACCGGGCCGTCGGGGGGGGACCGCGGGGCGCACGGCTTCGAGGATATCGGCGGCCTGGAGCCCCAGCTGGCGAGGATCCGCGAGCTCATCGAGCTGCCCCTACGCCACCCCGAAGCGTTCACCTGGCTGGGGACCGACCCGCCGAGCGGGGTGCTGCTGCATGGCCCGCCGGGCTGCGGCAAAACGCTGATCGCCCGCACCCTGGCGCGGGTGAGCGGGGCGTCCTTCCATCCGGTGGCCGGTCCGGAGATCGTCCACAAGTTCTACGGCGAGAGTGAAGCCGCCCTGCGCCAGGTCTTCGAGCGGGCGCAGCGGGATACCCCCGCCCTGATCTTCCTCGACGAGGTCGACGCCATCGCGCCCCGCCGCGACAGGGTGCAGGGGGAGGTGGAACGGCGCATCGTCGCCCAGTTGCTAACCCTCCTGGACGGTCTGGAGCAGCGTCAGGGGGTCATGGTGCTCGCCGCCACCAACCTGCCGGGCCTCCTCGATCCGGCCCTGCGTCGGCCCGGACGGCTCGATCGGGAGATCGCCATTCCGGTGCCCGACCGCCGCGGGCGGCGCCAGATCCTCGAAGTCCACAGCCGCGAAATGCCCCTCGCCGCGGGGGTCGACCTCGAAGAGCTGGCGCGCCGCACCCACGGCTTCGTCGGCGCCGACCTGCAGGCCCTCTGTCGCGAGTCGGCGATGGCCCGACTGCGTCGTCATCGGGGGGCGGGCCTCGGCCTGTCGAGCGGGGAGTGGCGGTCGTTGGAGGTGGAGGCGGTGGATTTCGAGGCCGCCCTCCGCGACGTCCGCCCGTCGGCTATCCGCGAGCATTTCGTCGAAGTCTCGGAAGTGCGCATGGACCAGGTCGGCGGCCTCGAGGACGTGAAGGGTCATCTCCGAAAGGCCATCCAATGGCCCCTGGAACACCCGGAGCTCTTTGAGCGGGCCGGCCTGCGTCCGACCCGCGGCATCTTGCTCGCCGGGCCGCCGGGGGTTGGGAAAACCCTGCTGGCGAAGGCGCTGGCCACTGAGGCGGGGGTCAGCTTCCTGGCGGTGAAGGGGCCGGAGCTGCTGTCGCGCTACGTCGGCGATTCCGAGGGGGCGCTGCGGGAGATGTTCGCCCTAGCCCGCCGGGCTTCGCCGACCCTCCTCTTCTTCGACGAGATCGACGCCCTGGCCGCCACCCGGGACGCGGCCACCGCCGGCGACGGCGGCGTGGCCTCCAGGGTGCTTGCCCAATTCCTCACCGAGCTGGACGGCATCGACGAGCTGCGGGGGGTGGTCGTGCTCGCCGCCACCAACCGTCTGGATCGCCTCGACGCCGCCGTGCTGCGCCCGGGCCGGTTCGACCTCGTCGTCGAGCTGCCGCTGCCGGACCCGGAGTCGCGGCGACGGATCTTCGCGGTCCATCTGGAGGGCAAGCCCCTCGCCTTCGAACCGCAGCTGGACCGGCTGGCGGAGCGTTCCGCCGGCTTCTCCGGCGCCGACATCGCGGAGTGTTGCCGGCGGGCCGCGCTGGCGGCGGTGCAGCGCGCCATCGAGGAGAAGGGGGATCCGCTGCTGACGGCTGCGGACCTGGATCGGGCGGTGGAACGTCGGCGGTCACCGAAAGCGGACGGGGGGCCGACATGACCCCGTCGAATGCCCGCGGAACAGAGGTCTTCGCCGTCTTCGCCTTCGTACTCCGATCGGATTGGGGGGAGCGTTCCCCCGTCTGGCCGACCCCCGTGGACGGGGAGGCGGAGCCGACCTTCCTTCCCCTTGGGGACGGCGGAATCGCCGCCGCCGCCCAGCGGGTCGATGCCGCCGAATACACCGGGGATCGGGGAGCCAGCCAGCTCCAGGACCTCGCTTGGCTGGTGCCCCGGGCGGAGTACCATCAGCGGGTGGTGGCGGCCGTCGGCGTCGACGCTGCGGTGGTGCCGGTTCGCTTCGGCACCCTGTTCTCCGACGTTTCCGCCCTCGAAGCCTGGCTCGCCCCACGCCGCGCCGAGCTGGCCTCGGCGCTGAACTACCTGCGCGGCCGAAGCGAGTGGGCGGTCCGACTGCTGGCGGCCCCGGCCCCGGCCCCGGCTCCGGCCGCAGCCTCGGCCCCTGGGCCTGGAGGTGAGCCTTCGGGACGGTCGTACCTGCTGGCCCGCAAGAAGGTCCGGGACCGGCAGAGCGGATGGCGGGCGGAGATCGAAGCGGAGGCGGATCGGGCGGAGGCATTCCTGGCGTCCGCTTCCATCGATCTGGCGAGGCTGCCAGTACGCAGCCTCGATGGATCCCTGAGGGAAGCCCAGGGAGACGCGCGGCGGACCGCTGCAACCTGGGCTGCCCTGATCGAAACCGCCGACGCCGCCGGCTTTCGAGACCGGCTCGAAGGGATGCGGCGGAGCCTGCCGGAGGATCGATTCGACCTCGAAGTGACCGGACCTTGGCCCCCCTACAACTTCTGCCCCGGGCTCGACCGCGAATCGAAGCCCGGACCGGACCAGGACCCGGCGGCAGAAGCTCAGCGACGATCTTGAGACCACTTTTCGAAAATCGGCGGCGTCGGGGTGACGCCGGTGAGTCCCTGGGGAATCCCTCCCCCATGTTGCAGGCGCCGTCCGGCGCCAATCACTGAAGAAAAGGAGAACGGGAATGGCCCAAGTCAACAAATCGACAGATTCTTCGAGCCTCGCCGAGGTTGTGGACCGCATCCTCGACAAGGGCGTCGTGATCGATGTCTGGGCGAAGGTGTCGCTGGTGGGCATCGAGCTGCTCGCCGTCGAGGCGCGTGTGGTGATCGCCTCGGTGGAGACCTACCTGAAGTACGCCGAAGCGATCGGTCTCACAGCTCCGGCGGCTGCTCCAGCCGCGGCCTGAGCGGTCCCCCGGCGGTAGGCCCCGTCCCCCTCGAGGTCGCCGAGTCGGGTTGGCTTTCGCCAGCCCCGCCGCCCCGCTACCTTTGAACACGCCGCCCGCGCCACCGCCCCTCGGGTGGGCGCCGCCGGCTGGAGAGCAACCACCATGGGATCAATCACGCGAGATATGGAACGGCTGGCCGACGAGGTTCGCCGCGGAAGGGAAGAACGCCAGCGACACGCCAGCGACTTGCGGGAAGGGGAGTCGCAGCGCCAGACCGAAGCAGCCCGCGCGGCCGATCGACGGGTTCGGGAGGTGGCCGAGCTGCGGCATCAGGTCCGCAGCCAGCTGACCGCGGAACGGGCGCGGCTCAGCGAGGAGAGCGCGCAGCTGAGGGAGAAGCTGCAGGGATTCACCCAGACCCTTCGAGACGGCGTCGCATCGTTCCGCGAAGAGGTCCGGGACGATCTGGCGGGCGCCCGCGCCGCCTGGTCCAGCCTCGGCGGCTCTGCGGCGCTTGCCACCCCCGCGGCCGTCGGCGTAGGCCCGGACCCCGCGGTGAAGGTGGCTCCGCCCGCCGCCACCGACGATCTCACCGGGATTCCCGGCATCGGGCCCGGTATCCAGGAGCGGCTGAACCGCGCGGGCATTTCCAGCTTCGCCGTCCTCGCCGCCACGCCGCCGGATCAGCTGCGGTCCATCCTCGGTGAGCTCAATCGCCTCGCCCACGTCGAGGAATGGATCGCCGCCGCCCAGGGGCATTTGGAAGGTCGCGGGGCGTGAGGCCGGCGGCCGTCGACGGTGGTGGGCCGAGCCGAGTGACGGCGCGAACGCAGGCCACGGCCCACATCACCGCGCTCCCGAGCGAGTCCTTCGTCGTCACCGCCGAAATCCAGGATCTCTGCGAGCGGGCGATGTCCTACCTGGAGATCGGCTACCCGGTCCACCTAGCCGGCCACTCGGGCACCGGCAAGACCACCCTGGCGCTACACCTGGCGGCGCTCCTCGGTCGGCCGGTGATGCTGATCCACGGCGACGACGCCTACACGAGCGCCGACCTGGTGGGGCGCGATTCCGGCTACCGTAAGAGCACCCTGGTGGACAACTACGTCCACACGGTGCTCAAGACCGAGGAAGAGGCGCGGGTTTTTTGGGCCGAGAACCGGCTGACCACCGCCTGCCGGCAGGGCTACACCCTGATCTATGACGAGTTCACCCGCTCGCGGCCCGAGGCCAACAACGCCCTGCTTGCGGTGCTTTCCGAAGGTCTGCTGCCGCTGCCGCCGATCGCCGGCAACGATCAGGGGTATCTGCGGGTGCACAACGAGTTCCGTGCCATCTTCACCTCGAATCCGGCGGAGTACACGGCGACCCACAAGACCCAGGATGCGCTGCGGGATCGGCTGGTGACCCTGCAGATGAACGAGCCCCCGCGGGAAGCGCAGGTGGCGATTCTGCAGAAGCGCAGCGGCCTCGGGGAGGCGGATTGCGGGTCCATCGTCGACGTGGTGACGGCGCTCTACCGCGACCTTGCCCCCGACAAGCCGGTGTCCCTGCGCAGCTCCCTGGGCATCGCACGGCTGATGGCCCATCGCGGGGAACCGGTGGGCGCCGACAACCGCTGGCTGCGCTGGGCCCTCGCCGACATCCTCGGCGGCAGCCTCAAGGGCGAGGAGACGGGCCAGGAATGGAGCGCTCGGATCGACGGGATCCTCGCCGCGACGCTCGGGGGCGGTAGAGGCAAACGGGGAGGTGGACAATGAACCGACGCCGCGGTGTCAACGACATCCAGACCCTCGGCGCCCGCCGCCAGGGTAGCCCGGACCACCGTGCCCTGCTGCGGGCTTCGGTCATCGAGGCAGAGCTGAATCGCCTCGCCCAGGAAAGGCGCCTGCTCGAACAGCGGCTCGACGGTGTCCGTCAGCGAGGCGCCGTCCTGTTGGCCGAGCGTGACCGTCTCCTTGGGGGGCTCGGAATCCGTCGGCCCGCCGACCGCGGGCCGCTTCCGAGCGGCTTCCAGCTGCGCTACTAAGGACCACGATGCCCACATACCAGTATCTGTACGGTTTCACCCGGGCCCGGGAGTGGCCGCCCCTCGTCGGCGTCGGCGGCGAAGGGATCACCGCCGTTACCCGCGGGGGACTGAGCGCGTTGACGAGCCGGTTCGGAAAATCGAAGGTGCGGCCCAGCCGGCGTCATCTCCTGGCCCATGACCGGATCCTGAGGGAGCTTCTGCCGTCCGGCATCCTGCCGGTGGCCTTCGGTACCCTCGCGTCGTCGGGGGACTCCCTGGAGCAGCTGTTGGATCAAAACCGCGAAGACATCGAAGGGAACCTCGACCGCCTGGAGGGGCGCGTCGAGACGGCGGCCCGCGCTCGGATCCAGGCGGACAACCTCTTCGAACGCTTCGTCGCCGGCTCGGTGAAGCTGCGGAGCGCGCGGGACCGGATGGTCGAATCGGGGAACGCCGACCGCGACACCATGATCGCCGTCGGCAAACTGTTCTCCGAGGTGCTGGGGGCGGAGCGTGAGCGGGTCCGCTCCCTTTTTGTCGCGGGGGTCGAAGGGACCGCCGAAGACATCCGGGAGACGCCGCCGAAGCGGGAGGCCCAGATCTTCGATCTGGCCTTCCTGCTGCCGTCGGACGGCGTCAACGCCTGGGAGTCGGCGGTCGAGGCGGTGGCCTCGGAGCTCGACGACGATTTGGTGATCGACCTCGCCGGGCCCCTGCCACCCTACAGCTTCTCAACCCTCGCCCTTTCGCCCCTCGAAGGGCGGGGCGGGCTGTGATCCTCCGCTCGCTGCTCTGGGTCGCCCGGGAGATCGAAGGGGCGGCGCAGGGCGAGCGGGAGAACGACAGGGACGCCGTCGTCGTCGAGATTCGCCGCCTCATGGCGCGCCTCGAGAGCGGCGAGATCGACGAAGAAACGTACGAGATGCGGGAATCCCAGCTACTCGACCGACTGGAGTCCTACGATGACGGGTGACGCCGCCCCCACCACCGCCAGCGTCTGCGATCTGCTCGATCGCGTGCTCGAGCGCGGCGTCGTGCTCGAAGGCGACATCATCATCTCGATCGCCGGCGTCGACCTCGTCTACCTGCGCCTCGAAGCGCTGCTGTCCTCGGTGGCGACGGCGATCGACGCCGGCGCCCTGCGGCAGACCGGGGAGCTCCGCTGATGGCAGAAGAGACCGGCGAATCGGCGGTCCTCGGGGACCTTCGGCGGTTCGACATCAACCCGGACGACGCCGCCCGCGGCTTGACGCAGCTGGTCCTCACCCTGGTCCGCCTGCTGCACGAGCTGCTCGAGCGGCAGGCGATCCATCGGCTCGAAGCCGGCACCTTCAGCGACGAAGAGATCGAAAGGGTCGGCTCCGCGCTACAGGCCCAAGCCCTCGAAATCCAGCGCCTGTGCGAGATACTCGGCCTGGAGCTGGAGGATCTCAACCTCGACCTGGGGCCACTCGGAAAGCTCGTCTGAGGACCGTACACACCATGTCTCGACATCCCGACAGATCCCCGTCCCACTCCCTGCAGTCGACCAACCTCGCGGACATCCTCGACCGCGTGCTCGACAAAGGCATCGTGATCGCCGGGGACATCAAGATCCGACTCGTCGACATCGAGCTCCTGACCCTTCAGATCCGCCTGGTGGTCTGTTCCGTGGACCGCGCGGTGGAAATGGGGATCGACTGGTGGCGAAGGGACCCCCATCTGCTGGGTACCGCCGCCGAGCAGCTGGATAGGGAAGGGGCGAGCGTCGAAGCCCTGGAGGCACGGATCCGCGAGCTCGAGGCGCGCCTCGACGAAGCGCCGACCGAACAGCCCACGGACCCGCCATCGCGTCGGTCGTGATAGGCCCTTCGGCCCCGAGAACCTGACGGCGGGGGGGAGACGACCGGGGCCCGGGGCAGGATTTGAAGTCCCCCCGCTAGCTCCACCGGGCCGGCAGCCTGGTGCGCGGATCGAGCCCGACCCAGGAGGCTTCGATCACCTTCGTGTCGCCTTTCCTATCGGTGAGGACGATGGACCCTCTCGTGGATCGACCGGCACTGGGGACGAGTGGCGGATCGGAGCCCCCCTAGGCCCCCGGGCCAGGGAGTTTCTCCGGTACCGGAAAAATTTCCCTGCCGTTCGGCGGGGTCTTGCTGGGAGACCTTCCCATGGGCCGATGCGTGGGGAGATTCCTGGGTGCGGGCGTAAGTGCTGCAGGGAATAGGTTTGCAAGGAAGTCGATGCGAATTTGGAGAAATCATCCCGCTGTTCGGTCTTCCTGGCACGCCTGTTGCTCTTGTAGATCGGCGTAGCGGACAAGAGCTTCATCGGTACGACTTCACGACGACGCTCCGCGAACTTTGACAAGACATGCGCTCGGCTCGACCGAGTTAAGGGTTTACCACGAGGGG
>JBCDIS010000084.1:0-30480 GCA_038748685.1 Acidobacteriota bacterium | reverse complement strand
CGTCCGTCGTCACGTCGGTGGTGACATCGGTCGTCACGTCCGTCGTCACGTCGGTGGTCGTATTCGTCGGCGGCGGGTCGTCGGGATCGATGGGCTCACCGGTGTCGTCGGCGTCGCAGGAGTCCGCGGCCAGAACGGCGAAACCCAGAGACCCGGTGGCCAGGGCCGCCGGTTCGGCCTGGTTGCCGAGGCCGCAGACAGGGGCGTCGTCCAGGTTCTGGTAGGCATCGTCCGCCGCCTGCTGGCGTTCGTTCATCCAGGTGCGCCACTTCACGATGCCCTTGTAGCCGAGATACAGCAGCGTTCCCACCATCATCACGCCGCCGAGCCAGCCGATCCCCTGCAGAATCCTCTGTGCCGTCGTCAACTTCGGAGCCCCCGGCGATCCGGGTGCGGAGTTCGGCGTGCCGATCTTGCCGCTCCAGTCCTGTGCCGCGCCCCCCTGCTGCGTCAAAGATCCGGCGAAGATCGTCCCCACGTAGCCCTCTTTGTCCGGCACCGTCAACACCAGGAACTTGACCGTCGCCGACGACGAATTGCCGTCGGTGGTCCACGACAGCGTGTCGGTGTTGCCGTCGTAGTGGAAGCCCTGGATGGCGTCGCTGTCGAGCACCACCGTGGTGGCGTTCTGGACCACCAGCTTCGGCCCGGGCTTGAGGCTGCCGTCGGACTGCTTCAGCGACGTGACGCCGTAGTAGCCGATCCATCGGGCGAGGGTCGTGGGGGTCGAAATCTCCCCCGTGTACTGCCGAGCCGGGTTCCCGGCGGTGGTCAGGGTGCCGAAGAAGTGGGGACCCACATAGCCGCCGGGCTGCTTGGGCTCGGTGATCTTAGCGAAGCGCACCGAACCCGAGGTGTCGTTGTGGTCCGTGGTCCACGAGAGCTGGTTTGTCAGGACGTCGTAGGAGAAGCCCACCAAAGGCGTCTCCCCGAGGGTGACGTGGTCCGAGTCGACGACGATCAGCGCTGGCCCCGCGGTGTACTTGCCGTTGGGCTGTTTCAGCGACGCCTTGCCATAGTTGCCAGACCAGTGCTCCAGCGGGAATTGGGTCAGCGGCCCCGGCCGGCCGGAGTAGACCTGGTTGTCGGCCGACTGGCTCAGCTGGAGGTGGTCGTAGAAGCTGATTCCGGTCGAACCGCTCGAGGGAGGCGGTTGCACCTTCCCCTGCTGGGTACCCGTCCGCTGACTGAAGGTAATGCTGCCCTGGGTAGCGTTGCCGTCGGCGAAGGTCCAGCTCAGCGTGTTGTCCTTGAACTTCGGGTTCTTGAGCCGAACGTACGCCAGCTCGACGCTCTTGTCCGCGTAAATCACCAACGGCGGCCCTTTGTCGCGACTGCCGGAGGCGGTTTCGAGGGAGGTATCGCCGTAGACGCCGGCCCAGGCAGCCAGGTTGGTGGCCTGGTACTGGTACATGGCCTGGCCGATCACGTCGGGGGTGGTCTTGTACCCCAAGCCCTGAATGTAGTTGGCGAGGCCAGCGGGGGTCTGCCCCTCGGCGAAGATCTGTTTCTGATAGGCGACGCCTTTTCCTAAATCGTCGAGGACGTCGCCGAGGAAGCGCTGTGCCTCGGAGTACTTCTGGGAGTCGGCTCTGCTGAGGGAGGGTCCGGATGGGGTCATGGTGTTGCTCCTGGGAGGTGTTTCGGGCCTATTGGGCGACGGACCGGCCGGTGGACGAGGGGGCCGGCTCCGGCGGGACGCTCGGGCCGCCGGAGGAGGGGACCGCCTCGACCGGCTCCTTCATCGCCAAGCGGATGCGCCCCGGATGCCGGCTGAGCAGGGCTTTGCGCTGATCGTCGGAGAGCGCCGGGAGCTCCCCAAGGCAGGATTCCGGATCCCGCAGGAACGCCGCCAGCACCCTAGGGTCCTGCATCATCTCGGCGATGTAGTCCGCCAGGGGGTTCTCTTCGAGGGTGGCCTTGTAGCGGGCTTCGGTGCTCCGCCGCCGACGTCGGATCTCGTCGAGGAACTTGCGGTTGGCGTCCTGCCGCGGCGCGGCCGCCTGCGTCGAGACTGGAGCCCCGGAGCCGGTGCTAGCCGTCGACGCCGGAGTGCCGGAACCGTTCGCCGATGTCGTCGCCGCGGTGGACCCGACGGCCGACGTTGACACCGGCACCGGGGGGGCCGAGGGCGCCGGGGAAGCCGAGCTCGCCGGGGGCGTCACAGAACGGCGGGGGGCGGTCGGCCGCGGTTTCGGAGCCGAGGGAACCGGTCCTTCCTCGGCGGCCTTGGCTTCCGCCGCCCGCAGGGATTCGATCGCCCCCTCCCCCCGCACCAAGCCCAGGCGGACCGCCATGTCCACGTCCGTCGTGCGGCGGGTGGCCGGGGGCATGTAGAGGGTCGAGATGCCGGTCACCGGTGCGTGCCGCAGGTCCTCCAGGGTCATCCGATCGCAGCGGGACGGGCACATCGGGTATTGGGAACCTTGGTAATGCACCACCCCATGGGACGGCGGGTAGAACTCCTCCAGGTAGTCCACCAACACGCCGAGGTTCCGGTTGTCATAGCCGGCGAAGTTGAAGCCGGCGTCCCCCACGCAGCCGATCTGCCAGATGACCACGTGGGATTCGGTGGCCAGGGGCCGCTTGCGCAGCAGTAGATCCGTGGCCTCGAACTCCTGGCACCCCACCGCCGAGGGATCCACCCCAACGTCCGCCCACAGGCAGTCGAGGGCCGAGATGGCCGGCAGCATGGCGGCGGGGTATCCCTCCGACCGCAGGATCGAGATGGCCTTGTGGGTGGGCAACACGAAGACGCCGGGGTGGCCGTAGAAGACGGCGCAGGTGTCCCGCCCCGCCCGCACGTTGTCCAGCATCACCTGGACCATGTCGTTGTAGGTGTCGATGCGCTTCTTGTCGTTGCCGTACAGGGTGTAGAGGTCGAAGCTGACCCGGCTGTGCTTGCGGATCCAGACTTCGGTGGCGGGGTCGGCGACGCAGTAGACGACGATGTCGCTCTGTTCGATCCAACCCCGGGCTTCGAGGGTCAGGTGTCCTACGCTCTTGATGCCGGAACCGACGACGATGAGGGATCCTTGGGAATCGGCCATGCTGCGGTCTCCTTGTTCGGCTTCCTGCCGTGTTGGTTCGTCGAAACAGGGTCGGGCCGAGCGCACTCCCCCCCGACGCCGGATCCACGGGGGATCGGCGACGCCAGGGGCCTACGCTGCTTCGGGGCAGAATCCGGGCCGGCCCGCCGCCCGGGTCCTGGGGACTCGGCTCAGGACGGCTTGGGGTCGTCGCCAGGGACCACCACCACGTCGACGTCAACGTCGGCGGTCACCGCCGTCGCCGGCACCGCCTCCAGCGGGACGATCTCCTGCGGCGGCGGCCCGTCCGTTCCGGGCACCACCGCCGCCGCCAGTCCCCCTTGGACGTCTTGAGGGTCGACGTCCGGCATCGGCGTATGGGCGCCGACGTTCGCGCCGGCGAGCCCTGCGCCGCTGCGGCTGGACGACGCCGGATCCACCTCCAGGGCATCGGTGGTGGTCTCGGTGGTCGTCGACTCGGTCGTGACATCGGTCGTCACGTCGGTGGTCACATCCGTCGTCACGTCGGTGGTCACGTCCGTCGTGACGTCGGTGGTCGTGTTGATGGGGGGCGGGTCGTCGGGATCGATGGACGGACCCGGATCCTCGACGTCGCAGGCAGCCGCCCCTTCGACCGCGAAGGCCAGGGCGGATGGCTGGTCCGCGAAGTCATCGAAGTCATCGCCCGAATCGGCGCACAGGGGCTCGGTGATCCCCGGCTCGTCCTGGGCCTCGGCGGCCCGTCGCCGCTGCTCGAGCCATCCCTTGAACCGCTGCCACCCCTTGTAGCCGGCGAAGGCCAGGCCGACGACGCCGACGGTGCCGGTGATGAGGCTGAGGAACAGCTGGATGTCCCGCAGGGTCTTGAGGGGGCCCGCCCAGGGGTCCGGCCCGAGGCGACCGATCCATGGCTGAGGGTCGGACGCTCCGGCGCGGGTCAGAACGCCGCTGAAGGTGGGCCCCAGGTAGCCGGCGGTGAAGTCGACCGTCGCCGCGGAGTCGTTCCCGTGGGTGCCATCGCCGGCGCGGGTCCAGGTGAGCTCCGCCTTGCCGCCGTCGTAGGCCCCGCCGTGGATCTCCTTCTTGGCCAGTTGGACGGTGACGGCCCCCTTGGAGGACCGAACGTCGAGGGCGGGGCCGTCGGAGAAACCGCCCCCCTGCTGCTGGATCCGGGTGCTGTAGTTGCCCACCCAGCGGCTCAGCTTGGAGAGGTCCGCCGAGCCGGTGAGGCGCCGCGCCGGAGCCGAAGGGGAGCTCTGGTAAGTGCCGACGAACTCCGGAGTCGCCGTCCCTTCCGCTCCGGGTCGGAGCGAGAACCGCAGGCGGCCGGCGGTCGGGTGGTGATCGAGGGTCCAAGACAGCTCGTTGCGGGCGACGTCGTACCCGAAGCCGGTCAAGGGGGTGCCGCCGATCGTCACGTCGCCATCGAGGCCGATCACCACCGAAGGCCCCGCCGTCGGACCGCTGCCCCCTTCGAGGGTCGTCGCGCCGTAGTCGCCGAACCAGTGGGCCAGCGGGAACTGACGCAAGTCGCCGGGTCGGCCCGAGAACACCTGGGAATCCGCCTTCGGGTCGACCTTCAGGGTTCCCGCAAAGGCGACGCCGCTCCCCTCCGGCGGATCCGTGACGTGGCCGGGTTCGGTACCGCTGTTCTGAAAGAACGTGATCGAGCCCTCGGTGGCGTTTCCGTCGGCGAAGGTCCAGCTGAGCAGCCCCCCTTGGAACGTCGGTGACTCCAAGGTCCGAAAGCCAACCTGGACGGATCCGTCCTGGCGCACCAAGACCGGCGGGCCGGGGGCGATGTCGCTACCCCGTCCCAGGTGGGTGACGCCGTAAACCCCCGTCCAAGCTGAGAGGTTGGTGGTTTGGTAGTGGTAGACCGCCTGGGAGACCTGGGTGGGGTTGGTGCGGTAGCCCTGGCTGCTCAACCAGTCCGCCACCTTCTCCGGATGGTCCGGATCGGCGAGGAGGGCGCTCAAGTAGTCGATGGCGGTCTTGGGCCGATGCAGCATGGCGGCGAGGAACCGCTGGGCCTCCTCGAAGCCGTTCACCGCAGCGGATCCCCCGCCGTTGTCCACGGCCGATGTCGGGGCCGGGGCCACGCCGACACCCGCCCCCTCGGCCCGCACCCAGGCGCGCCAGCACCCCGCCGCGGCGTGCAGCACCGGCTCTGCGTGGGCCGGGAGATCCTCAGCGCCGAGCACCAGCTCCAGGGTTCCCAGGTCGTCGTCGCCGCCGAACGCGTCGAGCTCCCAGCAGGTGATGCGAAGGGTCCATGGACCGTCGAAGGCGCCCACCATCAGGGGCAGCCCCACGGTGATCACCTCCCGCTCGGCGGCGGAGTAATGCCCTTCCTCCGGCAAGGTCCGGATCACATCCTCGCCGCCGGGTCCGCTGGCTTCGACCCGGAAGACGAACTCCCCGGTGTCCCCCGTCAGCCAGCGCTGGATCGGAACCGGATGTTCAGAACTGGAAAAAACCTCGAAGCGCTCGAAGAACAGCGTGGTCCTCGACTTGGGCATGCACTTTCCCCTCGGATAGCTGGGTGGCCTGGGACCCCTGCGGCACAGATCTTCGCCAGGATGGTCTTGGCTCGGCTCCCAGCCCCGGGGAGGAAAGGGTTCCCCGAAGGACGACCGAGGTTCGCAGCCGATGGCTGTCAGCTCGATGAACGAATAGACCTTACACGATGCCTATCCGGAGGATCAAGGATGAAGTGCCCGGCCACATCGCCCAGAGCTATGCGCAGGCGCCGCAGAGTGACGCCCGGAGCGGGCCTTCGGACAGCGCCCGCAGCGTCCTCAGGTCCGCCTCAACAACTCCGCGAGCTGACGGTCCGGCGACGGGCCGGCCTCGACGACGGCGGCTGCGGCAGGCCCCGCGAACAGACCCAGGTCGTCGTCCACCAGCAGGCGCCGAAGGCATTCGTCGACCCGAAGTCGGAAGCCTTCGTCCTCGCCCGGTCGCGCTGGAACATACTCCGCACCACCCACCGGAAGCATCACGATCAGGTCCAGACCTCGGACCGAATCCCGCACCGCCGGAAGATGCTGGAGAACGAATCCCTCCCCTTCGTCGGCCGTCAGCGCTTCGGACGCGGCGGCATAGGCCAGGTAGTCGACGGGGCTACGTTCGAGGATCACCGCAGCCCCTGGGGCATGGGACTCCACCACCGAGATCGAATACCCGAGCAGGTCCGCCAGCCCCTCGGCGTCAGGCCCTTGCGACGTCAGGGTGATGTCGTCCCCCAGCACCTCGAACGCCTCGGGCTCGCTGAGATACCCCGGCCGCTGCTCCAAGAACCTAGCGACGAGGGTACTCTTGCCGGTACTGTGGGACCCGCTCACCGCGATTCTCACGAAGCGGTTCCCCCACCCGCCGACGGGCTCCATCCGTTGGCTCGATCCATGTCTCTCGCGGACAGGACTGTGTAGCGTGGCGGGTTCAGCGTTGCCAAAGTCCTGCTTCGATCCCGCCCTGGAGATAGATGGCACACCAACCATGGCCCGGAATCTCCATGGGCGGAACGGCGATCTCGGCCCCCGCCTTCGTCGCCGCGGCGACGGCCGCCTGGATATCCTCGACAAGGACATACGCCCTCGTCACCGCCTTCTCGGCGTCATGCATGGGGGCACGAACCCCTATCATCCCGCCATTTGCCAGATGGGCGGTTCGAGCGCCCCCCAGGCTCGGGTCAGCGTCCCCGAACGTCACTCCGCTGGTGACCGAATAAAGCTCGCAGGCGGCGTCGACATCCTTCGTAACGACTTCGAGATAGTGCACTTGCATGGCTTCTCCTAATTTCTCGTCGCTCTTGTTCTCGCGCCCAAGGGTCGGCACGGCGGCGATGCAGGCAGCCACCAAAGCCAGGGCATCTCTTCGGGTCATGCAGTAGTCCTCACGGGTCATCTCGGATGGGGAGCCCTTCGGAGGCCCCATGCTACCGCCGAACGTTGCGGTGGGTCGCCGGCTCGCACCCGGCTCTGGATTCCCAAAATGCATCAGGCCCGCCGGCGAAACACCCGGCTCTCCGGCGGACTCGAAGACGGCTGAGTGGTGATGGTGGTGATCGAGCGGACCTGAAGGTGTTCGGCGAAGGCGTCTACTCCGCGGTCGTCCCACCACAAGCTCCAACCTCGCCAAACCGGCGAGATGAGCTCGAGAAACCGCTCTGGACCTTCCGCGAGCGCGGCGTCGGTCGCACCGGCCACGGCCAGATCGCCCATGTCGACGCCCTCTAGACCCTCGAGGTCCGCGACGTCGATTCCGCTCTCTGGAACACCGAAAACCATGGCCACCTTCTGATCATGGTCGATCAGGTAGCCGGCCTCTGCGAACGCCCAGTCGAGGAGCTCCTCGGTGGGTTCGGCAGCCTCCGCGGCGCGGGTCGCATGCTCAGGGCCCAACGCGAACCCATGGGTTGACCCGAGGGCCGCCCAGGGGTCGAAGAACGCTCGGGCGACGCCCGATTGGAGGATGACGAAGTTGGCTCGGTGGCCCATGGCGTACCCGCTGAGATTCGCCGTCATTCTAGCGCAATCGCAGAGAAGTCGCGCCGGCTATCGAGGATCCGGATCGAAGCCTTGAGACCGCCCCATCGTCAACGCAGGCCCGGCTCGACGCCTACCCCACCCGACTCTCAGGGCCGACCGGCGGCGGAGCGCCCCCGAGGATGCAAAGGGCCCCACCCCGGGCGAGCGCGGGGGCTCGACCCAAGCCCTCCCAGGACGCCGACAGCGGTCAGACCCAAGCCGCCGAGAAGAACCTACCCAGTACCCCGTTTGACAACTCTCTTCCGCAACCCTCGGTCTCCCGCGGCGCTGGGCTGCGCAACCCCCCTTGAAAGAGCTGGGCTATTCCTGCGTTGACACGCCTTGCCTGCGCCCGCCCTGCTTCCCTGGCCAAACGAAATAGAAAATCACAGAGCGCGAAGCTGGTGCGTCTAGAGGATGACCGCAATATTTGAACCCCACGCCGGCCAATAGCGGAAATCTTTCAGATCCATTTCCAAAGCTGTACGTGGCGATCCTGAGCCCTCTGGGCAGGTACCTGGTTCAGCAGACGACCGCTTCAGGCTGTCCCGTGAAGTCTACCCGGTGTCTCGAAGGACCGACCTGAAAATCTTTATTGAGGCGCCCTATGAATCTTCCGCATCAGAATCGACCGATCCTCCGAATCCCTGCACCACTCGAGAAAGAGAAGGGCCTTGGCGAGATCGTCAGAAACGTGACTGGCAAGATCGGGCTCCGGCATTGTGCCGGCTGCCAGCGTCGCGCCGCGCTCCTTGACCGTTGGATCGGCTTCTATCCCACCAAGGAAGGCTGAGGATGGACTTCTCTCTGATCGCCGGTCTCACAGAGTTACGCGAGGGAACATCCTCCGGAGATCCGCGCATTACGATCGCCGTACTCGACGGAGCGGCGGATCTCTCCCATCCCTGTTTCGAGAACGCCGACCTTCATCACCTCGGCGGTACGGCCCCCCTTCGGCCGACCGCCCATGGCACCCATGTAGCAAGTGTCCTATTCGGACAAAGCCAATCGATTCAAGGAATTGCGGCGTCCTGCAGAGGGATCATCATCCCCATCTTCGAGGAAGACGGGGAGGGAAACTCGCGGCCGGCGAGTCAACTGGACCTAGCTCGCGCCCTCCGCGAAGCCATCGCCGCCGGCGCCGATCTCATCAACATCAGCGGCGGCCAACTGACTCCCTCCGGTCAGGCAGAGCCTTTCTTGACGGACGCGGTTCAATACTGCGCGGACCACGGAGCTCTCCTTGTTGCCGCGGCCGGCAACGACGGCTGCGACTGCTCACACGTGCCAGCGGCCCTGCCTTTCGTTCTGGCGGTCGGCGCAACGGACCAGAAAGGCGAACCCCTGAGTTTCAGCAACTGGGGCTACGAGAATTCCGGCATTCTGACGGTGGGGACAGGAATCGTAGGAGCCGGAATCGGCGGCGGTGCTGAAGAGCGAACCGGCACCAGTTTCGCGGCCCCCGTCGTTACTGGAGTCGCTGCCCTACTGCTCAGCGAGCAACTGCAACAAGGCGAGGAGCCAAACCCTGAAGCCGTTCGGAACGCGCTTCTCGGCGGCGCCGAGGCGTGTCGGCCACAGCAGCGCAAAGACTGCGAGCGATTTCTGGCAGGCAACCTCGACATCCGCAAGGCTCGAAAAGCACTCCGACTCACCCAAAGTGGCTTGTGCCGAGACGAGCCGGAGACCACATCTGTTCCGAAACTTGAAGGAGACGTATCCATGGCTGAGAAGAACGTTCAACAGATCACGGAGAGCACACCAAAGGTACTGGAATCCGAACCCGATTGCGAAGTTGTTCCAGTCGCGCCGGAGGTCGCCATTCACGACGGAGGTATCTCCGCCAGCAGCTGTGGCGGCGCCGACACACGGCCGAAGTTGGCCTATGCAATCGGTGAGCTCGACTACGACCTCACGAGCGAGGCCAGGCGGGATTCGATACTTCAAAGTATGGAAAACGGCAATGTCTATGAGCCTGCGGATCTACTCCACCATCTGAAGCAGCATCCCGCGCAATCAGAAGCGATCACCTGGATCCTGAAGCTCGACTCGACACCCATCTACGCAGTTCGACCTTTTGGAGCGTACGCCGAGCAGACCTACAAACGCCTTCGCGAGTTTCTCACCTCACAGCTCGAAGAAGGTGTCGAGCGCGTCTCGGTTCCGGGGCATCTCTCCGGCCACACGACGCTCTTCTCAGGTCAGGTCCTACCCGTAATCGTGCCCGAGCTGCGCGGAATGTACAGCTGGTCGATCCAAGCTCTGGTGGATGCCTGTGCGAGCTCCAAGCAACCCAAAGGAAAAACTCCCGAGGAGCAAGAGAAGCAGAGGGAAGATCTGAGTAACTTCCTTCGCCGCATCTACTACGAGTTGCGTAACTTGGGAGCCAGCCCCGAAGAACGCGCTGCGAACTTTGCTGCGACCAATGCCTTCCAAGTGACGCAGATTCTCCAAGATCTCGCTGGGAGTGGCATGGTTCTCGACTCGATTGATGTCGAGGGAAGCCCGATCTGCCGTCCAGGGTCGGAGTGCTGGGACGTCAAGCTGACCTTTTTCGACCCCAAGAACAGACTGACGGTGGCTCGCCAAGTCCATCGCTTCACCGTCGACGTCAGCGACGTCATTCCGGTGACGGTTGGCCCGGTACGTTCCTGGTCGATCTTCTGAACCCTGCCCGGCACGGAAGCATGGCCGTGCCTTTCGAAGGGCAACGAGCCTGTTGCCCCAACACGATACGAGAGTAGCTCTGCGGCTTGGCGAGCCCGTGGTTTGGCACGTCGCGTTCGCTCTCGAACTTGAAAACGGTCGTCAGCAGACGGCCAGAACACGAGGAGATGACATGCAGCTACCTACCTTGACCGCAGCAGTCGCACGGAGCCGAGACAACCTCGGAAAGCTTCGCAAATCTGTTCATGGGGTCCACCCCCACGACTGCACCGGTGTTCCAGGCGGCATCATTGGCAGGTGCTTCTTTAGCGACTCGGCTCCTATCGATGGTTTCAACTGCTCCGCCTGCTGTGCCTTTAGAACAGCTGTTGGCTGGGCAGGCGGCGAGTATGCCGTCGAATGTGATTGATACCGCAAGGAGCACAACTCGCAGCTCATATGACATACCCGTAAAAACCTTGAAGAGGAGTCAGGGATATGAAGATCCCAAACCTTACTCAATCCGTTCGCCTGGGGCGACTCGAGGCCGGCAGGCCAAGGCTCGACGGCATCGAGATGTCCAAGAAGAAGGGGACCTGCTGCAAACACCACCATTGCAAAGGTGCTTCTGGGGATCCCATGACGAAGGCTCAATGCTGCCGTCACAGTAGCGGTAGCAGTTGGCGAGAGACGGGCAGCGACCAGTGTGAGCAGTGCTGACGTTGCCACAAAGGCCACCCCTCAGTGGGGGTCTCAGAATCTGAAACGCTAGAAATCCGGGGCGCGGTTGCACACGCATCTGGATGAGTACACTCCACCCTTGTCATCCACTCGGCCGATGGGCCTGAGTCCGGTATGACAAGGGTTTCTTCGTTCTGGCGAAGGGTGACAAGTGCCCAAAGACCAACCCCATTCTTCGGATAGTGCCCGTCCCGGCCAGGGTGGACTCCGGGTTCATGGTTCAAGCGGGCTCGACAATCCCAGCTCCTCTGCAAAGAAGACCGCCAACCAGACCGGCGCTCCGTCCCCCCGGGCATCTCGACCACAAACCGGGGAGGAATCCCTGGAGCCTCTAGAACGTCGTGCGGGCGCTTTGATCAGCAGCACTCGACCGTGCAGATCGACGCTGGACACAGAACCCGAACCCCTGGCCGGGGAGCAGACCCCGTCCCGCCCCAGATTCCCCTCTAAACTTAATTTTCTCAACAGTTTAGAGACCCTCGGGGATGTAACAATCTGGTAAAGCGGCGCCCGGACAGACAACCGGTGCCCACGGCGAGCGTAGTCCAGAATAGATTCAATCCCAGGCGACGTGCGCCTCCGCCGCCACGGTGCCCGCTCTCCCCCACCGGCCGACGGCGACCCGTCCGCCGGCTCCAAAACCGACTCCGCGACGAACCCCTGCTCGGAGAACCCGAGATCATGTATTTCAAGACCCTGGTCAGCCTCGCCTGTGTTGCCGCGGTCGCCGGATTCGGCGGCTGCAGCGTTACCGACTCCGCCGACGACGCCGAGTCCCGAAGCCTCCCATCCGCACTCAGCTCCGCCAAAAGTGACGGGCCCAGGGACGAAGACAGGGCCACCCAACCGCCCGGCAGCAGCTCCCAAAAGCCGGGAATCGGCGTCGAGGTGTTCGAGGTGGAGCCCCGATCCTTGACCAGCGAGGTCGCCACCACCGGCGAGCTGATGGCCAACGAGGAGGTGGAGCTGCGCAGCGAGGAGGACGGGCGGGTGGTTTCCATCCTCTTTGCGGAGGGTCAGAACGTCGCCTCCGGAGATCTGCTGGTCAAGATCAACGACGCCGACCTCCAGGCGGAGCTGCGCCGGGCCCAGGTCCAAAAGCGGCTAGCCCAACAGCGTGAAGCGCGGGTGCGCAACCTGCTCGACGAGAACACGGTGAGCCAGCAAGTCTACGACGAGGCCCGGGGGCAGCTCGAGATCGTCGACGCCCAGCTCGAATCCCTGCGGGCCCGCATCGCCAAGACCGAGATCCGCGCGCCGTTCTCCGGCGTCGTCGGTCTGCGGTCGGTGAGCGAGGGCAGCTACCTGACGTCGTCGAACCGCATCGCGACGCTTCAGAACCTCGACCCGATCAAGCTCGATTTCGCCGTGCCGGAGAAGTACGCCGGCCAGGTGGACCGGGGCGATGAGGTGGACTTCACCGTCGCCGGCCTCGACCGCACGTTCCGCGGCAAGGTGTACGCCGTGGAGCCGCGGGTGGACGCCGCGACCCGTACGGTCCAGGTCCGGGCCCGGGCCGCCAACCCGGACGGCCGCCTGATGCCCGGGGCCTTCGCCGAAGTCCAGCTGGTCCTGGCGGAGCGGGAAGACGCGCTGATGGTCCCCGCCATCGCTCTGATTCCGGGGCTCGACACCACGACCGTCTACGTCGTAGAGGACGGCAAGGCCGCATCGCGGCCCGTGCGTACCGGCCAGCGCACGGAAGGGAAAGTGGAGATCACCGAGGGCCTCGTCGCCGGTGACCGGGTGATCGTGTCGGGGATCCAGCAGGTGCGGCCCGGCGCCGAGGTGGCGCCGCGATGAACCTCTACACCCTCTCGATCCGGCGACCGGTGCTGGCGGTGGTGGTGTCGCTGGTGATCGTCATCTTCGGCCTCATCAGCTTCAGGTTTCTGGGGGTGCGGGAGTACCCCTCGGTGGATCCGCCGATCATCACCGTGTCCACCAGCTACACCGGCGCCAACGCCGACATCGTCGAGTCCCAGATCACCCAGGTGCTCGAGGAGAAGGTGAACTCGGTGCCCGGGGTCAAGAGCCTGACCTCCACCAGCCGCGAGGGTCGCAGCACCCTGACGGTGGAGTTCGAGCTCGGGGTGGACCTCGAAACCGCCGCCAACGACGTGCGGGACAAGGTGAGCCAGGCCGGCCGGGAGTTGCCCCCCGACGCCGATCCACCCTCGGTTTCGAAGGCCGACGCCGACAGCTCCCCCATCGTCTTCTTGAACGTCAAGAGCGACCAGCGGGATCTGCTGGAGCTCACCGCCTATGCCGACAACGTCCTCAAGGAACGGTTCCAAACCATCACCGGGGTCGCCGAGGTCGATATCTGGGGTCAGAAACGCTACTCCATGCGCCTGTGGCTCGACCCCACCCGGCTGGCGGCCTACGGCCTGACCGCCGTCGACGTCCGCAACGCGCTGAATCGGGAGAACGTGGAGCTGCCCTCCGGCCGAATCGAAGGCCAGGCGGTGGAGCTGACGGTACGCACCAAGAGCCGGCTCGAAACCGTGGAGGACTTCGATCAGCTGGTCCTCAAACAGGAGGGCGGCCGCCTGGTGCGGCTGAAGGACGTAGGCTACGCCGAGGTGGCGCCGCAGAACACCCGCACCCTTCTGCGGCGGGACGGCGTGCCCATGGTGGGGGTGGTCCTACGTCCCCAGCCCGGCGCCAACCAGATCGAGATCGTCGACGAGTTCTACCGCCGTCTGGCGCAGATCGAGAATGAGCTGCCGGCGGACCTGGAGCTCGGCATCGGCTTCGACATCAGCCAGTACATCCGCGACTCGGTGGAGGAGGTACGGCAGACCTTCTTCATCGCCCTCAGCCTGGTGGTGGCCATCATCTTCCTCTTCCTGCGGGACTGGCGCACAACCTTGATCCCGGCGCTGGTGATCCCGGTGTCGCTGGTGGGGGTCTTCCTGGTGATGTACCTCGCGGGCTTCTCGATCAACGTGCTGACGATGCTCGGCATGGTCCTGGCCATCGGCCTGGTGGTGGACGACGCGATCGTGGTGCTCGAGAACATCTACGCCAAGATCGAAAAGGGGGAAGAGCCGATCCGCGCCGGCATCGAGGGGACCCGAGAGATCTTCTTCGCCGTCATCGCCACCACCCTGGCGCTGGTCTCGGTGTTCCTGCCGATCCTCTTCCTCGGCGGCCTCACCGGCCGCTTGTTCCGGGAGTTCGGCATCACCATCGCTGGGGCGGTGGTGATCTCCTCCTTCGCCGCCCTCACCCTGACGCCGATGCTGTGTACCCGCCTGCTGAAGAAGCGGAAGCGTCAGCCCCTCGTCTACCGCGTCACGGAACCCTTCTTCGCCGGCCTGGCCCGCGCCTACCGGAAAACCCTCGCCGCCTTCATGCCCGTCCGCTGGCTGGCGTTTCCGATCCTCGCCGTGACCCTCGGGGGGGCCTGGTGGATCGGCAACACGCTGCCGGCGGAGCTGGCGCCGATGGAGGATCGGGGTTCGATCCGCATTCTGTCGACGGCCCCCGAGGGCGCCTCCTTCGAGTACATGGACGACTACGTGAAAGAGGTGGTCTCTCTCCTCCAAGAGTCGGTCCCCGAGTCGCAGGCGATCATCGCGGTCACCTCCCCTGGCTTCGGCGCGTCGTCCAGCGTCAACTCAGCCTTCGTACGCCTCAAGCTGGTGGACAAGGACCAGCGGGAGCGCAGCCAGCAGGAGGTGGCCGCCGACGTCCAGGACCGCATCGCCCAGATGACCGGCGCCCGCTCCTTCGTCACCCAGTCGCCGAGCATCGGTCGGGGTCGCCGGGGCCAGCCCGTGGCCTTCGTCCTCCAGGCCCCGAGCTTTGAACGTCTGCGGGAGATCCTGCCGACGTTCCTCGAACAGGCGCGGGCCGACGACACCTTCTCGGTGGTCACCGCCGACCTCAAGTTCAACAAACCCGAGCTCCAGATCGACATCGACCGCGCCCGCGCCCGGGATCTCGGGATCGCCGCCCGGGACATCGCCGAGACCCTGTCGGCTGCCCTATCCGGGCAACGCTTCGGCTACTACCTGAAAGACGGCAAGCAGTATTGGGTGATCGGCCAGGTGATGCGGGAGAACCGCGACGAACCCCTGGACCTCGCCTCCCTCCATGTCCAGGGGGCCGGCGGGCAGTTGGTACAGCTGGACAACCTGGTGACCCTGACGGAGACCGCCAGCCCGCCCCAGATCTACCATTACAACCGCTACGTATCGGCGACGGTCTCAGCCTCCCTGGCCCCGGGGCGAACCATCGGAGAAGGCATCGCCGCCATGGAGAGGGTGGCGGACGACGTGCTCGACGAGTCGTTCTCCACCGCCCTCGAAGGGCAGTCCCGCGACTACGTGGAGAGCGCGTCTAGCCTCGGCTTCGTCTTCCTGCTGGCCCTGGTATTGATCTACCTGGTGCTGGCGGCCCAATTCGAGAGCTTCCGGGATCCGTTCATCATCATGCTGACGGTGCCCCTCGCCCTCGCCGGGGGCCTGGGCGCCCTCGCCCTCACCGGCCAGAGCCTCAACATCTTCAGCCAGATCGGCCTGATCATGCTCCTGGGCCTGGTGACGAAGAACGGCATCTTGATCGTCGAGTTCGCCAACCAGCGGCGGGAGCGGGGGGATTCGATCCTCGACGCCGTGCAGGAAGCGGCGGCGGCGCGGTTCCGGCCGGTGCTGATGACCAGCCTGTCGACGATCCTGGGGATCCTTCCCATCGCCCTGGCGCTAGGGGCGGGGGCCGAGAGCCGCAAGTCGATGGGGATCGCGGTAATTGGCGGCCTGTTGGCCGGCAGCCTGTTGACCCTCTACGTGGTGCCGGCGATGTACACCTACCTGTCGGGAAAGCGGGTCCGATCCGAGGTGGCGCAGCGCGCCCGGGAGCTCCAGACCCCAAACGTATCGACGGGGGACGAGGTGCCGGACGCCGCCTGAGGATTCGGCGAGGTTTGAACGAGGGTCCTCTCGGGCCCCTCGTTGCCCGCGCACCTGGGGCTTGCGCCCCAGGCTCCAAGAGGTGTCGCCGCTACGCAGCTCGGAGCTCCCCCTCCGGAACCCCAACGGGGTTCCATATCGAAGCCCAGGGTCTTCACCCTGGACCTTCCCCTCCGGAACCCCAACGGGGTTCCGTATCGAAGCCCAGGGTCGCCACCCTGGCCCTACCCGCGTCCAGGCCCTCGAACCTGACCGACCCTACGAGCCCATCAGTGGAGATTCGACGCCGAGGCGAACCAGCAAGTTCTGCAGGATGCGGGAGGTCAGGCCCCAGATCTGGCGGCGGCCGACGTGGTACACCCGTAGGGTGCGCTCCTGGCCGTCGATCAAAACGTTGCGATCCTCGACGGTGCGGGGATTGGCCAGCTCCTGGAGGGGCACGGCGAAGATCTCTTCGATCTCCCCCTCATCGGGCTCGGTTTCGACGGGATACGGCACGGCACCGACGCAGGGGACAATGTGGAAGCCGCTCGGGGTCTCCGCCTCGTCCAGCTCGCCGAGGGGCAGGACCTTGGCGGGATCGAGGGAGATCTCCTCCTCGGCTTCCCGCTTGGCGGCGGCCCAGGCGTCTTCGCCGGATTCGAGGCTGCCGCCGGGGAAGGCGATTTGCCCCTTGTGGTGTGGCAGATGCTCCGCCCGTTTGGTGAGGATGGTCCACAGCTGGCCGGCATCCACATAAAGCGGAATGAGCACGGCGGCACGGCGGGCGTCGGTGGGGGGTAGACGCAGGGGGGCCGGGTTGTCGAGACGTCGCCGGATGTCGAGGATCCAGCTGCTGGCGGTTTCGCTCATGTCGAATGCCTCCGTGGCGGGGCCGCGGCGGGCCCGTCATTCGTCGGCGCCGTCCCCTTCGGTCAGGTGCTCGCCGACGATGTAGAACGGCAGCTCCGCGTCGGGAGCGTCCGGAAAGCTCAGCTCCAAGAAGTACAGCCACTGCCGCCGGGGGCTCCACCACATGACGTGGCGGCGCACGTGGGTCGGCTCGAAGCGGAAGCCGATCCCGCCGTGGGGCGCCAGCTGACGCTCCACCTCCCCGCCGCCGCGGATCACCAGGTCGGCGGGGGCTTCGTCGCCGAAATCGATCCGCAGGCGGTCGACGGCGGCTGAGCTGGTGACCAGCAGCCGCGCCGGATGGCGGGCGTCCATCACCAGCCGATCCCGCCGGGTTTCGGCCCAGGTGTGCTCGTCGAGGAAACGGACCATGAAGTCCCCGTGGGCGGCCACCGGCCCCCCCGGCAAGGGTTTCTGACTCGCCTCGTAGGGCAGCAAACGGGCCGCCAGGGGCGTCACGTGCCGGTAGCCCCCGTGCTCGGCGACGGGGTAGGTCCACGGAGCCCCCCACATCGACGACAGGAACGGCGCCCCCAGGGCCACAGCCGCCGCCGCCGCGAGGGGCGCCGTCGGCAGCCCCAGCAGCTTCGGCCGCGCGGGGACCCCCAGGGCCAGGACGAGGAAGCCGTAGATCGGCAGGAACAGCCGGTTGGCTACGGCGCCGGTGCCGCCGTAGAGGTCGAAGGGGCCCACCGCCAAAACCGCGACGACGAAGAGCCCAACCGCCGCCACCGCCGGCCGCAGGGCGCCCCGCCGCGGCGCCAACCCCAGCAGCAGCAGAGGCAAGAAGTACGGCAGCAGGCCGATGCTCTCCCCGAGCCATAGGTAGACGGCGTTCCACGACCACAGCTTGGCGTCGAGTCCCCAGGTCCCCACCGCCGAACCTTCGAAATACAGGGCCGACAGCCGCCCCACCATGGAGGTCCACTCGGCGGCGGGGAAATCCACCAGCGGGTAGCCCGTCTCGGGGGTGAATCGAAAGCGCTCGGTGCCCCAGAAGTGCAGACCGCCGCCGGCCCAGAATTGCACCACCGCCTGCACCAGGGAACCCGCCGCCAGACCGACGCCGAAGACCGCAGCCAGGGGACCCCGGCCGCGGCGGGGAAGCGCCAGAAGGGCTGCAGCCGGCAGCACCCAGTAGAGGCCGCGGCTCGCCACGGCGATCGACAGCAGTAGCCCCGCCGCCAGCCAGCGTCGCGACAGGGTCCGGTCCTCGACCTCGGCGTCCGCCGTCTCCGGAGCCACCAGGGCCGCCGACACCAGCCCGACGCAGAAGAGGAACAGTCCGCCGTTGGCGTAGAAGACGTATTGGAACGTCACCGAAGCGGCGACCCATACCGCCAGCCACAGGGGGGCGGCGGCGCCGATCCGGCGCTCCAGCGACCCCGCCGCGAAGAGGGACGCGAGGGCCAGGAGCACGGCGTTGGCCAGGGCGAAGCCGTCGTCGGGCCACAGCCACAGGAAGGGGGCGAGCCACAGGGCGTAGGGGAACGGCGCGTCGAAGGTGATGGATCGCCCACCGGAGCCGGAGGCCAGGGCCAGGTCCGGGGGATTGCCGAGCCGGGAGAGGAGCTGGCGATCGAAGTCGAGCCGGCTATAGCGCAGATCGCCGTCTTGGACGAGGCTGTCCGCCTGCATCAGGAGCGTCGCTTCTCCGGGGAGGAGGTCCGGCCAGCCGCTTCGGTCGTACGTGGCCGCCGACACCAGCAGCACCGCCAAAACGGTCCCCAGGGTCAGCCAGGCGAGGCGCCGAGCGCGGACCCCGGTCGCGGTGGACGGCTGCCGGCTCAAAGGTCCGCCCCCCAGGAGGGCCCGTCGAGCTCCGGCAGACCGGTGAATCCGAGGACGTGGGGGAGGATCTCGAGGCGCACCGTCTCCGCCAAGGGCCGGCGTAGCGTGACCTCGAGGCGGGCGCCGTCGCCGGGGCCCAGGTCCTTCGGTAGACCGATCCAGCCGCGGTCCGCCCAGAGATCCACCCCGTCGGCCCACAGCTTGACCTGCACCGCGACGCCGCCCCCCAACCGCTCCCCCGCCAGCCAGCGGGCCTCGCCGGTGTTGCGGAGGATGATCCCGAGCCGCCGCCGCTCGCCGGTCCGCCAAGGTCCTTCAGCCCCCTCGACCCGAACCTCGCCGGGGAGGGATCGGCAGGCGAGGGAGGTCGGACGGCCGGGGGCGGGGGGGGCGATCTCCCGCGGATCCAGATCCGCAAAGGAGCGGCAGGCGTCGGCCACCGCTTCGGCGGCGGCGGCGGGGCGGTGGGACTCCGCGACGAATCGCCGCGCCCCCTCCCCCATCCGCCGGAGGGCCGAGCGGTCGGCGAGGAGGGTCAGCAGCCGCTCCGCCAAGGCGTCCACCTCGCCGTCCCCCACCGGCACCTTGACCGCGATGTCGTCCGGCAGCTCCGCCATCTGGGCATGGTCCGACACGATGGCGGGGCGGCCGACGGCGAGGATCCGCAGCAGAGACGCCGAGGTCTCCCCCGCCGTGGGGTAGCGGAGATTGAGGGTCAGGTCGCAGGCGGCGATGCCGGCCTCGAACTCGTCGAAGGGGAGGTAGCCCAGCACGTGGACCCGATCCGCCACCCCCGCCGCCTCGGCGGCCTCCCCGAGCTCCAGGATCTCCGCCACCTCCCCCGCCACCATCAAGTGGACATCCTCGAGCCCGGGCCGCGCCAGGGTCTCGATCACCACGCCGGTGCGCTTCATCGGGGTCTGGAAACCGAAGGAGCCGATCACCGGAGCGCCCGCCGGCAATCCGTGCCGCTCCCGAAACCGCTTGCCGTCCCCCTCGGAGGCCGGCGGCGGCAGGGGGACCCCCATCGGCAGCCGCCGGACCCGCAGCTGCGTTATCTCTTCGGCGAGGTAGCCCTCGGCCCACCGGCTGTGGACCAGAACGCCGCGCTGGCGGGCCAGCAGGGTCCGGTGGGCGGGGAGCGCGAATTGGGCGGCGCTGCCGACCCCGCCGGGCCAGCGCATGGGCAGGGAGGCGGCCTCGCCGATCCATCCGTGGTCGGCGGTCAGCTGACGGCGGTAGGCGTCGAAGTCGCCGTCGGCGACGGTCCTTTCGATGAGGAAGTGGTGCAGCACCAGATCGTGGAGGACGAGGACCCCCGGGCGCTCCATCGCCAACCTCCAGACGTCGGCGTGGTGCTGATTGTTGCCCATCTGGTAGAGGGGCAGCCGCGGGCCGCCGTCGGGCCCAGGCTCCCCCAGCCGGTCCGCATCCACCACCGTGAAGCGGTCCGCCAGGGCCCCGTCGACCTCCTGCCCCGGGAGCCGGACGAGGCGCAGGTCCACCCGCCGGGCCAGCTCCGGCAGCAGGTCGACCGTATAGTCGGAGATCCCCGACCGCACCGGCGGCAGCGGCGATACGACGTCCACCGCCGGCGATCGGGCGGGATCAGGCACCGTCGATGTTCGCCCGCAGGTAGGCTTCGATGAAGGGCCCGATGGAGCCGTCGAGGACCCCGTCGGCGTCCCCCACCTCGGTGCTGGTGCGGTGGTCCTTCACCATACGGTAGGGGTGCAGCACGTAGGAACGGATCTGGCTACCCCAGGCGTTGTCCATTTTGGCGTCTTCGATCTTCGCCCGCTCCTCGTCCCGCTTGCGCTGCTCGAGGTCGTAGAGCCGCGCCTTCAGGATCTTGAGGGCGGTGGCCCGGTTCTTGTGCTGACTCCGCTCGTTCTGGCAGGTGACCACGATCCCGGTGGGAAGGTGGGTCATGCGCACCGCCGAGTCGGTTCGGTTGACGTGCTGACCGCCGGCGCCGCTGGCCCGGTAGGTGTCGATCTTGAGGTCCTTGTCGAGGACCTCCACCTCGATGTCGTCGTCGATCTCGGGGTAGACGTACACCGAGGCGAACGAGGTGTGACGCCGGCTCGCGGCGTCGAAGGGGCTGATGCGCACCAGTCGGTGGACGCCGTTCTCCCCCTTCAGGTAGCCGTAGGCGTTGTCCCCCCGCACGGCGAAGGTGGACGACTTGATCCCCGCCTCGTCGGCGGCCTGGTAGTCGAGCACCTCGAGATCGAAGCCCTGGGCCTCTGCGTAGCGCAGGTACATGCGTTCCAGCATGCCGGCCCAGTCCTGGGACTCGGTCCCCCCGGCCCCCGGATGGATGGCGACGATGGCGCTACGGGCGTCGTCGGGGCCGGAGAGCTTGAGCTCCAGCTCCAGGGTTTCGAGCAGCGCTTCTACGCGCTCGGCGAAGGTGAGGAAGTCTTCCTCGCTCTCCCCCTCCGCCAGCATCTCCCGCCACAGCTCCAGCTCGTCGGTGTCCTCCCGCAGCTGCTTGAGGGTCTGGACCCTGCGCTCGACGGCGCGCCGTTTCTGCAGGATCGGGGCGCTCTTGGACGGGTTGTCCCAAAAGTCCGGCGCCTGCATCTCACGATCGAGCTCGGAGAGCTCTTCCTCTACGCCAGCGTGGTCAAAGGAACCCCCGAAGGTTGGTGAGCTGCTCTTCGATGCGGTCCAGGCGTTCGGAGATCTGATGATCCATGGTGGGGCTATCTCCCACCCGCGGACGGGCCGGCGCGGCGGATTCGGTCGAGGGCGGTGGCCTCGACGGGCTCCTGGGACGCGCCATCGGCTGCCCGAGGGCTTGGTTGTCGATCTTGGTTTTCTCGGTGTCTCGACGGCCCCAACCGCGGCGGGCCGGTCCAGGGCTCACCGCGGCGAGCCGGAATCTCGCCGAAGCGGGACTATAGCAAAGGCGGCGAGGACCACCGAGAGGGCCACCGGCACCCAGGGGGCGCGGGAAAACGGGGTCAGGGCGCCGTCCCCGCGGCGGATCTCGGCCCGCAGCACACCCCGCTCGCCGACCCCGAGGCGGGCGGTGACTCGGCCGCGCGGATCCACCACCGCGGACACGCCGGTGAGGGCAGCCCGCAGCAGGGGCCGGCGGTTTTCGGCGGCCCGGAAGCGGGCCGCACGGAAATGCTGCCACGGCGCCGCCGTATCGCCGTACCAGGCGTCGTTGGTGACGGTCACCAGCACCGTGGCGCCGGCCCGAACCTGCTCCGCCACCGGCCCTGGAAAGACCACTTCGTAGCAAATCGCCGCCCCCAGGGTCTCGTCGCCGAAGGGAAGCAGCCCGACGGACCGCCCCGGCGTGAAGCTCCCGGCGTTGCGGGCCAGCTTGCCGACGAAGGGTAGGACCTCCTCGAAGGGGACGTATTCCCCCCAGGGCACGAGCCGGCGCTTGGCGTAGCGGGACTCGACGCCCTCCGGCCCCACCAGGGCGACGCTGTTCTCCACGCCCTCCCCCACGGTCACGGCGCCCCCCACGAGCACGCGGCAGCCGCCGGAGGCGAGGCGGGCGAGATCCCGGCGCAGACGGGGGGACCCTTCGTAGGTGTGGGGCCAGGCGGCGCTCTCCGGCCACAGCAGGAGCGTCTGGCCCTCCGGATCTCGACACTCCTCTTCGGACATCGCCAGCAGGCGCCGGTAGTTCTCCCGCACCCCTTCGTTGTGCCACACGATGGGCGAGTTGGGCTGGACCACCCGCACATCCGCTCCGCCCCGCGGCTCCGAAGTCCCTTCGGGGGACGGCGGATCGGCACCGGCGACGGTCCCCACGAGCGCCAGGATCGCCGCGATCCCCCCGAAGGCACCTAGGCCGGTGCGCCAACGGCCCCTGACGATGGCCGACGCCACGGCGACGTTGGCGGCCATCACCAGCCACGAGACGCCCCAGGCTCCGACCCACGACGAGAGGGGCAAAGCACCGGGGACGTCGACGACGGCGTAGGCCGCCAGGTTCCACGGGAAGCCTTGTACGAAGAACCCGCGGAGGCACTCGATCACCACCCACAGGGAGGGCAGACCCCAAAGCGCCGCGGTTCCTCCGCGGCGCCAAATCCGGTGCCCGAGCCAGGCGAAGAGCACGTGGTCCACCGACAGAATCACCCCCAAGAGTCCCAGTAGGACGACGGCGACGGCCGGGGGCAGATCGCCGTGGACCTCCAGGGTCGGCCGGATCCACGACATCGACCCGAGCCAGAACGCCATCCCGTAGAGCAGCCCCCACGCCGCCGGCCGCCGATATCCGAGCAGCACCACCTGGGGCGCCATCGCCAGCCAGGGCAACAGGACCAGCGGTTCTGCGGCGAAGCAGAGGCTCCAGGCCACGCCGCCTCCCACCGCCAGCAGCCAGGGAAGGCCGCGGGCGAAGCGTTCGGCGGCGGAGCCGGGCATCAGCGCGTCCTTCGGCCGGACGTCAGTTGCCGACGGCGGTGACCCAGGTGTCGAGGCGGAACTTCCGCTTGACGTTTCTGGCCACCGACTCGGCTCGGTCCCGGCGGGTGAAGGGACCGATGCGCACCCGGTGCATCGTCTGCCCCCCCACGTCCACCGGCGAGAGGAACGCCTTCAGGCCGTCGGCCACCAGCTGCTGGCGCACCTTCTTCGCCTGATCCTCCTCGCGGGAAACGAACACCTGGATCACGAAGGACTCCCCCGCCGCTTCACCGGAGGGCGGCGCGGGGGTCACCGACGCCGGTCGCGGCGGCTCGATGGGGGCCGTCACCGGCGGCGCCGTCTGGGTGACGGGGGGGGCCGCCGGAGGTGGCGCGTCGGACGGCGCTCCGCCGGCCCTGGGGGGAATCTCTTGGGGGGCCGACGACCCGGTCGAGGGTCCGGAGGAGGCGCCGATGTCCTGGGCCAGGGTGGTGCCTTGGTTCGGCTCGTCGAGGAGGTCCGTCAGCCCTTCCGAGCCCGTACCCTCCGACTCGGAGAAGAACTTGCCCTCCTCCATGTTCGCCAACTCGTCGACCCCCACCGGGGTCTGGGTGACCTCCGCCAGTCGAGGCGCCCCGGCCTCCTCACCGTTGCGGCCGACCCAAACGCCGCAGAGGAAGACCGCCAGCACGAAGACCAGGAGGACGACGAAGGACACCACCACCTGGCGGTGGGTCAACGCGATTTCGTAGTAGCTCGATTCGTTGGGCTCGCTCAAGACGGGTCCTCCTCGCCGCCGGAGGGCGGCATCGCCCCGATCCGTAGGGGCGACGAGTCAACGGCCCCCTGGCGATGGTGCGCGGGGGGTCGGGGATCGAGCCTTGGGGCCGTGCCTCCAGTCGGCTCGATGGGAAGCGGGTCGATGATAGTCGAAATCGTCCCCCCGGCGAGACGCAGGAAAACCGAGTGACGGCACTGCGGAGCCTGAAGGCCCAGAAGGGCACCGGAAGCTGGGGCAGTGACGGAGTGGGGGACGCTGAGGTCGGAGATCATGGTTCGATCGAAGCGGGGCGGACGGCCGGAGGCGAGGGGATGCCAAAGGAGAGGGAATGGGGCCGCCCTGAACCTTCATTATAGGCGAATCGCCTTCAGCGGGCCCGAACCGGGCCCCACGCCTTGATCTGCCGCCGGCTTCGTAGTATTTCTAGGGTCAATCCATGTATATCTTCTCGAGCCCACGTCCACGCATCCCGGTCCGATCGTCCGTCCTGGGCATCGCCGTCTGCCTCGCCCTGGCGTCGGCGGCCCCGGCGACGGCGCAGCCCACGCCCTCCACCAGCCCCTTCCTGGCGCTGCCGAAGTATTCCGGCGGCGGCTCGACGTCGCAGCTGCTCTATTTCGACCTCGCCGGGGGCAGCGGGTGGCTGGCGGACAACCTGCGCAGCGGCAATGAGATTCGCACGTCGCGCCTCGAAGAGAACCTCTTCGGCATCATCGGCCGACCGGCGGATCAGCCGGCCTTCGCCGGCGAGATCTTTCTAATGCCCATCCGGGACTCGGGGGGCGCCACCCGTTCCGCCCTCTTTGTCGAGTCCAGCACGGGCTACGTGGCCTACCTCGAAGACCTCGGCCGGCGGGACAAGATCGGCAAGGTGACCACCGCCATCGGCCGCCCCTTCGGCCCCCTCGCCGCCATGGACGGCAACTTCGCACTGCTCGAGCAGCGGGACTCCACCGGCCGCACCCAGGGCGCCTACCTCTACGCGGCGTCGAAGGGTGAGGGGCTCTACATCTCCGGCTTACAAGACTTCGACGGCGAGCCCTCCATGGTGCAGGTCCCCGGCCTTCCCCAACTGGCGGGGCCGGTGGACTCCGTGACCCTGGCGTACGAAGAGGAGAGCCGCGCCTACGCCATCCTCGACGGCGGGGCCGCGAAGGTGTCCTTCCTCGACGCCACCGGCAACGTCGGGCGGCTCGCCGTCCGGCAGGGGGAGGTGGACCTCGGAACCGCATTCGCCGCCGAATCGAGGGCTCCGGCCCTGCGCCGGTTCGTCGCCGTCCCCCTCCAGGACGGCAACGACACCACCCAGGCGGTGTGGATCCTCGACGTGGCTTCCGGCGGCATCGGTCTGCTCCAGGGGCTGTTCACGGCGGAGCCCCGGGTCACCCCCATGCCGCAGAACCTCTACGGCCAGATCCGGCCCAGCGAGTCCCCCAGACTGTTCACAGCGGTTCCCCACGGCGATAGCGGCGGCGCCACCCGCGGCATTTGGCTATTCGACAACCTCCGTGGGGTCTACTACGTCGAGCGGCCGGGCTCCCCCGACGACCTGCGGATCTTCCCCGTTCAGATCGACCGCCGCTGAGGGCGACGCCCGCGCCCAGTCGCCAGCAGCGATCAGCGGCAGAGGTCGCGGAAGTCGGCCCTGGGGTCCCCCGCCCACGGCATCTCCAGGATCCGTTCCACCACCCAGGTCTTGTCCGCCGCCGTGAGGACGGCGCCGGTGGTCCGGGAACGCCCCGGGGCTGCGAACGAGGTGCCCCCCCCCGCCGGCGCTTCGGTCCAGCGCCCCGGGTACTGTCCCCCTTCGAAGGCCCGGCGCCAGGCGCCGAAGAGGGTGGCGGGGTGATCGAGGATCCGGCACAGGGCCTTCGGGCCCTTGCGGCGTACGTGGCGCCCCACTTCGTGGGCGGTGGCCAGCAGGTGCGATCCGAAGTCTACGCCGGCCGCGAGATACGCGTCACGGCGCTGGTCTGCGGGCACCTCCGCCATCAGGGCCTCGGCCCGGCGGTCGACGGCGTCGGCCCAGGCGGTCTCCGCGACGAGGGTGTCGACGCGGGCCCCCAGGAGAGCGTTGAAGTAGTGCTCCGCCTGATCGAGGGCCATGGTTTCGAGATCCACCAGCCCGTCCCCCCGCCGGTAACCGGACGCCGACAGCATCAGCCGCGGCACCGAAAGCCCCGGAAGGAAACGCTCGGTCCCTGCGGACGCCAAGGCGTTCGCCAGCAGCCGCTGCGGCCCTTCCGTGGGAAGGTCGACGCCGTCCACCGGCAGGTAGAACGCCCGTCCCCAGCCTGGGCGGTCGTGGAAGACCACGTAGAGACCGTCGGCACCGTCCGCCAGCGCTCTCAGGGGGAGAAGTTTCCCTTCGAGGGCATCGGCCCGCGCCAGCTGGCCGTGGACGAGGTAGTCGTTGCTACCCAAGGTCAGCACCAGGGCGACCAGGCCCCAGGCCGCCCCCGTCACTGGCTCTCGATCTGCCGACGCAGGAGCTCGTTCTCGAAGGCCACACCGACCTGAGCGGTGGCCAGTTCCAGGAGCTCGATGTCTTCGATGGCCTGGTGGCTGGAACCGTTGTCCGTGTACACGATCGAGATCACCCGCTCCGCCCCCATCACCGGGAAGACGACGATCTGGCCGTTCCGGGGCCGGCCGAGGAGACTGGCGAAGGCCTCCGGCAGGTTGGCGCCGTCGAAACCGATGGAGCGCGGCTGACCGTCCGCCAGGCAGCGGGTGAGCACGTTCTCGTCCTCCAGCGGCAGCGCCAGGGAACGGGTCACCTCCGCCAGGGGTCGGCCGTCGGCGTCGAAACCGAAGGCGCCGAGGGCGCTGAGGCTGTCCTTGCGCACCAGGAACAACACCGCCCGCTCCACCGACTCGGAAATGATGTGCATCAGGTTGAGGGCCATCGTGGCCGACAGCAGGCCGGAACGGATATCCGCCAGAACGCGGCGCAAACGGGCGAAGCCCGCCTTCTGCTTTCGGCTGCCCGAACCGGCGGCGACGGGACCGGCGTCCTGGAGGGTGCGGATCAGGCTGTGGAAACAGGCGGCGATGGCCACGGGGTCGGCGGAAAGGGCGGCCACGGCCCCACCCTCGAATGCCTTGGTGGTGAGCTCCGGAGAGTCCACCACGGCGATGGCCGAGGACCTGGGTCGGGATCGCCGGATGGCCAGCAGATCTTCGAGGGTATGGTGTCCCTCCCGCATGTCGAGCACGACGATGGTGGGGGTCGGCTCCCCGGGCAGGCGGGTCCCCGCTTCCCGCAGGGGTACCCGCACCACCTGGGCGATCTCCCGCTGGATGATCGTCTCGAGCTCGTCGGCGATCCGGCGATCCGGCGAAACGATCTGCATCCGCCGGTGGGCCGCCTCCGGCAGGATGTCCATCTCCTCCGACTCGATCGGCAGCTCGAAGTCCATGTCCTCCAGGACCCCGGAGACCCCCGAGAGGGCCATCGCCTCCCCCAAGGGGCCGGCCTCCGCGGTGGCCCCGCCGTGCTCCATGTCCGCCGCCGGCTCCGTCACCTCCGGCCGTTGCCGGCCGCGGGCGACGGGCACCGGTCGCCCCTCCGCCTCAGCCTGCTTGGCCTCGTCCATCACCCGAGAGGCGTCCAGGAGGAGCATCTGTGTGTTGAGGTCGAGCTTCGGGATGACGTCGCCGGGGTACATGGCGATATCTTCGTTGGGCTTCAGCTCGTCGAGGGCGAATTCGAACGAGCCGGTGGTCCAGGTGACGAGCTCGAAGACGGTCTCCTCGATCTGCTCGGTCACCGCCTGCCGGATGTCGTCGAAGGCGAGGGCGCCGGTGGTCACCAGGACCTGCCCGAGGGATCTGCGGGGCTGCTCGGAGCTCTGGATCCGCAGCATCTCCTCGAGGGTCGCCTCCGGGACCATCCCCTTAGCCACCAGCAGGTCCGCCAGCCGCGGGCTCGACGCCGACGACGCGCTGACGATCTGGCCGCGGTGGAAACCGATCTCCGCATCCTGGCCGCTGCGGGACAGCGACAGCGTACCCGTCCGCCGACCGAGGTGCACGAACTGCATCACGTCGGCGAGGGAAACGTCTTCGAGCTTGCCGTTCAGGCTCACGGGGCTGGGTTCCTGGGCGAAGTCTGTGGTCGGACGAAGGCGCCCGTTGGGGGGCTCGGCGACGCGTCTTTCATGGGACCCGGTCCACTCACGTGCTGCGCACGAGCTGCACCAGGCTCTCCAGCGTCCGAAGCTTGCGATCCGTGTTGGAGTACACCCTGGCGGCGAAAAGGGCCGAGGCGGCGTGGGCGGCGAGAAGGTCCAGCAGGTCGCGGTCCTCCGCCCGCAGGATCGACTTGTGGTCGAAGAGCTTGAGCACCACCAGAACGCCGACGATGGCATCCTGGACCCGCAGCGGCACGGCGGCGATCACCTCCGAGAACTCGTCGGGCCCCATGCGCAGGACCCCATCCTCGAGGGCCGCGTCGATCAGCGGATCCCCGCCGTGGTACTTCTCCCCGGAGTACATGCCGCTGGTGTCGTTCTCCAGCCCGCGGGCGAGGGCCACCTCGCATTCCGTGCTGCCCTCTTCCCGCAGCAGCAGGGCGAAGCGCTCCGCCCCGAGCAGGTCCACCGCGATCTCGGCGATGGTGGCCTGGACCTCACTGGGGTCCAGGGTGGCGTGGAGCTGGAACGTCGCTACGTAGAGGTTCATCAGCCGGCCGAGCTGGTGTTCCGCTTCGACCAACCTGGACGTGAGCTCTTCCCGATCTCGGTCCCGGGCGTCCAAGCGTCCTTCGAGATCGCGGATCCGATCCGTAGAAGCCTCCGCCACCGGAGACTCTTGCTCCCGATCCAGCTTGGAAACCAGATCCTTGGCTCGGTCTACGGCCGAGGTCAGCTCTGCCAGCAGCTCCGCGGACGACCTCTCTTGCATCGATCCTCCTGACGCCCTAGAGACGCTGGATCACCTCGAGCAGTTCCTGGTTGCCGAAGGGCTTCTTGATGTACGCGGCGGCTCCGGCCTCGAGCCCGCGGATGGTGTCCTCTTCCTTACCTTCGGTGCTGATGATCACCACGGGGATGTCGTGGAAAGCCGAGTCGGCCTTGACCTTGTTCAGGAATTCCAGACCGCTCATGCGAGGCATGTTGATATCGAGCAGGATGAGGTCGATGTCGGCGTGGTTGCCGAGACTCTGCAGGGCCTCGAGTCCGTCGTGGGCATGGATCAGCTGAAACTGCCGCAGGAGGACTTCGAACATCTTGTGGATCAGTTTGGAATCATCGACGACCAGAATCTTCCGCGGTTGCACCTCAGTCCTCCTAACTGTCCTCGCGTCTCCCGCTCGCTCGACCCGACGGGGGTTTGGGGGTGTCTACGCACCCGGCGGTTGGAATCTAACCTCGGATCGAATTTTCGGCACCGGTGCTTGAGCGCATTCGGCGGTTAGCCTAGCCCAAGCGTCACGGCCATGCAAGCCAGCCGCTGAGGCCTTCCAATAGTACAGTCAATCCGCCTTCAACACGAATGTTCTTCGATACTTCGGTTCGATTCTCTGTCGCCGCGCCGAGGGGGTGGCGGCGGCTCCGCGAAAGGCCCCGGAGCTTGACTTCTTCCCACCGGAGGACCAGACTTGCCGACTGTGTGAGAAACCTGCTCCAGCGGTCTGGGCACGTCGTCTAGACGCGGCCCCTACGTAGCGGCCCGCTCGCTGCCGCCCCGGCGCCGGGCGGCCCTCCAGGGGCTCGGGGTCGACCCGACAGGAGCGCGCTTTAGGGCCCGGTCGGCCATTCCCGGGCCGATTCCCGGCGGAGGCGCTCGCCCGGTCCGCCGAGCTCGGAGGGACAAGACACCTTGCAAGGCGGCTTCCAAGAGCTCCTCGACGAATTCCTCCTCGAGGCTCGCGAACGGGCGGACGAGGTGGAGACCCTTCTGCTCCGCCTCCCCCAGGCCGACGACGAGACCCGACGCTCGGCCCTCGCCCAAACCAAGCGGGAGCTGCACACGCTGAAGGGCAACTCCGGGATGATGGGCTTCAGCGATCTCCAGCAGATCGCCCATCTGATGGAGGACCAGGTCGAGGCGATGGACCTGGACGCTCCGGCCATCGACGAGATCCTCCAGCAGCTTGACCATCTGCGCCACGGCCTCGAGGCGATCCGCTCCCCGGCCGAGGAGTCGGAGGACGCGCCGCTGGCGGAACCCACCGGTCCCACGGACTCCGGCGACGGCGAGCGCTTCGTCGCCAAAGACATCGGCGGCAGCGTCCGGGTGCCCTTCGCCAAGATCGACCACCTCGTGGACATGCAGGCGGAGACCCTGATCTTTCGCAACCGTCTGGCGGACGCGGTGGCCAAGGGTCTGGACCAGGCGAAGCTGATGGAGGGCCTGGACGGGGACCAGCGCAAACAGCTCGTGGAGTCCTGGGAAGAGGTGAGCTACGCCCGGCAGGCGATGGAAAAGACCCTCGGGCTACTCCAGGAAGAGGTCACCGAGCTCGGCATGGTGCCGCTGCAGAGCCTCTTTCGCTCCTTGGGCCGAATCGTCCACGATGAATCGAACCGTAGCGGCAAGCAGGTGGACTTCGAGGTGCGGGGCGGCGACACCCCCATCGACAAGACGCTGATCGAGGCCGCGGGGGACGCCCTCGGCCATCTGGTCCGCAACGCGGTAATCCACGGCGTCGAGACCCCCGAAGACCGCCGACTGGCGGGCAAGCCGGAGCGCGGCACCGTGGCCGTGTCGGCGACCCTCGAAACCGGAGAGGTGCGCATCGACGTCAGCGACGACGGCGG
>JBCDIS010000083.1:0-30633 GCA_038748685.1 Acidobacteriota bacterium | reverse complement strand
TCGACCCCGTTTCTTGACGAGTATAGCCCGCCGTGCTGGCTGGTCGATGGCTCTGACCCTCGACAGTCTCGCCGCCAGCTCTGGAACGTCCCGAGGACCTCTCAAGGGATCTGCACCTGGCGGAGATGTCAAAAAGCGCAATGTGCCTGGCTTTAATAGTTAAAATTTGAGTTCAATCATCCATAAAGTAGGCATGATCGAAACGGAGGAGCAGTACTTGGTGAGGTAAATCGCCCCTGGGCTTTCTGCTGGATCCGGCGAAACGGAGGTGTCGGCTTGAAGATGAAGGTCGATCTGTACGCGTTGACCCTGCACGTGGCTTTGGTGGCTTTGTGCGCGGTCACCTTCCTGCTGGCGATGGAGAATCGGCGCCTCAAGACAGAACGGGTCCCGGCCCTAGACGGCGGACCGGAGGTGGGGCAGAAGGTCGACGCGATCCGCTGGATGCCCCTCGACGGGGAGCCGGCGACGATCGACTTCGGGTCCGGCGACCGGGACCGGTTCCTGCTCGTGTTCACCACCGACTGCCCCGCGTGCCTCGAGAACCAGTCGGCCTGGCGGTCCCTTTCCGATGACCTGGGCGACTCGGCGGACCTCGTGGGCATAAGCCTGAGCGGACTGCCCGCCACCCTCGCCTACCGAGACTCCCTCTCCCTGTCATACCCCGTGGGTCTCGTCGAGAACCCCGGGGAGTTGACCCGGGCCCTGACCATCGAAGGGGTACCGATGACGATCCACGTCGGAACCGACGGTCGGGTCCGCCGCTATTGGAGCGGCGCCCTCAGCGACGATCAGCTGTCGGAGGTGATAGCCGCCGGCCGCGGCTGAACAGATTCTGGTCCCGAAGCGGCGTTCCGAGCCTGAAGAACGTCATCCCCCTCGAACCGATTCGACTTCCCAAAGGAGTCCCCATGAAGAAGCTTTTCAAGTCCGCCTTCGTCCTCTCCCTCGCCGCCGTGTTCGCCTTCGGTCTCAGCCTCGCCTCTGCGCCGGATGCTGACGCCCTTCTCAACTGCCCGCCCTGCTACGTGCCCAACGGCGCCTCCGGCTGGAGCCAGTACGGCTCTTGCATTGGCGGCATGGCCCACTGCCCCCTCTCGTACCGTACCTACAAGAACAACCGCTCCGGCCAGATTTGCCGGGCCCAGGACCCCGTCGCCCCGATCTGATCCGAGCGGACTCGACGCCGACCCTCGGGACCAGAGAGCGCGCCTCCCTTTGGAGGCGCGTTTCTTTTTGGTTGTTGCGAGGTGCCGAGCGCTCAGGCGGGGCCCCGCGAGGTTTGCTTCAGGGCGTGGACTGTAGAGGGCTGTACTTGCTCGGGTCAGGGAAATCGATGGGACTCCAGGCCTCGAAGTGGCCAATGGGCAAAAAACAAACTTGATTATTCAGGCAAATGGCATCTATTGGTCATGGTGAGTCGAAACAAGGTTCCAACCCGAATTGGCATCTCGAAGAGTCTGATCCGAACCACCCTGCCTCCCTCGTATCCATCGAGTTCCCAAAGGAGCCACCATGCAGAAGCTTTTCAAGTCCGCCTTCGTCCTGTCCCTCGCCGCCGTGTTCGCCTTCGGTTTGAGCCTCGTCTCCGCGCCGGATGCGGATGCTCTTCTGAACTGTCCGCCTTGCTATGTTCCCAACGGCGCTCTCGGCTGGGTCCAGGTCGGATCTTGCAATGGCGGCCCTGCCCACTGCCCGGCCAGGTACCGGACCTACAGGAACACCTACACCGACCAAGTTTGCCGCGGTGAGGACTTCGTCGCTCAGCTCTGATCCGAGCCACGACACAGCCGATTTCGGGACCCGGGCGCGCCGCCCCCTTGAGGCGCGCGTTGTGTATAGTGACGCCATGGCGTTAACCTCGATACAGAAGATCCGTTTCGACGACGTCGACGGCGCCGGCATCGTCTACTACCCCAAGTTCTTCGACCTTTGCCACGCCGCCTTCGAGGACTTCTTCGACAGCGCAGCGCCGATCTCCTACCCGGAGCTGATCCGAGACCGCAGGCAGGGTTTTCCCACGGTCGCCATCGATAGTGAGTTCACCGCGCCCCTCGAATACGGCGACACGGTGATCGTCGCGTTGACGGTGTCCGATCTCGGCCGCACTTCGGTGTCGTTCAAGTACACCGTGCGTAGGAAGCGGGACGGTGCCTGCTGCTTCCGCGCCCACATCACCACGGTGTTCATCGACCTCGACAGCAAGAAGCCCCTGCCGGTGCCGCCGGAGCTGCGGTCGATCTTCGGTGCGTTCTTGGCCCCCGTCGACGGCGAAACGCCGCCGACCTAGGCTAGCTCCCACAGCCCAGGCCCGGAGGCTATTCAGGGGCCGCGCCGCGGGCAGGCTCCGATTCGTCCGAGACAATGAGCGATTTCGCCGATGGAAATCGCCCTGTTGAGCGACACGGTCCGCATCGAAGGATCGATGGGCGTTTCCTCCTCCCTTGGGAGGGGAATCGAGCCAGATCCGAGAGTCGTGGTCCCCACACCGAGAAAGGAGAAGACCCGCGAGAACGCGGTGCGGCCGTCGTCCTGTGCCCTTACCCCCCTCGACCACGGCGCAGAGTGAGCCAAATCCTAAAAAAACAAGGAGAAGCCATCATGCGACGAGTCCTTTACCTGGCGGTCTGTCTGATCACGTGTCTGCTCGCGGTCAACGCCTGGGCCGAAGCTCCGCCGACGGCGGACGACGCGAAGCCGGAGATCGAAGCTCAGGTCGAAACTGCGGTGGAACCCACCGTGGAGCCCCTGAGTCTCGCGAAGGCCTGTGATCAGTCGTTCACGCAGTTCTTGTCTGGCAACGGGTGCGAGACCGTGCTGAACAGCTGCCGACGTGCCTGCTGTAACCAGTACTTCGCCTGCACGGCGAGCTGCGGTTTCGACCTGCTCTGCTTCTTCGCTTGCGACCAGGCGGACAACGCCTGCGTCAGTGCGTGCTGAGGTAGACCTATAGTCTCTGCTACTCAGCCCGCCGGCCCGATCCGGGTCGGCGGGCTTCGATAGGCTTGGCGGATGCAAGCCACCCTAAGGCCGGCCCTCGACTTTGACCTGGCGACCCTCGCGGACCTCTTCAGCCGAGGCTTCGAGGGGTACTTCGTCCCCATCGCCGAAACCCCTGAGGGGCTCGCCGCCCGTCTACGGTACGACTCCCTGGACCTCGCCCTGAGCCGCGTTGCCCTGATCGACGGCCGCCCCGGCGGCATCCTCTTCACCGCGGTGCGGGGATGGCGCTGCCGAATCGCGGCGATGGGGGTCGTCGTCGAAGCCCGCCGGCGCGGGGTCGGGCGAAGGCTGATGGAAGGGGCCATCGATGCGTGCCGAGGGGCGGGGATGCGGCGGATGGTTCTGGAGGTCATCGAGCAGAACGGGCCCGCCGTCGGTCTGTACCGCAGCCTCGGTTTCGAAGCGGAGCGACGCTTGGTGGGCTATGAGCTCCCGGCCCCAGGACCCGGGGTTTCCCCGGGGGAGCGCGAAGGGCCGCCCCTGGAAGAGATCGATCCGTGGGAGGTGGGGCGCCGGATCACCCAGGACGGGGACGAGGGGCTGCCGTGGCAGCTGACGGCGGATACCCTCGGAACCCGGGGTCCAGATCTCACGGCCTTTCGTTTTGACGAGGCGTTCGCCCTCGTGCACGACCCTGGGGACGGAGCGGTGGTGCTGGAGGCGCTCGTGGTGTCGAAGGGGCTGCGCCGCGGTGGGCTGGGTAGCCGGATGGTCCACGCCCTGGGGGAACGCTATCCGGGGCGGCCGTGGCGTATCCCCGGCCGGGTCCCCGAGGATCTCGCGCCGTCGTTTTTCGCCGGTCTCGGATTCCGGCCCCTTCCCATCAGCCAGTGGGAGATGGGGTTGGACCTCTGAGGGGAATTCCACGGTGAATGCCGCCGGTGGCCTTCGGAGGGCGCAGATTGTGTCAAGATGAAAGGCGCTCGAAGGGGCCCGCCGTTCACCCACCGTGATCGCCCATCGGCGACCCTCGGCGGCGCCGCGTTCCCGGGGGCTCGTCCCCCCTGGTCGCGGTCCCTTCGGTTCCTATCGACGCCGACCCGCTCGGCGCCCTCCAACTGCCATATCGGGACATCCCGGCGACGGCACCACCGGCCGCCGGCGAGAGTACCTGCGCCGTCTCCGTCCGAGGGGCGCGCCTACCTGAAACCCCCGATCGCAATGGAGATCATCTTGAAGCTCAGAATTCTCAGCACCACGTCCGTTCTTCTCCTGCTGGCCGCCGCCGCGTCGGCCCAGGATCGCCTGCCCACCAAGCAGCTGGCGGGTCCCCTTGATGAAGTCCGCTCCGGCGTCATGGCGCCGGCCGACCCCGTCGACGCCGCCGTCCTTTCCGAGAGTGCCTTGATTCCGGTCGAGCTGACGCCGACCCGCGACGGCCGCTGGGTCTGGACCGGCGACCTGGCGGTGGACGGGGATCACCTCGACCTGGTGCTCCTCGCCGGCGGCGAGAGCTGGGGGGTCCAACTGGCGGAGCCCGCCGCCGAGCGTCTCGCCCCCGCCCATCGCCTGGCGGAGGAGGTGAGCCGCACCGAGCTCGACGTCGGCGGTAGCGTGCTCGAAGGGGACCACTACCGGCTCGGAGCCGTGCGTTCCGGGACCTGGACCGTGTCCGTCGAGGCCGACGCCCCGGTGGCTCGGCGGGGCTACCTGCTCTACGCCAGCGATAGCGACCTGCGGCTCCAGTCGTACCGCGCCACCGGCTCCCAGCGGGTGGGGGACGGGATCGGCTTCGCCGCCCGCATGGTGTCGGAGCCGGGGGACGGGTTGTCGTCCAGGGCTTCCGCCGACCGGATCGAAGACGCCTGGCTGACCGTGACCGCGCCTGGGGGTAAGGCGATGCGGTTCCCCATGGCGGACGACGGCGGACCCGGGGACGACGTGGCGGGTGACGGTGTCTTCGCCGGCGCTTTCCCCACCGACCGAGCGGGGGACCACCTCGTCCAAGTCTTCGTCCGCGGCCGCTCCGCCCAGGGCCTGCCCTTCCTGCGGACCGCGCAGCACGTCGTGCCGGTGGTGGTGCCCTCCCTGGCGCTGACCTCGGACCTGGCGCCCACCCGCGTGGTGGACGCTCGCCGACTCGAGATCTCGCTGCCGATCCAGCGCTATGAAGGCGCCCCGGATCGGTACCGGGTCTTCGCCGAGGTCTGGGGCCGTGACGGCCTCGGCCGGGCCGTGCCCGTCAGCTGGATCGGCGGCATCACCTACGCCGACGGCGGCGCTTTGAGCCTCGGACTCGACCTTCGCTGGATCGGCCGTTCCGGTGCTGAGGGGGGCTTCGAGCTGCGCAACCTCAGGATCGAAGATCCCGACACCTTCGTCACCGTCGCCGGGGCCAGCAGCCTGGACGTGCTCGTTCCCAAGCTGCCGTCCATGGCCCGGGCCATGCCGGAGGCCATCGACGACGAGATGCGCATGGGTCCGCGCCCGGACTTCGGCGCGCCGGAGGCCGGCGGTCGGCTGCTTTTGGTCCACGGTTACTGCTCGGGCAACGTGTGGGGCCCAGTGGCGGGTCAGTTCGCCAACGCGTCGATCTTCCTCGACACCAACAAAAACCGCTCCCACGACGCCTTCGCCAATCTGATCGGCAACTTCGGTAGCAGCTACTCGTCCTTCGGCATCGTCGCCCACAGCCAGGGGGGCGCGGCGGCCCTGCACCTCTACACCTACTACTGGAGCGGTCTCGACAACGCCACCGGCGGCCGGCTGATCCAATCCGTGGGGACCCCGTACCAAGGCACCTCCCTGGCGGGCAACGCCGCGATCCTCGGTCAGATCTTTGGGATCGGCTGCGGCACCAACACCGACCTGACCTACAGCGGCGCCTCCAGCTGGCTCTCCGGCATCCCGTCGTGGGCCCGCAACGCTGTGAACTACTACACCACGTCGTTCACCGACAAATGGTGGCGTCCGGACCATTGCAACATCGTGACCGACCTCCTACTCAGCGACCCCGACGACGGCACCACCGAGCGGTCCAGGGGCCAGCTGTCGAGCGGCGTCAACCGCGGTCACAAGACCGGCTGGTGCCACACCAGCGGCATGCGGGATCCGGCCCAGACCACGGATAGCAGCCGCAATTCCACCATGAGCAGCACCGCCGCCAACTGACTCCGGCGCTTCTGCGATCCCTCGACCCGGCGACGGCCCCCGTCGTCGGGTCGTTGGGTTTCAGGGGCTGGTGCTGGACCAGGCCGTCAGACTGCCGGACTCGAAGCCGTCGGCGAAGATCTCGGGCTGTGCCCCCATGGTCTGGACCAGCACCGCGGCGTTCATGCGCAGAACTTGGGTTCCCATGTCCATGCTCAGGCTCCCCGGTAGGTCTCCGGTGCGATGGTAGTTCGGGTAGACGTCCCAGTCGTTCTCGATCGTCAGCAGGGCGGGCATACCCCGATTGAGGTAGGGCACGTGGTCCGAGCCGAAGGCGAAGAGGGAGGTCACGGTGCGCAGGGTCGTGAACTGGGCCGCCGCGTCGACGAAGGGGTCGAGGATGGAGGCGAATTGGGTCTCGGTCTCCAGCAGGCAGTCCAGGTCGGCATCGCCGGTGTAGCCGATCATGTCCATGTTGAGCATCAGCTGCACCTTGGGGGCGTCACCGTCGTCCACCAACCGCGTCGCGTGGGCGGCGCTGCCGATGAGTCCCTGTTCTTCACCGGAGTAGCACAGGAACAGAAGCGACGCTTCCGGCGTGAAGGTCGATGACACCCGCGCCAGCTCCAGGACCCCGGCGCAGCCGCTGGCGTTGTCCTCCGCCCCCGGCGCCGCGATGGAGGGGTTTTCGGAAATGGCGTCGTAGTGGGCCCCCACGAGGATCCAGTCCTCCGGGCGGGAGGTCCCCGGCCGCACCGCGATGACGTTTTGTGCCGTCGTACCCCCCACCAGGAACGACTGGGTGGTCACCGTCATGCCTCCGATACCTTCGAATTGGGCAATCAGCCAGTCCTGGGCCAGGGCGATCTCCGTGCCGTGGGTGTGGCGGTTCCAGCCGGCGAGGGTCTCCACGTCGGCGAACCAGCGGTCGCCGTCGATGGCGTCGACGGCGGCCGCGGCGTCGGGGCCGAAGGTGCGGCGGCCCCTAGGCGGAGCGTTGGCGCTCTGGCGGGCCAGGACGTGCCGTCCGTCCAAGGGCAGCACCACCGGTCGACCGCAGCCGGCGTGGTCATGGCCGTGGCCGTTGCCGTCTTCGATGGTGTGTCGGGACACCTCACCGCGGTCGAGGGCGTTGCGGGCCCCATCCTCCGTCGCCCGCAGCACCGTAAAGGGGCCGCCGCTGGCCAGCAGCTCGGTCCCCGGCATCGGTTCCAACGAATCCCCCGGGTGGCCGCCGCGGACGATAAATAGCGACTCGGGATCCACCCCTCGCCAAAGCGCGTCGACCACCAGGCCGTCCTCCGCAAGCCCGTGGAAGATCTCGCCGTCGCCACAGGCCAGGAGGTACCCGTCGATTTCGGCCCACATCGCCAGCCCCGGCGCTCCCTGCACCGCGCTCAGACGATCGTGCCCGATCCCATGGATCCCAATCCGGCCGCAGGTGAGGTCCCCAGCCGGCTCGGCGCCGTAGGCCGCTGCTGTCAGGGCGAGGGCAACGACCCAAAAAACGAAGGGTTGCAGGTGCTGTAGTTGGCCTCGGTTGAGGACCATCCGGTCGTGGTGTGCCATCGCAGGTTCCTTGGATTGGAAGGTTTAACCGGCACGCGTCGGCAACGTTCCCGATCCGCAATCGAATCCTTGAGTCAAGGGGCACCGCCGACGGATCCGTGGAAGGGGCCGGCGGCGATGGGTGCTACGACAGGGCCAGGATCCGCTCCAGGGTCCAGAAGGCCGACGCGCAGCCGATGAGGTAGATCGGCGCTAGGGCCCATTTCGACCCGGCCTGCTGGGCTCTGTCCGCGGTCGCCCCGGTTCGAATCCACCGCCCCCAGAGAGCCGACGTCGCCAGTACAAGGGCGACGAAGGCGATCTGGCCCAGCTCGATGCCCACGTTGAAGGCCAGGAGGGCGGCGGGGATGTCGCCTTGGGGCAGCCCGGCTTCGGTGAGCGCACCGGCGAATCCCAACCCGTGGAAGAGGCCGAAACCCGCGGCCATCGACTCCGGATGACGTTCCATCCACGAGATCCGTGTATCGGCCTGCGGTCCCCCCAGGTGGCGACGGGCGAGGTCGACGGCGAGGACGTAGATGCTCGCCGCGATGAGGATCTCCACCGGCCCTTGGGGCACGTGGACGACCCCCAGAGCCGCCAGCGCGAGGGTGATGCTGTGGCCGATGGTGAAGGCGGTGACGGTGACGAGGAGCCGGCGATGTCCCCTGACGAGCAGGGTCAGCCCTAGGACGAACAGAAGATGATCGATCCCGCCGGCGATGTGCTCAAGCCCGAGGTGGGCGTAGCTGAGGCCGATTCCTACGGTGGTTTCCGCGGCGGGGACGAGGAAGGTCGGACCGTCGGCGTCGAGGACGCGGCGGACCGTCCGCCCGTCCACCCATCCAATACGGACCAGTGCCGGCGCCTGGGTCGACGCCAGCCCTTCGACGCCGAGGTCGTTCCCGACGAGGCCCCCTGGACATCGGATCGACATATGGACAGAGAGCCCCGTCTCTTCCCGGCGAAGGGTTCGCTCGCCGACGGTTCGACAGGCGGCGGGGAAGACGGGGCTGGCCTTGGCGCCGGCGGGCTGGAGCTCCGGCTGCTTCCAGCGGACGTCGAAGGTGGACGGGCCCGTTTGCTCGAGCTCCAGGAGCGACGGCGCGAAGACGTGGGCGGCGGCCCCCGGCGCGTTGGGTGGGCCCGCAAGAACGACGGCGAACAGGGCTGACAGGAACGCGGTGCGGATCGTCATGACGGGCTCCCGTTTTCGGTGGTGGTGCTCAGTACGGCCCGGAGCTGCGCCGGCCTCGGCGCTTCCCAGCCTGCGGGGCGCTCGACGTCGACCCCGTCCCGGAGCTGCCGTAGGCGTACTTTGAGCCAGCGGTCGGCGAGGACCTCCGCCGCCTCCCGACGGACGTGCACTTCGACATCGGCGAGGTCGGCGGTGCGACGCGGGCGGTGTTCCGTCACGCGGACGAAGATCGGCCCGTTGCGGGACGGCAGGGGCCCCTGCCACTCCCCCTGCTTTCGAGGGGCGAGGGCGGCGACGAAGGCGTGACCGAACCGGCGTTCGAGATCCGCCCTTGGCAGCAGGGGGATCGACTCGGAGGAGCCTATGGCGCCACCGTCGCGGATCCAGTCGAAGGCGATGGCCTCCGGCAGCTGAAACCGGTCCGGGTGGCGGCCGAGGTGCTCTCGCATGGCTTCTTCCGAAGGTTCCCGAGTCAGCACGGCTCCGCGGATGAGGCGGCGGGCGCTGTCGACGAGGATGCGGCGGACCACTGTGTCCTCCCGGTGGAGGCCGAGAGCCTTGGCTTCGAGGGCCCACCGCTCCGCATCCTCGACGGATCCGGCAGACGGCGAGGGAGCCTCCCCGACGAACCGGCCGATCTGGGCGAGCCGTCGCTGGACCGGCGCCTGCCGGTCCATGCCGAGGGCGAGGGCGTGGCGGAGGAGAATCTCCTCGTCCACGAGCCGACGGACCATGGCCTCTCGCTCTTCGACGTCCGGCGCACGGTGATGACTGGCCAGGAAGACGTCGTAGGACTGGTCGAGGCGGGTCGCCGAGAGGGTCAGGGTCGTCTCCGGTACGGAGGTCTCGGGTTGAGGCGCCAGGCACCGGGATACGGTGAATAACAGGGCGCCGACCACTGCGAAGTGGAGGGCGGGGGATTGGAGTCTGCGGACGTCGAGGATCGTCGTTGCCATGGCCCCGCCCCTCATTGCGCCGCAGTGACCGTTGTCGGCGTGTACCAGATGGGGGAGGTCCAGGCACGCTCCTGGATCACCGGCTGCACGTAGTAGTCGGTCGTCTCGTTGTTGCAGCATTGGGCCGCTTGGTTGGCGAGGTCGGCGGTCTTAGGATCGTTACGGAGCTTGAGCAACTGGTTCGAGCAGTCGGTGGAGAGGGGGTCGACGCCGTAGGTCTCGCGGCAGATGTGGGTGGAGTAGCGGCAGACCGGATTCTCAAGCACCCGTAGGTAGTAGAAGGCGGCCTGGCTTGGGTCGAAGTCCCGGTCGGTCCAGGTGCCGCAAAGCTGGGCGTGACCTTCGCCGACGGGATCACAGGTGTCGCGGTCCACCCAGGCGTCGTTCGGCCCGCCGGCGACGTCGATTACGGTCTCGTGGGTCTCGCCGTCGGCGCCGAGCCAGCCCTTGATGATCTGCACCCGCTGAAGGTCGGTGTCGATGAAGTCGTCCTTCCAGGCGGAGAAGAGGAAGGTGGGGTTGGCCCCCGCCGAGGTGTCGGCGGACGCCGCCTGGTCCAGGTCGCCGCCCATGGGCACGCCGTGGCGGTCGCCGGTGCCGGCCAGCTGGTCGGCGCGGCCGCAGTCGGCGTCAGCGAAGGCGTCCCCCCAGCCGGCGAAGAAGCGTACCGTCGGCCGGGTGCCGCTAGTGCCGTAGGTCTCGCGGCGTTTCATGGCGTCGAAGATGGAGTCGCGGGTGTTCTGCTCCGCCCACACCACGGTATGTCCGCCGGAGTTGTTCTGGATGTTGTTGCCCGTGGTGACAGGGATGGCGTCCTCGATGCCCTCGTGGCCGCCGTAGGTGGCGTTCTCGGGGTGCCATCCCATGGTGCCGTTGTGGGAGTCAGAGGCGGCGACGATCCCGAGCTTGAAGGGGTTGACCCCGAGCTCCTGTTGAAACTTCAAGCCGTCCTTCAGCACATTGCGCACGAAGGCGCGGTCGTTGAAGGCCGACGGGGGAACACCGCCGCTGCCGCCGCCGGAGGTCCCGACGCCGGAGGCGCCGAGGAGGGTGGTGGTGTCGAGGATCTCGAAGTCGCAGAGCTCGTCGCTAGTGCCGACGCCGGCGTCGAATCGCGGGTCGAACCGACACTCGCTGGACCCTTTGTCCTGAAAGATCTCCACCAGGGGCTCCATCTCCTGGCGCAGCGCCGCGTCTTGGCGTCGGGCCTCCTCGTCGGGCCCCCGGGGGTCGAAGAAAAGGGGTGGGACGACATCCCCCACACCGCCTCCGAGGTTGGAGTTGTGGGGAATGGTCAGCACGTCGCAGCCTTTCCCCGCATCGAGGCATTGGGACTTGAGACCGTTCCACAGCTTCTCGACCGCCGGAGCCCGGAACCAAACCGGGGGAACGGTGTTCGGGTCGGGGTTCTCCACCTCGGCCATGTCGATGGCGGTGATCGGCCGCTCAAGGACGGTCTCGTTGCGAAAGATCACGTTGCGATGCCAATTCGTGCCGCTGGGGGTCGAGGCCGCCTCGTAGGCGATGAAGGTGGTGAACTCGCAGGCGTCGTAGTGGCGATTTGCCGAGTCTTGGATCGACTGCCAAACCGACAGGCTACTGGCGTCGCAGTCCGCCCCGCCGCTCTCGCACAGGGGCAGGCGGCTGTTCTTGCTGCCGGGGGCCAGCCCTGCACCTACCAGGATCGAGAACGCGGTGCTCGCCTGCTGGCGCTTGAGGCCGGGGGGGATGCGGGTGGCGTCCTCCACGTGGTGCTCGCCCGACTTCGGGTCGGCCCGCAGACCGTCGCCGGGTTGCCAGTAGAAGCCGCGGAGGAGCTGGCAGTCGAGGGAGTAGTAAGCGGAGTCCGGCGGGTCGATGCCGGGGAAGTCTCCGGCCTTACAGATGCCCATCTCCCCGAAGTGCTCGGAGTGGTCGGTCACGGCTCCCCAGTCCAGCGGGCGATCGATGGTGTATTCGCGGTTCTGGACTCCCCAGGGGTCGACTCCAGGAACCGTACCCAGGCCGCGGGCGAAGGTGTAGGCCTCGTCCGGCGTCGACGGTACGAAGCGGATGGCCGCGTCGAAGGAGAAGCCGGTATGCAAATGGGTGGTGCCATAGAAGGGCTGGCGCAGCTCGGTGTAGTGGGCACAGGGTGCCTCCGCCGCGGCGCCTATAGAAGGGAAGGTCGTCAAGGCCAGGGCGAAGGCGAGCGTGGCGAAGGCGGAGAAACATCGGCGGCTGCCGGCGGGGTCCTGCATTGCGGTCTCCTCGAGAAGGGTGCGGCGATCGACGGGCAACCGTCCGCGGTGACGGCCGTCCGTCCGTGCGTAGACGGCGGCCCAGGTTCCGGGTTCTGCGGAACTCCATCGCAAGGTCGGTGCCACTGAGGGACGCTCCTTCTCCGGCCGTCGGGGGCGGGCCTAGCGTGTCCGATCCCGTCGGGCGGCGTGTCGGACACGCCAGATCGCCTAGGGGTTTGGGGATCTGCCCATGAATATTAGCGTGTGCTAATATAAGTGGAAACTTAAAAAGGAGATCGCGATGGATCTTGGACGGACCTTGGGAACGGAGTTTCGGGAGGTGCGGGACGTCGAGCACGGGGGCCAGCCCGCGCGGGCGTTGGAGGGCTCCCGGGTGTATCGGACCGACATCGAAGACCTCTGGGATGCCATCTCCAACCCGGAGCGGCTGCCGCGATGGTTCCTACCGGTTCGGGGAGACCTGGAGGTCGGGGGGCGCTATCACCTCGAGGGGAACGCCGAGGGCACCATCCTCCGCTGTGAGCCGCCCGCCGCCCTGGAGGTGACCTGGGAGTTCGGCGGCAACGTCAGCTGGGTGTCCGTGACCCTGGCTCCGGCGGACGGAGGTGTCCGGCTGACCTTGGTCCACACCATGCTGCAGGACGAGGCCAGCGAAGCGCACTGGCGGACCTACGGTCCAGGCGCCACCGGGGTGGGCTGGGACCTGTCGTTCCTTGCTCTGGGCCAGCACCTCGGGTCCGGCGGAGGGGCCGTCGACCCCGCCGCCCACGAGGAATGGGCGGGTTCCAGCGAGGGCAAGGCCTTCGTGACGGCGTGCGCCGAGAACTGGGGGCGAGCCCACGAAGCTTCCGGCGTGGCCGCAGATGTGGCCGAAGGGGCCGCGGCGCGAACGGCCGCCTTCTACCGAGGGGAGTGATGCACGCCTTCGATGTGCTGGGGGACCCGGTGCGGCGCCGGGTCCTGGAACTGCTCGCCGACCACCACCATGCCTCGGGGGAGATCGTCGCCGTGGTGGGGCGGGAGTTTGGCATCACCCAGTCCGCGGTTTCCCAGCATCTGAAGGTGCTCCGTGACAGCGGCTTCGCCACGGTCCGGGCCGAAGGGCCCCGCCGGATCTACAGCCTCGATCCGGCGCCGATGGCCGAGGTGGACCGCTGGCTGTCGCGGTTTCGCCGCTTCTGGGGCCCCAAGCTGGACGCGCTGGCGGACGAGGTGGAGGGAGGCGGGGGCTGAGGCGACCTCGAGCATCTTCTCTGAATCCGGAGTGGGTCCAATTATTGACTCTGTCCAGAATTCGTGATTTGATCCGCCCATGCAGAGGGACTTGAAGCTGCTCCTCCGTGAGCACGGTTTACAGGTGACGGCGCAGCGCCTGGCTATCCTCCGGGCGGTGGGGACCCATCCCCACGCCACGGTGGATGAGTTGATCAGTGATGTCCGTGAAGCCCTCGGATCCATTTCCCGTCAGGCGGTGTACGACACCCTCGCCGCTTTGGCGGAGAAGAAGCTCGTCCGCCGAATACAGCCGATGGGCTCCGCGGCGCGCTACGAGGACCGGGTGGGGGACAACCACCATCACCTGATTTGCCGTTCCTGCGGAATCATGTTCGATATCGACTGCGCCGTCGGTTCGGCCCCTTGCCTGACCGCCGCCGAGGATCACGGCTTCGAAATCGAAGAGGCCGAGGTCATCTATTGGGGGCGTTGTCCCTCATGCCTCGATGCCGCCCCCGCCGATGGAGGGCGCGGCTAGCCCCACCGACCCGTCCGTTTCCATCCCAGCCTCCCCCGTCGCGGTCTCCGGTTCCCTTGGGGGGAGTGATTTGCCGAATCGGGTTTGATCGTGAGCCGTCCTCTGGCTCGTGACGTCCAACTTCGAGTAGCTACGAACCAACCCCAGAGTAAGGAGATCCACATGTCGTACGAGAACGCAGGTGAGAACCCGACAGGCACCTCCCAGGGGGCTGTCCAGGAGGCTCCGCAGGGCAAGTGCCCTGTGATGCACGGGCACGTTTCCAGGGGAACGGTCGCCAACCAGACCTGGTGGCCGAACCAGCTGAACCTCAAGATGCTCGACCAGAATTCGGCCCAGTCCAACCCCATGGGGGAGGATTTCGACTATGCCGCCGAGTTCAAGAGCCTCGACTACGACGCGGTCAAGGCGGATCTCGAAGCCCTGATGACCGACTCCCAGGATTGGTGGCCGGCGGACTACGGCCACTACGGCGGGCTGTTCATCCGTATGGCCTGGCACAGTGCGGGCACCTACCGCCTGGGGGATGGTCGCGGCGGCGCGTCCGCCGGCACCCTGCGTTTCGCCCCCTTGAACAGCTGGCCCGACAACGCCAACCTCGACAAAGCCCGCCGGCTCCTCTGGCCCATCAAGCAGAAGTATGGCCGCAAGCTCTCCTGGGCCGACCTCATGATCCTGACCGGCAACGTCGCCCTCGAGTCCATGGGCTTCGAGACCTTCGGATTCGCTGGCGGCCGTGAGGACGTCTGGGCGCCGGAGGAGGACATCTACTGGGGTCCCGAGTCCGAGTGGCTCGGCGACCAGCGCTACAAAGGCGATCGGGAGCTCGACAAGCCCCTCGGCGCGGTCCAGATGGGTCTGATCTACGTCAACCCCGAAGGCCCCAACGGCAAGCCGGATCCGGTGGCGGCGGCGCGGGACATCCGCGAGACCTTCGGTCGTATGGCGATGAACGACGAGGAGACCGTGGCGCTGATCGCCGGTGGCCACACCTTTGGCAAGTTCCACGGCGCCGACCTCGAAAGCCACCTCGAGCGGGAGCCCGAGGGGGCCGACGTCGAGATGCAGGGCCTGGGTTGGAAGAACAACTTCAGTACCGGCAAGGGCGTCGACACCATCACCAGCGGCCTGGAAGGGGCCTGGACCACCAACCCGGTGAAGTGGGACAACAACTACTTCGAAAACCTCTTCGAGTACGAGTGGGAGCTCACCAAGAGTCCCGCCGGGGCGTACCAGTGGGCGCCGAAGAACCCCGAAGCCCAGGGTACGGTGCCCGACGCCCACGACCCGTCGAGGACCCACGCCCCAACGATGCTCACCACGGACCTCTCCCTGCGGTTCGACCCGATCTACGAGCCCATCTCCCGGCGCTTCTATGAGAACCCCGACCAGTTCGCCGACGCCTTTGCCCGCGCCTGGTTCAAGCTGACCCACCGCGACATGGGTCCGCTGGCGAGGTACCTCGGGCCGGAGGTGCCCTCGGAGGAGCTGATCTGGCAGGACCCGATCCCCGCGGTGAACCACGGGCTGATCGGGGACGACGACGTCGCCGCCCTCAAGGCCGAGATCCTGGGCTCGGGTCTTTCCGTGCCGCAGCTGGTGCGGGCGGCCTGGGCTTCGGCATCCACCTACCGCTGCACCGACAAGCGCGGCGGCGCCAACGGTGCCCGGGTGCGGCTGGCCCCGCAGAAGGATTGGGAAGCCAACGATCCGGACGAGCTGCAGAAGGTGCTCGCCGCCCTCGGGGCGGTGCAGAGCCGGTTCAACGACGCCCAGTCAGGCGACACGCGGGTGTCCCTGGCGGATCTCATCGTCCTCGGCGGCTGCGCCGCCGTCGAGAAGGCGGCGGGGGACGCCGGTCACGACGTCCAGGTTCCGTTCACGCCGGGCCGCACTGACGCCTCCGATGAGCAGACCGACGCCGATTCCTTCACCTACCTCGAGCCCAAGTCCGACGGTTTCCGCAACTACCTCGGCGGCAACGACGGCGACCCCCGCTCGGCGGAGGAGCTCCTGGTGGACCGGGCGCAGATGCTGTCCCTCACCGCCCCGGAGATGACCGTCCTCGTGGGGGGCCTGCGGGCCCTCGGCGCCAACGCCGGCGGGGCCGCCCACGGCGTCCTCACCGATCGCCCCGGCACTCTCACCCGGGACGTCTTCGTCAACCTCCTCGACATGGGCACGGAGTGGAAGAAGTCGTACGTGGAGGAGGGCGTCTACGAGGGGCGTGACCGTCATTCCGGCGAGCTTCGGTGGACCGCCACCCGGGCGGATCTCGTCTTCGGCTCCAACTCCCAGCTCCGAGCCCTGGTCGAGGTCTACGCCTCCGACGACTCCGACGCCCACTTCGTCGGCGACTTCGTGGCCGCCTGGGACAAGGTCATGAATCTCGACCGTTTCGACCTGGCCTGAGACTGTGGATCCGGTCCAGTCGCCCTTCGCGGGCGGCGGGGATCCCAGAACCTGTGACCGGCACGACCCCGCGGATGCTTCCGCTAGGGACGTGCCGGTCTTTCCTTTTGGGCGTCGAGTCCCCGGGGGTCTAGGGGAACGACCCGCTCCACGCCGACAGCGTCCCCGACTCGAAACCGTCGGCGAAGAGGGGCAGGTCCCGGGGCAGCACCAGGCAGAGCCAGTCATCGTCCTGGGTGTGGGGGGACGAGCCGAGGTCCGCGGCGGCGGATCCGCCCTGGACTTCCGTGACATCACCCATCTGCAGGGCGCCCCCCTCCCGCGGGTCGAACCAGCGCACGTCGAAGGTGCGGGTGGCGGGGGCGTCTCCGAGGTCGAGGGTCAGGGGGCCGCCGGACCGGTCGTGGTAGATGAGGTAGAGCTCTCCCCGCTTGGCGAGGGTGTAGACCTCCCCGGACGCCCCCGAAGCGGCGAGGGAGCGGTCCGGCGCCATGTCCACGAGGGGCAGGGCCGAAAGGAGACCCACGGCGTGGCCGGCCCAGCGAAGGGCGACCTCCATCTCCCGGAAGTCGTCGATCCTCTGATCGAAGGAGTGGCCGCCGCCGTCCTCCTGGACGTACCACTCGAAGCCCGCTCCCCCCGCCATGTACGCCGGCCACATCTTGTCCCGGCGACCGTGGGGGTAGCCGCGGGCGTCGTCGGTGGGGTCGTTCTCGATCCGCTGGGGCTCGTCGAAACTGATGGCCCAGGGCTGGCCGGCGGCGGCGGAGCGCTCCCGCCAGTCGACGATCAGGTCGAACATCGCCCCCCGCGACGGACCGCCCTGGAACGACGTGATGTCGAAGTCGCCGTTGCCCAGCAGGGGGGCGTAGAACTGCTCGAATTGGTTGCTGTGGGTGTGGGTGGTCACCGGATGATCGTAGGGGTCCACCGCCTTGAGATAGGCGGCGAACGCTTCCCGTCGCGCCGTTCCGTAGTCGTTCTCTTCGCCCAGGTTCCACTCCAGTCCATTGAGGTGGCCGAAGAGCGCGTTGAGCATGCGGTAGTAGAGCTTGCGCTCGGGACCCAGCTGGCCGCCGTCGTGGTAATTCTCGTTCCCCGGCTCCGTCTCGGCGAGCACGAAGTGGAGGAAGATGCCGCGGGATTGGGCGTGGCCGAGGACCCGCTGCCACTGGGCGAGCTTCGAAAGGTCGTAGCGGGTCTTGTCGGCCTCGGAGATGGTGGGGAAGGTGTCGTCACCGTCGCCGCCGAGATTCATCGGCAGGAAGTAGATGACGTTGGCGCCCCGGTCGGCGATGAAGTTGAGGGCGCCGATGATGGCGCGGCCGGCGCCGCCGTTCCAGTCGGGGTCGCCGTCCCGCCAATCCACGTCGTGGGCGGCGAAGGTGTGGCCGGCGTCGGGGGTGTTGTCGAATCCGGCGTAGCCGAGGAAGTTCTCCGGGATGTCGGGCCCCCCTTTGATCCAGGGGTCGCCGTCCGCCTCCGTCAGGTAGTGACCGCCGCGGTTGCGGATCAGGCCCCGTCCGGGGGCCCGGAAGTCGGCGCCGACTTTGTCGGAAAAGTCCACATCGAACCCTCCTGCGACGCCGTCGTACGGGGCGAGGGCGGAGCCGGCGGTGCCGGTGGTGTCGACGGCCGCCTCCGCGCCTGCGCGGAACGACGTCTCGTAGAGCCATGGCCCCGCCTCGTCGGGGGCGAGGTGGGCGTACCAGACGTTGCCGGCGCCGCCCCCCTCGCCGTCGCCGGCGAAGTAGCCTGGGACGTCGACCACCTGGCCGCTCGGACCGGTGAACCGGACCTGGAATCGATAGTCGAGGAATGGGTTGGGGGACGACGTCTCGACGGCGCCGGGGCCCGAGAGCTCCAGGGTCACGCGGTGCCAGCGGCGCGGGGTGTCCGTGGCCCCGGGCTCGCCGCCGAAGACCGACACGCTGCCGTTGCCGTCCGGCGGTACCTGGACGTCGTTCGTGACCGAAAAAGAGATCCCGAAGTCGACCCCGGCGGTCCCGCTCCCTCCGGAGCCTGTGAAGCTGCGGGCTACTAGATCGTAGGTACCGAGGGAAGGGGACCACGGATTGTAGTCCCCGCCGGAATCTCCGAACAGGGCGTAGGGCGCCGCCGACTCCATCTGGCTGTGGCTTTCGGCGCCGGAGAGCTGAAACTCCACGCTACCTACGGAACCGGAGACGTCGGCCCGGACGCTGAGCTCCGGGGGAAGGGCGGTCAGGTCGAGGACCGCGCCGTCCACGAGCGGGGAATGGGCGGGGACCGGCAGGTCGGTCCCCGCGTCGATCAGGGTGAAGCCCACCACCTCGGCGGCCCAAGCGGCGGAGCCGCCGAGCAGACCGGCGGTGAGCAGTAGGGTGAGGGCGGCGGCGCGGGGCGGCCGGCCCGCTGGATGGAGCTTCGAACACAGGCAGAGCATGGGTTGGACTCCTTGGGGCGGGGTGATGGAGGGGATCTGCCGATTCTATATGCAAACATGCACAATCAGCTATTTGTAGTAGGTGGCTCACCGCCGGTCGCCGGATCTGGGGACCTCAGAGCTTTCGGCCTAGCCACCGGACGGTGAATTTGGCTATTCTGCGCCCAGATTGCCCCATCCCTTAGCCTGAACGGCCCCCCAGTCCCCGAAGGTCGTTCCGGTTCGCCCACGGAGGAGACATGAGCGAAGCGGGCCGTCGGTTTTCTTACCGGCGCGACGAGGAAGGGAGCCGAGGGACCCTAGACGACCGCTATGTATGGGCGTCGGCGGAGTTCTTCAGCCCCGACCTTGACGACGTTGTTCCGCCCCGTTTCGAGACCCCGCCGGTCGTCGGCGAGCTGGTGAATCAGCTCCGGGCGAACCACATCCTCGTCCTCGGGGGGCACGGGCTCAGTGAGAAGGTAGCCTTCGCACGCCACCTGGCGTGGTTTCTCGGCGAAGAGATGGGGCTGGAGGTGCTTCAGTGGCATCCGTCCACCAACGCGCAGCGGCTGGAGGACACCTTCGAACGGCAGCGGGGGGACCGCGTCGTCTACGTCTTCCCGGACCTGCGCCCGCACCACTTCGATTTCGATCTCCATCGGCTCCAGGCGGTGGTCCAGAGGTCCGGGCATTTCGCCATCGTCGCCACCGACAGCCTGCGGAACGATTGGGCGTGGGGCGAGGGCTTCCCTTGCTGGAGGGATCTGGACGACGGCGCCGTGTTCCCCGAGGAGTACCTGGTCAGCAGCCTGCGGCATCGGCTCGGACTGAGCGCTGCAGAGGGGTACCTACCGGAGGGATTCCTGCCGGACGGCGCCGATGGCTGGAGCGAAGTGGTGGCGGGGGGGCCGTCCCTGCGGATCGTGGCCCGACGCCTGGGGACCCCGATCCGAATTCAGTCGTTCCTCACCGCCGTCACCGCCGACGGGGCCCGCGGGGAGGTCCCTTGGCTGGAGGAACAGCTGGCCCAGCTGGCGGGTGACAACCGCGCCATCCGCAAGTGGTATTTCGGGCTGTCGAAGCGGCAGCAGGTGCTCGCCCTCGGCCTGGCCATGTTCGACGGCCTGTTCGAAGATCAGGTCTTCGCGGCGCTGGAGATCCTCGTCGGGTCGGAGTGGAGGGGGCGGGACCCCGTCCTGGCCCAATTCGACTACCACGAGCTTGTTCCCCTCACCGCCTACTTCCAGGGCGTCGAGGGGCGGGTTGGCACGGTCGGCCGGGTCGGGGTCCGGGTCGCCGCCACCCGGCTCACCCTATTGGAGGCCGCCTGGGGTCTCCACCGCAGGCTCGTCCTCCAGACGCTTCCTTTCCTCGCCCGGCTGGTGCGGGAATCCGCTGGGGTATCTCCGTGGATGGGGGCGGGGTCGGCCCCGTCCCCGGAGCCAGGGGAAGGGGGCGGGGACTCCGCCCCCGAACCGGAAGACCCGGAGTCCGCCCGCACCTCCCGCTGGGGCCCGAGGGGCCGCTGGAGCGAGCTCTTCGGTTCCCCCCACCGGCGCAACCGGCTACGGCAAACCATCTCCGAGCTCTTGAGCCTCCTCGGCCGACTGTCCATGGACGTCGCCGAGCACACCCTCCTAGAGCTGGCCCAGAGCAGCGATAGGGAGGTCCAGGCGGTGGCGGCGTCCACCATGGCCCGCTGGCGCGACGGCGACGACGGCGGCCCCCGCCTCGAAGCCACCCTCTACCGGAAGCTCTCCGAGTGGCTCGACGAGGCGGCCTTCCAGGAGTTCGCCCAGCGGCGCTACGACCCCCAGCACCCCAACCCGGACCACGCCCACATGCGGGCCACCGTCGCCCTCACCGTTTCCTACGCCGGCCTGCTGGATCCCCCTGGGGGGTTGAATCCGCAGCTGAAGGATCTCCTCGACAAGCTCGTGGACGACGACAACGCCGTTGTGCGGACGCGGTTCGAGAGCCATACCCTACCCCGGCTCGTCGCCCACCACGCGGGGGAGCTGGAGACCTGGCTGGAGGGGCGGGTCCTGGTGCTCCCGGCCCTTGTCCGCAGCCTCGGGGTCGGCCTCGGATCCGCCGTCGACGCCCGCCCCGGATCGGCGACGGAGCTGCTCGAACGCTGGTTCCGCCGTTCCACCGACGCCCCCGCCGACGGATCCCTCCGGGATCACGAGGTGACGGTGAGGGAAACGCGGTTCGGGGCGGTGCTGCGGGCCTACAGCTGGATCGACCTCCCCGGCGACGACCCAGCCTCCCGGAGCGCCGGGGAGGGGGCGGCGACGCTGACGGAAACGGGCCTGCTGCGCCGCATCGGCAACGTGCTCGAGGTGGAGCGGCATCCCTTCGTCCGCTCGGCGGCGGTCGACGCCCTGCTCGGAAGGGTCCATCGCTTGGCGCAGGACGACGCGACGGCGACCCTGGGCTCCGATCTTCGGTCCGCCGTCGACGGTATCGCCCTGGACGAGAGAAGGAAGCTGGTGGACGGCTTCGTCCGCGCCTACCTCGAACAGCGGCGTCGGCAGCCGGGGGGCATCGACCGCCTGGTGATCGAAGGCGTGTCCTATCCCACCTGGCTGGCGGAGGAGCGCCCCAGGACCGACGTCGAGACGCTGGTCTTCGATTGGCTGGAGGACGGGCTGTATCCCGTTGCCCAACAGCTGGCCCTGGGGGTCCTCACCGCGTGGGAAGGGTCCAAGCTCGTGGTCATCGAGCGGAAGGAGGCCGAGCGGCGGAGCAGGCCAGAAGCCGAACCCGTGTCCAGGGTCGTCCACCGGTCTGAGCCCCGACGGTTCCACGGCGCCACAGGGCCCCAGCGGTTGGCTATCTCCCTGGCGGTACCCAAGGTTTTTGACCGCAGGAAGGCGACCGAAGGACTGCTTCCGGAGATGCTGGCGCTCCGCCGGCTGGGGCACCACGGTACGGTCAGCCGGGTCCTTTGGGACTGGCGGCGCAAGGCCGTCGGCCCGAAGCCGGCGGATCTGGACAAGGCGGCGTCGCTCCACTCCAACGGCTGCGTTTATCTGATCCTCGGGATTCTGCTTCTGGGTCTGCTGGCGGTGACCCTGGCGGCCTTCTGGCCGGAGACGGCCGGAGGAGCGACGTGAGCAACCCAACACATCCACCGACCGTCGTCCAAGAGGTGCTTCTTCTTCGGCGGGGCGGGGCCCTCGACCCGGGCCGCCGCTTTCGCCTGGAACAGCTCGACCGGCGCCTGCAGCTCCTGGCCCCCGGGGCAGGCACCGCTCCGGCGCTGGAGGCTATGCTCCCCGACCTCGAAGCGAAGGACCCTTCGGTCCGGGCCCTGCTTCGGGATCTCTACCCCGCCTCCCGGGAACGGTCGCCGGCCCCCCGTCCGGGATCCCTGGAGGGGGAGCCCCTGCGGGCCCTCTTTCTAGGGGCCGACCCGGAGTGGGCCAAGTGGCTGCGAATCGATCGGGAGTTCCAGGAGATCCAGAACGCCCTCGCGGGGGCGCGGGAGCGTTTCGAGACCACCTTCCTGCCCGCCGCGTCTGCAGAGAGCCTTCTGGCGGGCCTTCGTGGGGCTCGCCCCCACCTCCTGCACTTCAGCGGCCACGCCGGCGATCGCGGGCTCTTCCTCGACGGCCCGGACGGAGCGGAGGCCATCGACGGTGACGCCTTCGCCGACCTGCTGGCCGAGTTCGTCGACTCCGGGCTTCGCTGTGTCCTCCTCAACGCCTGCGGCACCTTCGAGCAAGCCCGACGGATCGCCCAAACAGTCGAGGTGGCCATCGGCATGCCCCCCGGCGTCGACGACCTCTACGCGATCCGGTTTGCCGGGGCCTTCTACCGGACCCTGAGCGAGGACCCTGCCCCCTCCTTCGAAGGCGCCTTCCGACCCGCCGCCAAGCTCGTGGCCCTAAGGGGCTGCGAGCCTCGGATGTTTCGCCGCCAGCCCATCTGAGGCCATCGGCCCGTCAAGGGGGGGCGATGCCGGTGGAGGGCGACGGTGTTAGGCGGGGAGCGTAAAAGCATTATGCCTGATCAGGAGATCTGTTCTATGTTAAAATGTGCATGTTTCTAAAAACTACAGGAGGCATGAAGCATGAGAAATCCAGCGATGTCGAGGCGTCCCGCCCTGTACACCGTTCTCGCATTGACGATAGGCCTGGCCCCGGCCGTGGCCTCGGCGGGGGAGGGGGAGCGCGTCCTCGCCCGTGGCCAGGTGAACCTACCCAACACCCTCGGGGAGCCGGTGGAGGTCCGTAAGGTGGTCACACCGGAGGGCCGGATCGAGCTGCGGTCTTCGTCGACGGAGCTCGGGTCCTGGGACGACTTCGAGGCCCTGCGGCAGAAGGAGCGGGCGACCCTCGAAGCTCGGTACGGGAACCTGACCCCTGGCCTCCACGCTACCTTCGACGCCCTCGAAGCCGGCGAAGAGCTGCGGGTCGATCTCATCCTGCTGCGTCCGGCGGTGCGGCACCTCGACAAGTACGAGCACGGTGCTGAGGAGCTGCGGTCCCACAGCCGAGCCCTGCTGAACCAGAGACCCGTGCTCGACCGCGATGTCCTACTCCGGCAGTACGGCCTCGCGGAGGAGGCCCTGTCCCCGCTCGGCGAGTATGACGACGGGACCCTGCGGGTCCGGGTCGATCGTAGGACCCTCGTTCGCCTCATGCGGGATCCGGCCATCGCCGCCATCGAGCCGGTGATGGACGATGAGCCCACCACCTACGCCTACTCCAGCTACAACGAGTCCGCGTTCCACGTCTGGTCCACTCTGCCCTACGGCGTCGACGGCAGCGGCGTTCACGCCGGGACCTTCGAGTCCCACGTCCACCCCGACAACACTTCCTGCATGGGGGTGGACCCCGCCAACGTCGACCTCGACGCCGGCGCCTCCCGCGTCGACCATTCCAACATCACCTTCAAGGCGATGTGGAACTCCGCCCGCGGCATCGACGCCTACCACCGGAACAGCTGGAACTACGAAACCACCTCCTCCCAGGCGTGGATCGTCGCCAACGACGTCCAGTCCCTCAGCCAGAGCACCACCTACTACTCCGGCACCACCACCACCAATCGCAGCCGGGTGATGGACGACTTCTCCTACCGGGCGCCGTTCACCATGTTCTCGAACCCCACCGCCAACGGCGGCCACAGCATGGTGGCCCACTGGCCCCACTACAACGGCCTTTCGGTGGGCAACGTCCGCCACCTGGAGGAGCGGTTCTTCGTCATCGAAAGCTGCACCCAGACCACCAACCCCGCGCCGATCTACGGCTCGGCGATCTCCGGCAGCGCCGGGGACCGGGAGATGCCCAACGTCGTCACCCCCGGCATCCATCCGTTCCCGTCCACCGCCAGAGCCACCGACGACTGCCTGCCCGATTTCAATCTGTGGTGCGGCACCAGCATCTCGGCGCCTGTGACCAACGGCATCGTCGCCGACGTCATCAGCGCCGACGCCCGGATGGTGGACAGCACGGAGGCGGTGAAGGCGGCGATCCTGGTGACCGCGCGCAACGTCGACGGCGGCTACTGGAATGCCTCCGAAGACGGGCGTGACGGCGCCGGCACCATCTCCGGCACCGACGCCGTTTGGTTCGCCCGCAACCACACCTCGGTGTCCCCCGGCGGCCAGGCGGTCCACGGCATGGCCAAAGGCAGCCTCGACGACACCGACAAGGGTGACGTGTTCACGTTCGACATCCGCACCCCCTTTGTGAAGCCGGTGGGCAAGCATCTGCGGGTGGCGCTGGTGTGGACCAGCAACCCGTCCCTCACCAGCGCGGTCAACGAATTGAGCGATCTCGACCTGATTGTGAAGAACAAGTCGACCGGCGTGGTGCTGGGGACCTCCGCCAGCTTCGACGACAACGTCGAGATCATCGAGATCGACGCCGACGCGCTTTCCACCAACACCCTCTACACCGTCGAGCTCAACGTCACCGACACGCGGATTCCCACCAGCGCCACCGCGAGCTTCTTCTACTACGCCCTGGCCTGGACTTGGGTGCAGGACATCTACGCCGAGATTCCCGAGCGCGGGGGCTATGCCCTCGGGGTCTCCGGCTCCAGCTGCACCACCGGCACCACCAAGACCCTCCTCGACAACAGCGCCCGCCAGTACTGCCGAGAGCTGGGCAACGGCTCGTACCACCTCCACTACGACGTCGACGGTCCGAAGGGCGGGGTCCACAGCTGGTGGAACGGCAGCTCCTGGTCCACCTCCGGCAACAGCAACGTCTGCTACATCGAGAACCTGTCTTGCCAGACCCAGAACGTGCCCTACTACCCCGAGCCCGCACCGGTCTACCGCATCGGCGTGAATTGGCCGAGCTACTGCACCACGAACACGACCCTCAACAACTCGGCGGCCGCCTACTGTCAGGAAGCCGGTTACGACACCTACGCCACGTACGGCCTTGACGGTCCGATGGGCGGGGTCTACAGCTGGTGGAACGGCAGCTCCTGGTCGACCACCGGCAACAGCAACGTCTGCTACATCCGGTCGCTGGTCTGCCGTAACTTCTGATTTCAATCCACGGTCAGGTCCGCCAGCCCTCGGCGGACCTGACCCTCGACATCTGGAGGCTCATTCCGGATTCGAGGGCGGCAGGAACCAGTGGAGGAATCCACATCGCTTGCAGGCGTAGACGTCCGCCGACTTGTTCAGGAAATCCAGGTCGAAGAGGGTGAGCCCCGCGGTGTTGAGCTGCGCCCGCCGATGGGCGAAGTCATTGTGACCGCAGTGTTTGCATATGAGCTTTCCGCCGTGGACGTCCATCGTGGCCTCCTTGGCGGTGGGTACGGCATCGGCAAGCGGCCTATTCGAAGGTAGGGCCCTGTGCGAATGGTCTAGGGCTCGGCTGAGGAGGTCCAGGCCTAGCGATCCAAATTTTGGTTCAATATGAATAGGCATAATGGCCCTGATTGACATCAAAGTCTATGTCTTGAGACTATTTGTTGGAAATGTCGAAGCTGTCGAGCGCATCCGGTCCCTTGGCGGCGGTGCTCCTGGTGTGGGCTGTCTCCGCCGCTGATCTATCGGCTGGTGGGTTGGAGAGAGACCAGGGGACAGCCGAGCTAGGTTCGAGGGCCTGGCTGTCGGATGAGGCTCCGGAAGTCCTTGGCACCACGGCTACTGGTTGGCCGTCACCGGGCGCTTGTGGGACAAGGCCAGCGGCGGAACCTGTGGTCCTGCTGTGGCGATTTCCCTGGCCGAAACCGCCCCCTTCGAATCCTGGAATCCGAGAGCGGAAGCAGTCTTCGGGGGAACGATGAACTGGTGGTCTTTGGTGCTGATCGCCATGGCGGTGGCCGCCGGAGTGGTACTCGAACGGTTTCGACGGAGCCGCCTGGAGTCCCTAGACCGGGCCGGCCCTCAATGGGAAGCCCTGGAGCGGTGTGAGGCTGCACTCCGTCAGAAGGAGGAAGAGATCCGGCGGGTCGAGACGCAGCTGATGCTCTCGGGAAAGATGGCGGCGTTGGGACAGTTGGTGGCGGGGGTCGCCCACGAGATGACCAACTCGATCAACTTCATCGCTTCGGGGGTACCCTCCCTGGCTCGGAACTTCGAACAGTTGTCCGACATGGTGGCCCCGGGAGACCGTGGAGATCGATTCCGTGCGCTGGGGGGGCGCTTGGAACGGTTGTTGGCGGCGATCGAAGACGGCGCGGATCGGACCGCCGAGATCGTCAAGCATTTGGGGACTTTCTCCCACCCGGACCAGGGTGAAGTCAGGAGTCTGGAGCTGAGCTCTGCCCTCGACTCCACCCTCGTTCTCATTCACTACCAGATTCGTGGACGTATCGATGTGGTTCGCTGGTACGGCCCCGAGGTCCCCGAGATCCGCTGCCTCGACGGCCAGCTCAACCAGGTCTTCATGAATCTGCTGGTCAATGCTGTGCAGGCCATCGAGGGCGAGGGCACCATCACGGTCACCACTTCTCTCGCCGACTCGGACCGCGTGCGGGTCTCGATTCGCGATACCGGTAGAGGAATGAGCCCGGACGTCCGAGAACGAGCCTTCGACACCTTCTTCACCACGAAGGCGGCCGACCAAGGAACTGGCCTCGGCTTGTCGATCAGTCGCCGAATTGTCGAGAGGCACGGCGGATCGATCCGAGTCGAAGAGACGGCTTCCGGAGAGGGTACCGAGGTCACGGTCCTGCTTCCGGTACAGCCGCCGATCGAGGGTCCCCATGTCTGAGCGAGCACCGATTCTCTATGTCGACGACGAGGAATCCGCCCTGGTGATCTTCTCGGCGGCATTCCAGACCGACTACGAGCTACACCTAGCGTCGTCGGCCCAGGAAGCCCTGGACATCCTTCGCCGTACTCCGATCCACCTCGTTGTCACGGATCAGCGGATGCCGGGCACGACCGGGGTTCAACTTCTCGAGGTGATCAAGGCGGAGCTTCCCCACGTCGTCCGAATGATCCTCACGGGCTTCAGCGACGTCGACACGGTCCTGCAGGCGATCAATTCGGGTCGGGTCCACCACTACGCCACCAAGCCGTGGAAACCCAAGGAGCTGCGGATTGCGATTGATCGCGCCCTCGAAGGCTACGAGCTTCGGCGGCGTAACCAGCAGCTCATGGAGCAGCTCAAGCAGAAGGTCGCCCGGGAACGGGAGATCCGACGAGCGTTCCAGCGTTTCGCACCGGCGGAGGTTGTCGACGCGCTGATCGACTCCCGAGGGCAGAACCCCCTCCCCGGTGAGCTACGGATCGTCGCCGCGCTCTACTGCGACGTCCATGGCTTCCACGATCTCAGCCTACGCCTCCCGGCGACCCGGGTCGTCGCGTTCCTCAACGCCTACTTGGGTGTGGTGCATGGAATCGTCGCCCGCCATCAGGGAACGATGGTCGACAACGGGATCGCCGTGTTCGGTGCTCCCAAGTCTTCGATGACGAATGCCGACAACGCGGTAGGGGCCGCTGTGGAGATCCTCTCCGCAATCGAGGAGTTCAATCGGAGGAAGGCCCCTGATCTCCTCGGCGAAGCCATCTCGATGGGTATCGGGATTCATTTTGGCGAGGCGATCACTGGGAACCTTGGTGCCGAGGAGAAGATGGAGTATTCGGTGATCGGTGAGGCGGTTGACGTCGCGGCGCGGCTTTGGGAGCTGACCAAAGACGATGCCAACGGCATCCTGATCACCCGCAGCACCCTCGACCGAACCCGGCACCTGGTCGACGCCGTTGCGCTGGAACCCGTGGTCCTACGGGGGCGGGATCAGCCGATCGAAGTCTTCCGCGTCGCGCAGCCCAAGGGCTCCGAGGCGAGCGGATCCCTCTCGGGGACGCGATGAAGCCCCCGAAGCTGCGGGGGTTTCGATTGGAGGAACCTCTTGGTCGGGGAGGTATGGGCGAGGTCTTCCGGGCTTACGACGAGACCCTCGAGCGTTGGGTCGCCGTCAAAGTCATCCGTTCGCGGGCCCACCGCAGGTCCAAGGCCCGCCAGCGGTTTCGGCGGGAGGCCAGGTTGGCTGCCCAGATCAGCCACCCTGCGGCGGTTCAGATCCACCAGATCTTCGAGAGCGGTTCCCAGGACTACATCGTGATGGAACTGGTCGAAGGGCAGACCCTTCGTGAGCTGCTCAACGCCCAGCGTCTCGATCTGAGCTGCGTACTGCGCTTGCTTTGGGAAGTGGCCGAAGGCCTCGCTTTTGCCCACGCCAAGGGGATCATTCATCGGGATCTGAAGGCCGGCAACGTGATGGTCACACGCGATGGGCACGCCAAGATCTTGGATTTTGGTCTGGCAAAGCGGCTCCACGACGACGAGTCCTCCATTTCTGGGGAAGGGTCAGTGGTCGGCACATACCACTATATGTCCCCCGAGCAGGCCAGGGGGTTGGACTTGGATCACCGGTCCGATCTGTACTCCCTCGGCGTACTTCTCTACCGCGCCTCCACCCACCGGGCGCCCTTTGACGGGAAGACTTCGGCGGAGGTACTGCTCCAAATATGCACGCACCGGCAAACGCCTGCCCACAGGTTGGAGTCTAAGGTCCCCATGGCGCTGTCGGATCTGATCGATCGCCTGTTGGAGAAGGATCGAGAGAGCCGACCGTGGAGTACGAAGGCGGTAGCTTCGGCCCTGTCAACGTTCGAACGAGAGGCCGCGGAGTCGACGACCTTGGCCCGCAGTTCCCTCGGCCCTGGGCTAGCTGAGGCAGCCTCAGGCCTTTCCGGTTCCACGGGCAGTTCGTCCGATCCGGACACCGGCGGATCGACGGAATCCTGGTGGCCGCCCCAGTCCCCAGGGACCGCTGGCGTTTCGGAGGCGAATCGGGACTCCGAGATCTCGACGTGGGACGTGGGCTGGATGGCGAGCACGGAGCCGACTCTGATCACGGGCCCGACCGAGTCCGATCCGCGGCCGATACTCTTCGTCGACGCCGAGGAGCACAACTGCACGGTCTTCGAAGCCGCCTTCGGCGACGACTACTCTGTCTTCACGGCGGCGTCCGCCAGGGAGGCCCTCGATGTCCTGCGCCGGGTGCCAATCCACCTCGTGCTGGCGGACCAGCGGATGACGGAGATCACCGGAGTCCAGCTGTTGGAGTCCTTGGCGGACCAGTATCCGGAAACGGTGCGCATCCTCCTGACCGGCTTCGTCGACATAGAGGCAACGATACGAGCGATCAACACCGGCTCGGTCCATCGCTATGTCACCAAGCCTTGGAACGAGAGAGAGCTCAGGGTCATCATCGATCAGGCGCTCGAGAGCCAGGCCTTGCGGCGATTGCAGAAGCGGCTCGGAAGAGACCTGGAGCGCCAGGCCGACCGTGAGACCCACCTTCGCCGGATGTTCCAGAAGTATGCGCCGTCGGCGGTGGTGGACGAGCTGTTGGATCGCAGCAACATCGACCGCTTCCTCGGAGAAGCCCGCGTCGTCGCCATTCTGATGTCGGACATCCGAGACTTCGCGGACCTGACCTGCCATCTCGATCCGCCCCAGCTGGTGGCTTTCCTGAATCGGTACTTCAGTCGGATGAGCAGAATCGTGGCGAGGCTGCGGGGCAGGATCCATCGCTACCGTCGAGACGCGCTGGTCGCTGTGTTCGGCGCACCCGTCTCATCGATCCATGTCGCTGAAGATGCCCTCCAGGCCGCCCTCGAGATGTTGGAGGCGGTCGACGCGCTCGGGCGGGACGAGGCGGTCACCCTGCGCGGCGCACCGATGCAGATCAGCATCGGGGTCCATCTCGGGGAGGTCATCGCCGGCAACATCGGGTCGGACGTGAGAATGGAGTACACCGTCGTCGGACATCCGATGGCCGTCGCCGCCCGAGTCCACGGCCGCTCCAAGGAGTTTCCCAACTCGATTCTCGTCAGTGATAATGCCCATGACTGGGCCGGTGAGCTGGTGACCGGCCACTCCGTGGAGGAGGTGGAGATGCGAGATGGCTCCGAAGGGCTGCGGCTCTTTCGAATCCTGCCTTGAGGTGCCCCGCGCCTCCCGTCAATCTTCGGCTTCGGCGCGGAGCTCGGCGAGGTCCTCAAACCCACCAATTCGGGTTAATGCGTCTTCCACCAACTGCTGTTTTGCTGCGAGTTGGGTGTCGTAGCTCACCCCTTGCCATTGGCAGCCTCCGCATTTATCCGCCACAATGCAGGCTTCCCGCACCCGCTTCGGTGATGGCATCAAAACATGGCGCAATTGGGCCCGACCAAATCGAGGTTTGGCGACTAATAACCGAGCTTCCACGCGATCGCCCGGCACCGTATCCGGTACAAAAACCACGCGATCGCCCCACCGCCCCAGCCCATCTCCGGAGTCGGTCAAGCTTTCAATGGCAAGTTCTAACAGATCGCCTTGCTTCCAAGGACGTTGGGTCGTGGGGGGAGACGTCGTATCCACAATCTAGCTCTACTTCTACGGGGGCACGGGTAAGGAGTACCACCGTAGCAGGTCGGTGGTCACGCAACGCATCAATTTCCATTGAATTTTATTGTTGTCTGTCCGGGAGGCCTGTAACAGGGGTTAGAACTTTGGCTAGAACTGTTGCTGGATCTGGAACTGCTGAAT
>JBCDIS010000082.1:0-31105 GCA_038748685.1 Acidobacteriota bacterium | reverse complement strand
GCTACCGGGCTTCTTCGATAGGCCGGAGGCCTTCGAGCGGGAAGGGTTGGTGGAGGTGATCCGCGACGCCCGGCCGGACGCCGAGATCGTCGCCGCCGACGCCTACATCGGCTACTACCGACGCGGCGCCATCCGCCAGCGGATCGAAGAGGACATCCTGGCCCCCGCCCGGAAACGGGGGCGGGACGAGATCTGGTTCGTCGGCACCTCCCTCGGGGGCGCCGGCGCCCTCCTCCTCGGAGAACAACAGCGGTCGGTGATCGCCGGCATCGTGCTGCTGGCTCCCTACGTCGGACCCGGTGACCTCCTCGACCACGTGGACGCGGCCGGGAGCATAGAGGGCTACGAACCCGGGGGCGAGCGCGAGCGGGTGTTCCGGGACGCCTGGGGCTGGCTGATGGATCGGGACGGGGAAGCCTCCCCGACGAAAGTCTTCCTCGGCTACGGGCGGGACGACCGCGGCGCCGAAGACCACGCCCGTTTCGCCGAACATGTGAAGCCCGACGCCGTCGCCGTCCTCGACGGTGGCCACGACTGGCCGGTTTGGCGGGACGCCCTGGCGGCGCTGGTGGAGCGGGGGGCCCTGCGCTGAGGATCGCTTGCGGCGGCGGCGGTCTCTCGTATAGGCTGGGGCGGTAAAGGGGCGTAACACCGCTCTAATCCCTTCCTTTCCCTCCCCCTCCACATACACGTCCATGCCTACGTCCACGTCACGTCCGTGGCGGCGGCGGCATTAGAAGGCGACCCAACGAGTGTCGAGTCCCTCCAGCGCAGGCTCCGCTGTACAAGCTCGTTCGTCCGCACCCAGCCGAGTCGTTTCACCCCGCGGCACGTCCCCTGGTGGGGCGACGGCAGCTCCCGCTACCGGAACGGCCCTCCACCGGCCACAGAACCCGGGGGACACTGGGACCGCGGCGGTACGGCGCGCCCGAAGCCTGCGGGACAAGCTCGCCGTGCTCGCCGACGCCGCCAAATACGATGCCTCCTGCGCCTCCAGCGGCGCCCGCCGTTCCGGTCGAAAGGGCAAGCTCGGTCACACCGACGGCGTCGGTATCTGCCACAGCTACACGCCGGACGGGCGCTGCATCTCCCTGCTCAAGCTGCTCCTCACCAACTACTGCATTTACGACTGCCAGTTCTGCGTCAACCGTATTTCGAGCGACACCCGCCGCGCCCGTTTCCGGCCGGAGGACGTCGTCGAGCTCACCGTCGACTTCTATCGTCGCAACTACATCGAGGGCCTGTTCCTGTCGTCTGGGATCATCCAGAGCGCGGACTACACGATGGAGCAGCTCATCGCGGTAGCCCGCACCCTGCGGTTGGACCACGGCTTCGGCGGCTACATTCACCTCAAGGCGGTCCCCGGAGCGGCGGACGAGCTGCTGGCGGAGGCCGGCCGATGGGCCGACCGTCTATCGGCCAACGTCGAGCTGCCCTCCCAGGTCGATCTCGATCGGCTGGCGCCGGAGAAGCAGCTGTCGGTCATCGAAGACGCCATGGCGGTGATCCGCGAGCGCCGGGACGAATCCCGGGAGGAGCGGCGGCGCTCCCGGAAAGCCCCCCGCTTCGCCCCCGCCGGCCAGTCGACCCAGATGGTGGTGGGGGCCACCGATGCCCGGGACGCTTCGATCCTGGGCACCGCCTCCCATCTCTACGGCGCCCATCGGCTCAAACGGGTGTACTACTCCGCCTTCAGCCCCATCCCCCACGGCGACGCCCGGCTCCCCGCCCAGGCCCCGCCACTCGTCCGCGAGCACCGGCTCTACCAGGCCGACTGGTTGATGCGCTTCTACGGTTTCGACGTCGGCGAGCTGGTGGGGGACGGCAAACCGGACCTCGACCTCGACCTCGATCCCAAGACCGCCTGGGCCCTCGAGCACCGGGACTTCTTTCCGGTCGACATCAACCGCGCACCCTACCCGGCGCTCCTCCGGATCCCCGGAATCGGGGTGCGCAACGCCAAGCGGATCCTCCGCATCCGCCGCTGGCACCCCCTGCGGGTGGACGACCTCGCCAAACTCCGGGTGGCGGTGAAGCGCGCGCTCCCGTTCGTAGTGACGGCGGACCGCAATCCGGACGCCCTGCGCCTCGACGATCCGGGGCTGCGGGAGCGGCTGCGGGCGGGCAAAGCCCCCGTCACCCGTCAGCTCGAGCTGGACTTCACCGCCCCGGCCGCCGCCCCCGCCGCGGCGGAGCCGTCGGTCCTCTCCGGCGAGCTCTGATCCGATCCATGCTCCGGCGCGTTCCCTTCGAGCCCACCTTCGACGACTGGCGCCTGCGGGCCCGGGACCTGATCACCAGTGGCATCCCCCACGACGCGGTTGAGTGGGTACCCGAGAACGGCGAGCACCAGGGCTCCCTCTTCGCCGTCGCGGACGCGCCGCCCCCCTCTGCCCCATCCCTCGCCCAGGATTCCCAACCGCCGCCCCCGGCGCAGACGACCCCGATACGGGCTCCCCCGATACGAGCGCCCCGCGTCCCGGCGTCCTTTCCGCCCCTGGCCAAAGAAGTCGCCTACCACCGGGATCCCCGGCGCTGGTCCCTCCTCTATCGGGTGCTCTGGCGACTGACCCGCGGCGGCGAGCGGCGACTGCTGTCCATCGACGTCGACCCCGACGTTGCGCAGATGCGCTCGATGGAGAAGGCGGTACGCCGGGACGCCCACAAGATGAAGGCGTTCGTGAGGTTCCGGCGGGTCCAGGGGGACGACGGCGAGCCCTGGTTCATCGCCTGGCACCGACCGGACCACGGCATCGTCCCCAAGGTCGCGCCCTTTTTCGTCGAGCGGTTCAACGACCAGCGATGGATGATCCTCACCCCTGAAGCCTCCGCGTCCTGGGATTTGCAATCCCTCGACTTCGGGCCCGGCGTCCCCCGCCACGAAGCCCCCGCCGCCGACGCCCTGGAGGACCTCTGGCGGACCTACTATCGCTCCATCTTCAACCCCGCCCGACTCAAGGTCCGGGCCATGAAAGCCGAGCTCCCCGTCCGACACTGGGGAACCCTGCCGGAAGCAGAGCTGATTCCTGAGCTGATCCGGTCCGCCCGCGGCCGTACGAACTCGATGCTCGAACCGGGGGGGCACCCGCCCGCCCGCACCTTCCTCCCCCGCTCCGACGCCCTCGAAGCCCTGTCCGGTGCCCTGGGGGGATGCCGCGCCTGCCCCCTGTGCGACGCGGGCCAGCCGGTTTTCGGAGAGGGGCCGGAGAACGCTCCGCTGGTGCTCGTGGGGGAACAGCCTGGGGACGTCGAGGAGCGCGCCGGTCGACCGTTTGTCGGCCCGGCGGGCCGGATATTGGACGCCGCCCTCGACGCCGTCGGCCTCGATCGGGAAACCCTCTACCTCACCAACACGGTGAAGCATTTCGCCCACCACATCCGACCCGACCCCCGCTCAGCCCGGGGGGTGCGGCGGATCCACCGTACCCCTTCGGAAACCGAAGTCTCGGCCTGCTTCCCCTGGCTCGACGCGGAGCTCCGGAGGATCCGCCCTCCCCTACTGGTCTGCCTCGGCGCCACCGCCTCGCGGGCGGTGATCGGCCGGCACGTTCGGCTGAAGCGGGACCGGGGCCGGCCCGTGGCCAGCCCCTACGCGCCCTTCACCCTCGCCACCTACCACCCGGCGGCGGTGCTCCGGGTTCCCGGCGCCGCCGCCCGCGCGGATCTCGAAGCCAGCCTCCGTGCGGACCTGGCCCTCGCCGCCGAAGCCTTGCGGGCCCACCGCCAACACGCTGACTAACGGCGGCGGCGTCAGACCGGCCGCGGCGCGGCGGGACGGACGGGGCGCTCCCGGGGGCCATTCAGAAACCGCCCCAGCCAGGTGTAACGCACCGCCACCCGATAGATTCCCATGAGGATGACCGTCACCCCCACGCAAACCAGCGTCAGCTTCACCGAGGCTGGGAGGTTCCAGTCCCGCACCAGCAGCTGCGCGCCGAGGATCAGCGGCAGGTGGGCCAGATAGAGCCAGTAGGAGGCGTCCGAGAGGTAGCGGACCCATGGCCGGTGACTACCCAAGACGCGGCGGGAGAGACCCATCAGGCCGAAGAGCATCACCCAGGGGTAGGCACCCTGGACCAGCGCCGCGGCCACGCGGACGGCGGGCTCGGCGTTCTGCAGCCCCGAAAAGGTGAGGCCGAGGCCGATCGGAAATAGGACGAAGAGGCCGAGGGGCAGGGTCAGGAACCAGCGTCTCCCCACCTTCCCCTCCGCGTCACCGGCTTCGAAGTAGAGGGCGCCGAAGGCGAAGAACAGGCCGTAGAACACGAGCACGTGGGGCATCGGGAGAAGCCCCGCGGAGGTATCGGCGCCGAAGACCGGCGCCAGCCGCCCCATCAGGGCCTGGGGAAGGGCGGTGACGGGGACGAGCCAGAGCCAGCGAAAAGGGGACAGGACGATCCGGCGCCACCCCGCCGTGGACCCCAGGCCGAGTCGCCCGCCGGCCCAAACGCAGAGGGCGAAGCCGGCGACGTACCAACAGAGGAACCACAGGAACCACAGATGGTGGAAGAAGGGCTCGTGCAGAAGACGGAAGAGACTCGCCGAGTCGCCGCTACCCTGCCCCTCGGCGGCGGCGGCCGTGGAATCGCCACCGACGGACAGGAGCTCGGCGACCTCGGCCCGCGACGCCTCCAGGGTCCCTTGCTCCAACTCCACCCCCACCATCTGGGCGAAGAACGAGGTGGTTTGCCAATCCGCCGCCAGTACCTCGCTCGGGGTCTGCCCGTAGCCGTTGCGGAGCGTGGCGTCGGCGCCGGCGTCGAGCAGCAGGCGGACCACCTGGGGACGGCCGAAGAAGGCCGCCGTGTGTAGGGCCGTCGATCCGTCGGGCCCCCGCCGATCGAGGTCAGCCCCAGATTCGATCAGCAGCTCCACAGCCCCGCGGTTGCCGAACAGCGCCGCCACGAGGAGGGGGGTGGATCCGTCCCGGTTGGGGGCGTCTACCGCCACCCCCGCCGACAGCAGGCGCTTCACCGAGTCCGGCCCGTCCTCCGCCGCGGCCCGGGAAAGGGGCGTCAAACCGGTGGCGGGATCCGGCTCGTCGGTCGCCTCCAGCGCCGCACCCGGGACCCCGACGCCACCGGCGTCTTTCACCGCAGCAGCGGCGGAGGTGGATGCGGACTCGATGGCCTTGGCGGACACCCACTCCACCGCCGGTACGACGGTCAACAGCCCCAGGAGCAGCGGCAGCACGATCCGACGAAATCGATGGCCCAGGAGCGACCGTAGCCCCCGACGGCGCCACAGCATGGCGGTGAAGAACCCGCTCATGACGAAGAAGACCGGCATGCGGAAGCCGTGGATCGCCGCCACCGCGGCTCCAAAGAGGGGGTTCTGCTGACTGTCCTGGACCGGCCAGAGCACGGGAAAGAACGACAGCGCGCCGTGGAGCACGATGCCCAGGAGCATGGCGAAGGCGCGGAGGGCGTCGAGGTCGTGGCGGCGCGCGGGGGTATCCATATGCATGGGAAAGCCTTCCTGGGCGGAAGCTCCGCCCGGCCAGAGTTTAGAGAAGCGGGATCGAGAACGGGGGCGGGGGATCAGCGGCGAACGACCCAAGTCCCGGCGAGCCGGTCGTGGAGACCCCGCTGGGGGTCCAGGGCCGTCTGGAAGACGAGCCCGAGCCACAGGCCGAGCCAGAGGCGGGGCCAGATCGAGGCGAGGCCTTGCTCGGCCCACACCGTCGCCGCGAACGCGACAATCAAGGGCAACCAGGCGAACCCCCAGCGCACCAGCCTTCGTCGCCGACTCGCCGAGCGGCCGGTGGCGTCGATCACCGACAGGCGAAAGAGGCGGTGGCCGACGGTGATGCGGAACGGCACCAAGACTAGCTGGGTGACCCCGCAAATGGCGACGACCACGATCAGGACGAAAAACGGGAGGGACCCGAAGTAGCCCGACACCAGGGGCCCCGTGTTTTCGGCGCCGGCGATGGATCCCAGCAGAGACATCACAAGGGAATAGGCCGGCAGCAGCAGAAGGGCCCCGGCCCTGGCCCTGCGGCTCAGGGCTGCGGGCCGGTCCCGCAGGCTTTGCAGCACGCCGACGAGGAAGCTCAGCTTTTCGAACCGACCCTGGGAGAGGTTCTCCAGCACCGGTCGCGCGTCGAGGGGGGTACCCGTGGTCTCCACCTCGGCGGCCAGGGCGTGCAGGAAACGCTGCTTCCCGGCCAGGTCTTCGACGCCGAAAACCTTGGCCGGCGCTTTCCCCGACGGCCAGGGAACGTCCAAGATCACCGCCCGCCCCGACGAGGTCAACCACACGTGGTCGAGGCCGAGCTGCGGAGGCAGGGTCCCCTCGGGGGACGCGGACCAAAGCTCGTGGGCCAGGTCGTGCAGCCAGTGGCGAAGATCGCTCCAGGCCGTCCCCCCGGCCGTGGCCAGCCGGGCCCGCAGGGGGGCCCCGGGGCTACCCCCGTAGGCGTCCCACCAAGATCCGTCCGGCCCCTCGACCCCCTGCAGCCAGCGGGGTCGGCCGGGCCGCGAGGTGGCACGGCGCGCCTCCGAAGGCCCGTCCCCCTGACGCCGCAACAGCCACACCGGCCGGTTCAGCACCGGGTCCGTCGCCGTCAGCCAGCGGCCCGGCTCGACGACCCCCTCCACCCGGAACGGACCTAGCCAAGGGGGCTCGCCCGAAGGCGAAGCTTCGACCGGCGGGGGCATCGCCTCCACCCGGGGCCGGTCCTCCACCGGTGGGGCCAGGACCACCTCCGTTCCGCTCAGGAGATCCCAAAGCGGCGGCGAACCGAGGCGCCGAGCCGCGGCGTCGAGGGCGAAGGGAATCCACGGACAGATCAGGGCCGCTCCGGTATAGATCAGGGCTCCCCTCGGCCAGATGGCGTCGATCCGGGTCGCGTCGATGGTGGCGAAAACCAGCGGCAGCCGGACGGCCTCGATCGACAGGATGGGGGCGGCGATCCGGACCAGGGCCCGCAGCGGGCCGGGTCTCTGGCCGTCGGCCCGGACCACCCGGAGACCCTTGAACCGCTTGCCGAGCCCGGCCCCCCAGAAGCCCTCCGCTACGGCGAAGTACAGGAGGCCGGATGCGAGGAACAGCCCGTAGTAGACCGCCGAGGTGGGGGTGCGTTCGAGGAGCCAGTGGAAATGGAAGGTCGGTCCCCCCACCGCCAGCATGAGCACCACGTAGGGCACAAAGAAGGCCAAGAGAAAGTCGATCCAACCGGCGGGGGCGCGGACCTCCGTCGGCGCCGGGCGGCGCTTCTGGGAGCTGAAGGGCAAGAGGGCGTCCCGCAGTGCGCCGTAGCCCGGGAACCGGTCCCCTGGATCCTTGGCCAGGCAGCGGGAGACGATCCTCTCGAGCTCTGGCGGTACCTCCTCCCGCAGCTCCCCCAGGCCCTTGGGCGAAAGGTGGACGGCGTTGGCCACCACCTGCACCGCGTTTCTGCCGTCGAAGGGGGCCTCCCCGGTGAGCAGGGAAAAAAGCGTCGCCCCCACGGAGTAGAGATCCGCCCGCGGGTCCAGGTCGTCCCCCCGCAGCTGCTCCGGGGCGGCGTAGGCCGGCGTCCCCATCACGGTGCCGGCGGCGGTGGCGTAAGTGTCGTCGCTGCCGAGGGTCGAGATGGAAAGACCGTAGTCCCCCACCTTCACCGAGCCGTCGGGGATGAGGAAGCAATTCGAAGGCTTGACGTCGCGGTGCAGCACCCCGACACCCTGGGCCGCTTCGAGGCCCGCGACCACGTCGAGAACGGCGTCCACCGCCTCCGGCACCGGAAGGGGTCCGCGGCGGACAAGCTCGTCCTGGAGGGTGCCCCCCTCGGCGATCTCCATCGTGATCACCGGCGTGCCGTCGACGTCCTCGGACCCGAACACGTAGAGACTGTTGGGGTGGCTGACGCTGGCCGCCAGGCGCCCTTCCCGAAGAAACCGCCGGCGCATCTCGGGGGAGTCGAGCCGCCGGTCCAGCCGCTTCAGGGCCACGCGACGCCCCGTCGGCCGATGCTGCGCCTCGTAGACGGTGCCCATACCGCCTCGCCCCAAGAGCCGCAGGAGTCGATAGGGGCCGAGGTTCGCGGGCAGGGACTCGTCCCTCAACGCCGCCGGCGATCTCGGCGCCCCCTGGTCCAGGGTCTCGTCGTCGGGGGAACCGATGGCCTGGGACAGCAGGCAGGCGGGGCACATCGCCTCCGAAGCTTGGGGAGGTATGGGTGCTCGGCAGCGGGGGCAGGTGCGGGGCTTCATCGCGGGGTCGGTCATGGTTCGCCTTCCTTTCACACCCTACTGAAGGAAAACGAAGGCCGGGTTACAGAGGGGGGCGAAAATTCTTCCGCGGAATCCGTCGCAACGCCTCAGGCCCCCTCGCCCCGAAGGACGCCGACGAGATAGCGCATCTCCTCATCCACGGCGCCGGGGCCCTCCACCGTCTCCGCGATTTCCGCGCGGATGGAGGCACGGAACCGTTTCCGCAGGCGATGCACCGCCACCTTCACCGCCCACTCCGAGAGCCCCAGGCGCGCCGCCACGTCCCCACGATTCGGCTCGTCACCCGTCAGGCAACCCTGAAGGGCGGCGAAAAGGTCCCCTCGGCCCCTGGCGCCGTAGTCCTGACGCAGCTCCTCCAAGGCCCTCCCCAGGATCGCCAGGGCCCACTCCCGTTCAAAGCCGGCGTCCGGGTTTGGGGGCGGCGCCTGCGCCACGCCATACCGGGCCTCCGGATCGAGGGCGTCCAGATCGATGACCCCCACGCCGCCTCCGCGCTTCTTCGCGCGTTCCCGGTGCCAGTGGTTGGCGAGGAAATGTTTCATCGCCCCCAGCAGGTACGAGCGGAACCGACCCCGCTCGGGGTCGGCGGAGGTCAGCCCCTCGGTTTCCAGCAGGCGAGCCAAGAACGCCTGGGTGAGATCCTGGGCCTCTTCGGGCCCGTAGCCCCGGAAACGCACGAACGCGTAGAGCGGATACCAATACCTGCGGAACAGCTCCGACAAAGCTTCCCGGGCCAGGGTCGGTCCACCGCCCTCCGGCCGGGCCGCCAGGACCAAGCTCCAGTGGGTCGTCAGAAAGTCCCGGGGACCGGGTGCGGGTGGGTCTTGCATTGCGCGCTAGCTACTCTATCCGGCACCCCTTCGCCGTCGAACCCGGGTGTGGGAGCTCGGCCTGGACGACGCCATCGCGCAAGCAGTTCCCGCGCTTTCTCAGAACGGAGCTTGGACTAGGGCTGAAACACACGAATTGGAGTAATCAATAAGACCAATTGACATTTAAACTGCCACAGTCTATCTTCTGTCCATCTGTCCACAATCTGGGAGAAAGCCGATGAAACGACACCAGCTCGTCCTATTCCTCCTCGCCCTGGGCCTCCTCTTCGGAGCAGGCACCGCCATCGCCGACGACAGGGCCGAAAACGTCGACGCCGACGCCATCGGGACCCATACGATCACCCGTGAGGCACCGGCGGAGACCAAGACCGATCATGTCGAAGTCTTCTCCCACGAATGGTTCGACGGTCCCTTCTCGCAGGGACGAGACAGCTGTTCCGGATCCTGCAACGCCAGTATTTGCGTTTGCTCCGGCTCGCTTAGCTGCTGCGCAGCCGGCTGCAGTGCCTGCTTCGACATCGTAGACTCCATGTCTGAGGAGTAGAAGAAGCCCACATGGCGGTCCCAGTGGAGCCGCCAAAGGTCGCGTAGAACCGACCTCAGGTCCTGAGCGCCCTGGCCTCCGGCTGGGGCGTTCTGCATAGATGCGAACTCCAGGCTCAATGTGGCCCGGCTGGCGATGGCCACGCTGACTCCTGGCCATCTTCCATAGAACGAAAGATGTAGTGGTGATCCGCCGGATTGCGGATGCGGGTCAAGCGGCGGCTTGAGATCCTCTTGTTGCAAGGCGAGGGTTCCAGTCCAAACAGAACTCTACCTTTGCTGCCGCGGCCCCCCTCCCCACGCCCCATGGTCCGAGGGAGGAACGCATCTTGGCTTCCATCTTCCTGCTTCTGCTGGTCCTCTACATCGTCTTCATCCTGGCCCTCGGCCGGTTCGTAGCGGCGGATTCAGGACCCTCGATCGAACGGAGTCTGCCCCGGCGACGTCGGGCCGCACCGAGCCGGCCTCCCTTGGCACTCCGCGAAGCGTATCGACGGTACGGCTCAGAACTGGCGATGCCGCCGGCGCTGCGGCTGGCGGATGGGCCGGATCGGCGGCCCCGGGCCGCCGGAGCCACGGCGGAGCTCAGGGGACGGCCGCTCGGTAGATAGCCCCGACCTTCGCCGGGGGCTTCCTCCAACCCAACCTATTGGACGACCCTCGACCAAGCCGAGTAGCCGCCGGATTCGAAATCGTCTCGGAAGACCTCAGGGGCGCGGACCCACGAGAGCTCGTCGACATGGACGGTGGCTCCGACGGCGGGTCCGATGTCGACCACCGCGCCGACCAGAGCCGAGGAAGCGTCCCGCGGCGCGCGGGTACGGCCCCCGAGCCCGCCGACCCACCCGGCGGTGGACCCCTCCACCCCACCAAGCCGTTCGACCGAGGCGGGTTCGCCGGCGCAGTCGAGGGAGTTGAAGTACTCGACCCTGAAGTCGACCCGGGGTGCGTCGGCGATATCGCTGGTCACGCGGGTCCAGGCCCCTGCGTCGTATAGGGTGCCGGCGCTGACGGGGAGGCACTGCACCACGGCGAACGTGTCCCCCGGGAGGGGGTTGCGGACGACGGCGGAGCCCGAGTCCTCGTCACCGCGGGCGTCGGCGACGTCGTGCTCGACGGCACCCGTCGCCGGGGCCAGGACGGTCCATCCATCGACGCCGCCGTCAAAGCCGGGGTTCGCGGGTGAGCTGGGGAGATCCCCCAACACGGCGTCGACCCCGGTCGCGGTCTGGCCGGCGGCCAGCACCAGATCGTCTCCGGTCTCCAAGGTTCCGCGGTTGTCCCAGAACTCGGCCAGGGCGCCGCCGGGATTCGCCAATGAAAAACCGAGGAACCGAATTCGGTAGGTTCCGGAGGCCAGCCCGTCGACCCGATAGGAACCGTCACCTCCAGTACCCGCGTCGCCGGCGACGAAGGTCCAAGGGGAGCTCGGGTCCGGCCTGGCGAAGACCGCGGCGTCGTAGACCTGGAAGGCGTCTCCGTCCGGGTCGCGGATCGTCCCCTCGATGGCGGCGGCGGTCTCCAGGACGCCGTTGATCCCCCCGGCGACGGCCCCCGGCACGACGTCCACCGGAGTTGCGGCGTCGCGGAAGATGGTGTCGTCCCACCACTCCGCGGCCCAGGTGCCCGTGGGATCCCTGAACCGGACCCGGTAGTTCCCCGCCGGCAGATATCCGCCGAGGGAAAAGGAACCATCGGCGGCGGTGGTGCCGGAGCACGGGGTCGAGGGCCCGCCGGGATGGGGGGGACCGGGGCCGATGCGTTCGCAGGTCACCTGGATGCCCCCCAGGGGCCCGCCGCCTCCGCTGACGGTTCCTTCGATCGTCCCACCGCCGGGACCGCCGCCGGCGCCGTCGAGCACGGCGTCGATGCCGGTGACCGGCCCTCCGGCGACGGGGATCGGCGTCGCCCACCACAGGGTCGGCGCGTCATCGAAATACTCCCCGGGCAAGACCGCCGCCGGATCGACGAATTCGGCGTAGTAGATCCCGTCGAATAGGGCGCCGACGGTCCAGGTGCCGTCGGCGGCGGTGACGGCGGTGCGGGCCAAGCGCTGCAGGTCAGCGCCGTAGAGCCGCACCTCGATCCCCGCTACGGGGGCGCCGGAGCCGTCGGTCACGGCGCCCGCGAGGGCGCCCGGGGGCGGGTCGCCGAGCTCGGCGTCGATGCCTGTGACCACCTGACCGGCGACCACCGACACGTCGTCGGCCCCCTGAAGGTCCGGTGAGTCGTCCCAGAACTCGAACAACCTGGGACCGGTCCAACTACCGCCGGAAAGACCCACCCGGTAGGTGCCGGGCACCAGGCCGTCGAGACGGTAGCGGCCGTCGTGGAGGGCGAAGCTCTGGGCCGCCTGTTCCCACTGCCCGCCCCGCGGGACAAAGGCGGTGGCGATGGTCAGGGTGAAGGGCTGACCGAAGGCGTTGGTGACGACGCCCTCGATAGCTCCGGCGGTGGCCAGGGTCGCGTCGATTCCTTCAACGGCGAACGGTGAGATCACCTGCACCGGCACCGCCGTATCGATCCCGGCCCGGTCGTCGTAGAACTCGTCAACGGCGGTGCCGTCCGGCGCGCTGAAGCCCACCGCCACGTTCCCCGACGCCAAAGACCGCAGGCGATACCGGCCCGCAACGTCGGTGACCGTCGTATCGAGGACGTCGCACAGTCCATGGCCCGGCCCCGTGTTGCAGGGAAGCCCATAGGCCCGTACCCGGACGCCCCGCAGCGGTGCGCCTCCCTCGTCGGTGACGGTACCGGCGACGCTGCCCAACGGCTGGCCGGGGGCGGCCGGTTCCAAGGTGAGGTCGATCTCCGAAACGGCGACTCCGTCCGCCACCGGCACCCGGAGACCGAGCCCGCCGCCGAAGGTGGTCGGTGCAAAACGACCGAGGGGATCGTAGATGTCGATGAAGTAGGACTCGGGCCAGAGACCGGAGACGGTATAGCTGCCGTCGCCGGCGGTAAAGGTGAGGGCGTCGAACAGTTCCCCCCGGCCGCGGTCGAAAACCCGCACTTCGACGTCCGGCACCGGTGCCCCGCTGGAATCGGAGACGAGACCGGAAATGGAGCCCGAGGCGAATCCACCGACCCGGGGCTCGATACCGTCAACGGTTTGGGCAACGGCGACATCGATGTCGACGGCTCCGTCCACCGTCTGCGCTCCGTCGAAGAACTCGACCACCGTACCGCCGCCGGGGGCCAGCCAGGACCCCGCCTCGATCTTCAAACGCCAGGTGCCGGCGGGTAGGTCGAGGGCAAAGGTGCCGTCCCGCCAGTCGGCGTCCGCGGTATAAACCTCCACCCAGGCGCCGTCGTCCCAGCTCAGGCCGGTGACGGTGGCGAAATCCCAGTGGCGGCCGTAGGAATCCAGCACCCGGCCCGCCACCGTGCCCCCAGGGGCCTGGCCGATCTCCCCGTCGATACCCGTGGTGGCCTGCCCGGCGATCACCGGTACCGGCGTCGCCTCCCCGAGGGTCGCGACGTCGTCGTAGAACTCAAAGTAGGCCCGCTGCCCCTGGCGGCCGCTGAACGCCACCGAGTAGTCCCCCGTCGCCAACCCCGGAAAGCGATACGCGCCGCCGGGACCGGGCGTTGCCACGAGGATCGGATTCACGGACCCGGAGGGATAGAGGAACACCAGCGGAACCTCGATTTCAGCTCCCCCGGGGGCACTCAGGGTGCCTTCGAGGCTCCCCGCCCCGGCCACCCCGGAAACGAGGGCCATAGACAAGAAACCCACCAGGAGGACGGGGAGGAAGGAAAGGCGATTCGCGGCGCTGGGTAGAAAGGTCACGTCGGGCTCCCGGGATCGATGCTCGATTTGGACTCGGATACCCGAGACTTCGGAGCGCCGTGGACCTTGGATGCCGCAGCTCGGCCCCCACGGCCTGGCCCGAACGTCCCAGGTAATCGCCGACGGGACGACCGGCCTGACCGTCAGGGGTCCAGGAATCCGCTCCGCCGCCAGAAATCGAGGTAGGTCTTGATGAGCGCGCCGTCGGCCGGCGGGCAGACGAGACCCGCCGCCGCCAGCCGATTCTGGGTGTCTTCCTGGTGGAAGGTCGGCTGACGGTCGGCCTGGGCCTGGTCGGAGAAGAGGGCGAGGAAGGACCGCAGGGCGTTGGGCTCACCCGCCTCGACGGCGGCCGCCAGGGCTTCGTACCAGCGGCCGTAGGGCACCAGCTCCACCGACTGGTCGCGGGCGATGAGCTCCTCCATCAGGCGGTTCCACGGCACGGTGTGGTCGTTGTAGAAGTGGAAGGCGCGGCCCGCGCCCGCCTCGGTGCGGGCGAGGTGGACGATGGCCTCGGCCAAGAAGTCCACCGGCAGCATGTCGATCGGGTCGGGGACGTTCGGCGCCAGGCCCAGCTGTAGGCAACCCTTCACCAAGCTGTGGAAGAGGTCTTCGGTGTTGGCGGCCCCCGTGCGACGGGCGCCGGTCACCCGGGCCGGCCTGAAGATGTTGACCGGCAGGCCCCGGTCCCGGGCCTGCTTCACCAACTCCTCCGCCACCCACTTGCTTTGCTCGTAGCCGTTGTGCAGCTCGCCGGGCTTGGGCTCGGTGCCCTCCCCCACCTCACCGTCGAGGAAACTCTCGGTGAGGAAAACGCTCAAGGTCGACACGAAGTGGACCGGGCAGGCCGCCGCGGCGCAGGCCAGGCGCAGAACCTCTTCGGTTCCCCGAACGTTGACGGGCTCCAGCTTCGAGTAGGGCTGCACGAAGCTCACCCACGCGGCGTTGTGGTAGATCCCGCCGATCCGCCCGGCGAGGTCGTCGAAGGCTTCGGCGTCCATCCCGAGCCGGGGCTCGGACAGGTCCGCCAGCACCGGCACCAGGCGATCGGCGGCCTCCGGTCGCCACAGTCCATACCCCTCCAGGGCTTCGCGCAGTCGTCTGCGGGCGGCGTCGAGGTCGGCGGCCCGTACCAGCACATATAGGTCCGCAGACTCGACCCGCAGCAGGGTGTCCAACAGGTAGGCGCCGAGAAAGCCGGTGCCACCGGTCACCAGAATGCCGGTCCCCACCGGCGCCCCCGGCCGCGGCTGGATTTCGGGGTCGAGCACGGCCCTCGATGCGAGGTCCAGGTCGACGGTGGTGCCGGCCCGCAGATCCTCCACGAGGCGACTGTATTCGGCGACGGTGCTGGCTTCGAACAGGCGCGCCACCGGAACCTCCACGTCGAGGCTCTGGCTCACCGCGGTGGTGAGCTTCATCGCCAGCAGCGAGTTCCCGCCGACGTCGAAGAACTCGTCGAACACGCCGATCCGATCGGTGCCGAGGACCCGGCACCACACCCCCAGCACCTCCGCTTCGAGGGGCGTTCTCGGGTCCACCCGGGGCACCTCCCCCTCGACTTCGGAGGGGGCAGGCAGGGCCTTGAGGTCGACCTTGCCGTTGGCTGTGAGGGGGAAGCTATCGAGCACCACCACCGCGCCCGGGACCATGAAACCCGGCAACCGTTCCGCCAAGTGCCGGCGCAGCCCGCCGCCGTCGGCCGACGCCCCCGGGTCCCTGCGGACGTAGGCCACCAGCCGCTTCTGGCCGGCGTCCCCCTCCCTCGCCAGCACGAGGCTCTCCCGCACCGCCCCGTGGCTCTGTAGCAGGGCCTCGATTTCCCCCAGCTCGATCCGGAAGCCGCGGATCTTGACCTGACGATCCCGACGCCCGAGGAATTCCAGGGCTCCGCTCGGGAGCCAGCGGACGAGATCGCCGGTCCGGTAGAGACGTGCGCCCAGGTCCCCGTCGCCGGCGAAGGGATCGGGCACGAAGGCCCCCGCCGTCTTCGCCGGGTCCCCCAGGTAGCCCCGGGTCACGCCGCCGCCGCCGATCACCAGTTCCCCGGCGACCCCCACCGGCACCGGCCGCAGATCGCCGTCCACCACGTAAACGCGGACGTTGGCCACCGGGCCGCCGATGGGCAGGGCCGTGCGTTCCACGTCGCCGCCGTCCCGGGTCTCGAACAGCGCGGCGCAAACGGTGGTCTCCGTCGGGCCATAGTGGTTGAAGAAGCGCACCCGTCCGCCGGTGAGGCGGGCCCAGGGCGCGAGGCGGGCGGTGTCCAGGGCCTCGCCCCCCACCATCATGATCTCCAGGTCCGGCAGCACCGAGGTTCTGCCGAGGGCCAGCCAGTCGTCGAGCCACTGCTTCCACAGGGCAACGGCGGTGTCGATGACGGAGATGCGCTGCTCGCCGCAGAACGCCTCCAGGGCCTCGCCGTTGAGGGCCCCCGGGTCCGGATGGAACACCAAGCAACCGCCGGACGCCAGGGCGGGGAAGAGATCGCCGACGGAGGCGTCGAAGTGCAGGGGGGGCACCACCAACCAGCGCTGTCCGGCGCGGACGCCGTGGGCCTCGATAAAGGCATGGGTCAGGTTGACGGCGGTGCGGTGGCCCACCACCACGCCCTTGGGCTCGCCGGTGGAGCCGGAGGTGAAGATGATGTACGCCGTGTGCTCCGGATCGGAAGCCACCGGCGGCGCCGGCAGGTCCGGCAGGTGCCCCCAGCCACCGGGCAGCTCCACCACCGCCCCGCCGTAGCCGGAGGGGACGGCCCCCGCGGTTCCGGTGATCAGGACCGGATCCCCCACGATGCCCAGCAGCCCGCGAATCCGTTCGGGGGGCGCACCGGGGTTCAAGGGCACGTAGGCGCCCCCCGCCCGATGGATCCCCAGAATCGCCGCCACGGCATCGCGGCCGGCCGGAAGCCCCAGCGCCACCGGGGAGCCGGGGCGGACGCCGAGGCCGTGGAGGTGGGCCGCCAGCCGGCGGGAGCGTTCGTCGAGCTCGCCGTAGGTCCAGGTTCCGCCGTCGTCCACCACCGCCGGAGCATCCGGGGTTCGGGACGCCTGACGCAGCACCCATCCGTGGAGGCAGCCGGCCTCGACCGGGGAGGCGGTGTCGTTCCATCGGTGCAGCAGGAGGCGGCGCTCCGCTGGGCCCAGCGATGAAAGCTCCGCCAGGGGCGCCTCGGGATCGGTGACGATGCCGTCCACCAGGGTGAGGAAGCCGTCCAGGAAGCGCTCGACGGTGGCGCCGTCGAAAAGGTCGGTGTTGAAATCGGCGAACCCCTGGACCGGACCACCTACCCCCGGATCCTGCACGGAGAGGGTCAGGTCGAAGTGGGAGGTCCGGGTCCGGCGAGGCAGAAACTCCACGCCGCAGGGCCCCAGATTCGCCGGCGACCTCTCCGGGCCGTCGAAGAGGAACATCACCTGAAACAGGGGGTTGTAGCCGGCACTGCGGTCCGGCTTGAGGTCGTCCACCAGGCTCTCGAAGGGGACGTCTCGGTGGGCGAAGGCGTCCGCCACCACGCCCCGAACCTCCTCCGCCAGCCGCCGGAACGCCGCCGCGGGGTCGATCCGGCAGCGCAGCACCACCGTGTTGACGAAGAATCCGATCAACCGCTCCATTTCGACCCGATCCCGGTTCGCCACTGGCGTCCCGACGCTGATGTCCCGCTGGCCGCCGATGCGCCACAGCAGGGTCTGGAAGGCCGCCAGCAGCGGCACAAAGAGGGTTCCACCCAGCTCCCGCGCCAGCCGGCGTAGGCCGTCCGTAGCCGCCGCCGACAGCTCGAACGTGCGCCGGTCCCCGGCGAAGGTCTGGACCGCCGGCCGCGGTCGGTCGTAGGGAAGCTCCAGCACCGGAGCGCCGTCCCCGAGCTGACGGCGCCAGTGGTCGAAGGAGGGGCCCAGGTCGCCGCTCTCCAAGCGACGTCGGTGCCAGGCGGCGACGTCACCGAACTGTAGAGGCAGGGGTGCCAGCGCCGGGGATCGGGGCGATGGCTCCTGGACGTTCGCCCCGTAGAGGGCCGCCAGCTCGGCGAACAAGACACCCGTGGACCCGGCGTCGAATACGGCGTGGTGGACAACGAAGACCAGCACGTGGGCTTCGGCGGACTCCCGAACCAGACAGGCGCGGAAGAGGGGCGGCGTCTCCAGATCGAAAGGCTTCGACACCATCCCCCCCACAAGGTCGTCGGGGGGGTCGTCGCCCCCGAGGGCCCCCTCCGGGAGGGGAAGGACCGGCAGCTCCACCGTCACCTCGGCGGCGACCCTTTGCACGGGGCGGCCGTGCTCCAGGCCCAGTCCCGTGCGCAGGACGTCGTGTCGCTCCACCACCCCCTGCAAAGCCCGCCGAAGGGCTTCGGGATCGAGGGGGCCGGAAAGCCTCGCAGCGAAGTGCTGGTGGTACGCCACCGACGCCTCGGGGGCGAGCTGGCTGAGGAACCACAGCCGCTCCTGGCCGAAGGACATCGGCCACGTCGTCTTCCCCCCGGGGCTAAGATCCTCTCCGTCGACGGTGAGCCCCGAACCAGGATCACCATTGGACCTGAACCGGCCCCGTCGCCCCTCGATGGCGGCCGCCATCAGGGCCACGGTGGGGGCCTGGAAGATCATCCCTAGGGGCAACTCCAACCCCTCCTGGTCCTGCACCCGCGCCAGCAGCCGCGTCGCCATCAGGGAATGGCCACCGAGGGAAAAGAAGCTCGAATGGACCGACACCGACTTCACCCCGAGCACCTCACACCACAGCGCAGCGAGGCGACGCTCCAGATCGTTGCGGGGCTCGACCCATTCCCCATCTCCGACAGCCCCGCCGTCGAACTCCGGCAGCGCCCCGCGGTCCACCTTGCCGTTGGGGGTCAGCGGCAGGGCCTCCAGGACCATGAAGCCCGTCGGCACCATGTAGCCCGGCAGCTCCCCCGAAAGGAAGCTCGATAGTTCGTCCGGGCTGGGGGGGCGGCTCGGGTCGCTGGGGACGACGTAGCCGATCAGTCGCGAAGCGCCACCGCCGTCGGTAGCGACCACCGACGCCCCCTGGGCCACCCCGGGGTGACGCCCCAGGGCCGCCTCCACCTCCCCCAGCTCGATGCGGAAACCCCGCACCTTCACCTGGTGGTCGAGCCGACCCAGGAACTCCAGATCCCCCTCCGGACGTCGCCGTACCAGGTCCCCCGTCCGGTACAGGCGACCGCCGGGGACATCGCCGAACGGATCCGGCACGAAACGCTCCGCGGTCATCCCCGGACGACCGAGGTAGCCCCGGGACAGGCCCACCCCGCCGATCCACAGCTCCCCGGGGCCGCCGATGGGCGCGGGCAGGCCGTCGGTGTTCGCCCCGATCACGCGGGCCGTCGTATTGGCGATCGGCAGGCCGAGGCTCACCACCCCTTCCCCCCGGAGGGATTCCTCGCCCCGCTCCACCCGACGCGCCGTCGACCAGATAGTCGTTTCCGTCGGTCCGTAGACATTCCAGAGCTCCCCGCAGCGTTCCGTCAAGGAGCGGGCCAAGTCCACCGGCAGCGCCTCCCCCCCGCAAAGAGCCTTCAGTTCGGGATGGCCGGACCAGCCGGACGCCAGAAGCTGCTGCCAGGTGGCCGGAGTCGCCTGCATCACCGTGGCGCCGCAGGCGTCCAGGGCCGCCGCGAGGAGGCGGCCGTCCAACGCGGTCTCCCGTTCCGCCACCACCAGCCTGGCTCCTTGGGTCAGGGGAAGGAAGACTTCGAGGCCCGCGATGTCGAAGGACAGCGTCGTCACCGACAGCAGCACGTCATCGGAGTCGAGCCCGGGGGCCCGCGCCATGGACGCCAGGAAGCTCAGCACCGCCCTGTGGGGAATCTGCACCCCCTTCGGACGCCCGGTGGAGCCGGAGGTGTAGAGCACGTAGGCCAAGGCGTCCCCGCCGGCTCCCTCCGCCGCGGGGGCGTGGCTCGGCCGGGCCGCCAGGGCGTCGGCATCGGCGTCCAACAGCACGGTCACCGGCCCCTGCTCCCCTGCATCCCCTGCAGCGACGCCCAGAAGATCCCCCGGCAAGCTCCCGGAGGACACCACCAGGGACAGCCCGGAGTCTTCCACCATCTGTGCCAGTCGGTCCGGCGGAAAGCCCGGGTCCAGGGGCACGTAGGCCGCCCCTGAGCCGAGGATCCCCAGCAGCGCCACCACCATGTCGCTCCCCCGGTCCAGCAACAAGCCCACCCGGGTCTCCGGTCCGGCGCCGAGCCCCCGCAGGTGGTGGGCCAGGCGGTTGGCCCGGTCCTGGAGCTCGCCGTAGGTCAGGTCTGTATCGTCGAAGGTCACCGCGACCCGGTCCGGATGGGTGTTTGCGCGCCGCGACACCCAGCCATGGAGGGTCTCGGCCTCCGGCGGCGGTGCGCCGGTGCGGTTCCAACCCTGGACCCGCCGGCGGTCGTCCTGGGGTACGGCGTCGAGTCTGCCCACCGGCACGTCGGGGGCGGCGACGGCCTCCACCAGGAGCGTCTCGAAGGCGGCGACGAAACGGTCGATCGTCGAGGCATCGAAGAGCTCGGTGCTGTAGTCCACCAAGGCTTGGAGGCCGCCGTCGGCCCCGTCCCCCATGGCGAAGCTGAGGTCGAATTGGGAACGCTCCAACTCCAAGAGCAGCGGTTCCATCCCCAGGTCGCCGAAGGTCTCCCCCGGTTCCGCTTGGTTGTGTAGCAGCAGCATGACCTGGAACAGCGGGTTGTAGGCGTGGCGCTCCGGCTTCATCAGCTCCACCACCTGCTCGAAGGGGAGCTCTTGGTGGGAAAAGGCGCCGGTGGAAAGCGTACTCGCCTGGCGAACCAGGTCGTGGAAACTGCGCGCAGGGTCGACCTGCGATCGGAGGACGACGGTGTTGATGAAGACGCCGAGGGCCCCACCGGTCCCGGGGCGCTCTCGGTTCGCCATCGCGGTGCCGATGGACACATCCCCCCGCCCGCTGAGCCGTGACAGCAGCAGCTGAAGGCCTGCCAGGACCACGGAGAAGAGGGTCGAGCCGGAGTCCCTCGCCAAGCTCTTGAGGGACGTAGCGAGCGCTGGGGACAGCTGAAACGTCCGCCGCCCCCCGGAGAAGCGAATCTCCGCCGGACGGGGGCGGTCGTAGGGCAGCTCCAGGAGCGGAGCGGCGCCGTCGAGTTGCCGGCGCCAGTAGCGCTTGTCGTCGTCGAAGCCGCCGGTTTCCAGCCGCTCCTTCTGCCAGATGGCGAAGTCTCCGTACTGGCCCGGCGACGGATCGAGGTCCGCCGACCCGCCGTCGGCGCCGTAGAGCAGACCCAGCTCCCGCAGGAAGACCTCCAGCGACCAGCCGTCGGAAATGAGGTGATGGAAAATGACGAGCAGATAATGCTCGGTCCCGTCACCGTCGCCGCGGATCCACCGCAGGCGGAGGAGGGGCGCCTTCGTCAGGTCGAAGGGGCGGCCCGTCTCCTCCCCCATCCGACGGCGGGCCCAGGCCTCCCGCTCCTCCGCCGTAGCCCCGTGAAGCTCGGTGGGCAGGGGCTCCGGCACGAGCATCGACTCTACGGACGGCAGCTCGGAGACTTCCACGATCCGCTGTACCGGCAGGCCGTCCTCCAGGTGGAACGACGTGCGGAGCGCGCCGTGACGCTCCAACATCGAGGCCAGGGCCCGCGCCAGGGCCCCGCCGTCCAGCCGACCCCGCAGGCGGAGGAGTACCGGCAAGTGGTGCGCGGTCGACGCCTCCGGGCCGAGCTGGCTGAGGACCCAGATCTGGGACTGGCCGGAGGACAGGGGGAAGCTCCGGCCGACGAGCTCCGCCGAAGGGATCGGCAGCGGGGCGGAAACCGCGGAACCTCGGCGGGCTTCGATGGCCGCCGCCATCAGGGCGACGGTGGGGGCCTGGAAGATCGTCCCCAGGGGCAGCTCCACCCCTTCCTGCTCCAGCACCCTAGCCAGCAGCCGCGTCGCCATCAGCGAGTGGCCCCCGAGGGAAAAGAAATTCGAGTCCACCGACACCGACTCGAGCCCCAATACGTCGCACCACAGCGCCGCGAGGCGACGCTCCAGGTCGCTGCGGGGCTCTTGGAGCTCGGCCTCGGCGGCCCCTTCGGCGTCGAACTCCGGCAGGGATTTACGATCCACCTTGCCGTTGGGGGTCAGCGGCAGGGACTCCAGCACCATGAAGCCCGCCGGCACCATGTAGCCAGGTAGCTCCTCCGAAAGGAAGCTCGACAGCTCCTCGGCGGTCGGCGGACGGCTCGGATCCGTCGCCACCACGTAGCCGATCAGCCGGGCCGCCCCCGCGGGGTCCTTTTGCACCGCAGCCGCCCGCTGGGCCACCCCGGGGTGACGCCCCAGGGCCGCCTCCACCTCCCCCAGCTCGATGCGGAATCCCCGCACCTTCACCTGATGGTCGAGCCGCCCCAGGAACTCTAGATCTCCCTCGGGACGGCGACGCACCAGATCCCCCGTCCGGTACAGCCGACCACCGGGGGCGTCGCCGAACGGATCCGGCACGAAACGCTCCGCGGTCATCCCCGGGCGACCGAGGTAGCCCCGGGACAGGCCCACCCCGCCGATCCACAGCTCCCCGGGGCCGCCGATTGGCACCGGCCCTCCCCCGACTTCCGCCACCACGTGGACCGTCGTATTGGCGATCGGCAGGCCGAGACTCACCACCCCCTCCCCCCGGGGGGACTCCCCGCCCCGCCCTACCCGGCGGGCCGTCGACCAGATGGTCGCCTCCGTCGGCCCGTAGACGTTCCACAGCTCGCCGCAGCGCTCCGTCAGGGAGCGGGCCAGGTCCACCGGCAGCGCCTCCCCGCCGCACAGAGCTTTGAGGTCCGAACGGCCGGACCAGCCGGACCCCAGCAGCTGCTGCCAGGTGGCCGGCGTCGCCTGCATCACCGTGGCGCCGCAGGCGTCCAGGGCCGCTCCGAGAAGCCGGCCGTCCGCCGCCGTACTCCGATCCACCACCACCAGCCGGGCCCCATGGGTCAGGGGAAGGAAGATTTCGAGGCCCGCGATGTCGAAGGACAGCGTCGTCACCGACAGCAGCACGTCCTCGGAGCCGAGCCCCGGAGCACGGGCCATGGACGCCAGGAAGCTCAGCACCGCCCGGTGGGGGATCTGCACCCCCTTCGGGCGGCCGGTGGAGCCGGAGGTGTAGAGCACGTAGGCCAGGGCGTCCCGGCCTGGCTCCGCCGACGCGGGGGCGTGGCTCGGCTGGGCCGCCAGGGCGTCGGCATCGCCGTCCAGCAGCACTGTCCGGAGCCCCGTATTCTTCCCGCCTCCGGCCTGGACATCCGCGCCCAGGTCAGCGAACAGGTCTCCAGAGGACACCACCACCGACGCCCCCGAGTCCTCCAGCATGTAGATCAGCCTGTCGCGGGGGTAGCTCGGGTCCAGGGGCACGTAGGCCGCCCCCGAACCGAGGATCCCCAGCAGCGCCACCACCATGTCGCCGCCCCGATCGAGCAGCAGCCCCACCCGGGTCTCCGGACCGGCCCCGAGTCCCCGCAGATGGTGGGCCAGGCGATTGGCCCGGGCCTGGACCTCACCGTAGGTCAAGTCGACGTCGCCGAAGGTCACCGCCACCCGGTCCGGATGGAGCGCCGCCCGTCGGGCCACCCAGCCGTGGAGGGTCTCGGCCTTCGGTACCGGCGCTTCGGTACGGTTCCAGCCCTGAACCCGCCGGCGGTCGTCCGCCGGCACCCCGTCGAGCCGCGCCACCGGCACGCTCGGCGCGGCGACCGCCGCCGTCAGCAGGGTTTCGAGCACGGCCATGAGTCGGTCAATCGTCGCGGCGTCGAAGAGGTCGGTGCTGTAGTCCACCACCCCGTCGAAACCGCCGACGTCCCTCGGCGACAGGGATAGGGTCAGGTCGAATTGGGCCCCGGGGACGCCGAGATCCAGGGCCTCCGCCCCCACGTCGCCGAACGCGCCTTCGGTGCGCACGACCTCGTGCAGGATGAACATCACCTGAAACAGGGGATTGTGGCCGCCGCCCCGCTCCGGGCGGAGGGTCTCCACCAGCCGCTCGAAGGGCAGCTCCTGGTGGGCCATGGCATCCCGCGCCAAGTCCCGGGTCTGCTGCACCAGCTCCAGGAAGGTCGCCCCGGGGTCGACCTCACCCCGCAGCACCACGGTGTTGATGAAGGCCCCCACCACCCCCTCGGTTTCGAGCCGTTCCCGATTGGCCATGGGGGTCCCGACGCACAGGTCCCGCTCGCCGCTCAGCCGGCAGAGGGCCAGGCGGAACCCCGCCATCAGGACGGCGAAGGGTGTAGCGCCGCAGGCACGGCCGATGCCTCCGAGGCCGAAGGCGAGGGCCGCCGGCAATCCGAAGGTGGCGCGGGCGCCGGCGAAGGTCTGGGTCGCCGGTCGGGGACGATCGTGGGGCAAGCCCAGGAGGGGCGGAGCCCCGTCGAGCCGGCGGACCCAGTGGTCGAGGGATTCCGTGAAGCCTCCGTCTTCCAGCCGCCGGCGCTGCCAGGCGGCGTAGTCCGCGTATTGAACCGGTAGGTCTTCAAGGGACGCCGCCGGGCCGCCGGTCTCGGCGACGTAGCAAGCCGCCAGCTCCCGCAGCAGGATCCCCATGGACCAGCCGTCGAAAATGATGTGGTGGAAGATGAGGAGCAGGTGGTGCTCGTCGGCGGCGCTATGAAGGAGGCGGGCCCGGAACAGCGGCGCCGCGGCCAGGTCGAAGGCCCGCCGGGACTCCTCCTCAGCCAGGCGGGCCAAAGTCTCCGTCCCTTCGCCGTCTCCCGCAAAGGACTCAGGCACCAACGACACTTGGATCGATCCGGCGATCCGCTGGACGGGGAGCTCCCCCTCCAAGGCGAAGGACGTCCTCATCCCTTCGTGTCGCCCCACCAGGGTCTGGAGGGCCCGCTCCAGGGCGGGGGCGTCGAGGGGGCCCCGCAGCCGGAGGAGGATCGGCAGGTTGTACGCCGCCGACGCCTCCGGGCCGAGCTGGCTCAGGAACCACAGCTGGGACTGGCCGTAGGACAGGGGGTAGCCGCGGCCGTCCCGCGGAAGGGGTGAAAGCTGGGCCCGCTTGCGACGCGCCAGCTCCAAGAGCCGCGCTCGCTGCTCAGGGTTCAGGTTCGCCAGTGTTCTCTTCGAGTCAGCCATCGGGAAAGTATCCTTCTTGGATTGGGGCCCAAACGGCGACGCCCACTGACCGTGGAGCCAGTCGACGGCGAAGGACCCTCCGCAAACGGGTGGAGAGACGGGAATCGATCAGGACGGGTCCTCGGGCGGGGGCTCCCCTTCGGTGGAGAGCTCCTGCAGGAGCACGGCGGCCTCGTCCTCGGAGAGGCCATCCCACAGCGCCTCGAGCTCGGCGTCCCCCAGGTCCGCCGGCTCCGCCGCGGTCGCTTCGCCGCTCCCTTCGGGCGCGGTAAGCCCCAGTTGTTCGTCGATCCAGGAGGCCTGGGCGGCGATGGTGGACAGCTCGCCGAGGATCTGCCCCGACCGGATGGGGACGTCGAAGACCGCCCGCAGGCGATTGGCCATCTGGGTGGCCAGCAGGGAGTGGCCGCCGAGGTCGTAGAAGTTGTCGTGCAGCCCCGGCGCCTCGACACCCAGCAGCAGCCCCCACACCTCCGCCACCCGGGCCTCCGTGGGGGTCCCTGAGAAGGGCGCCGGGCCCGGGCCTCCGGTCTCCCCCTCCAGCGCCCCTTGATCAGCGACCGACGGGGCACTCTCCGGGGCGATACCCTCGGATTCACCCGACCGGGACAAGGGCACCGTAGACCCGGGGGCCCCGGCGTCCCTGGGCTCGACCCAGCAGCGCCGGCGCTCGAAGGGATAGGTCGGCAGCACGACCCGCCGGCGGTCCTGGTCCGCCCAGAACGCCTCGGCGTCGAAGTCGACCCCAGCCACCCACAGGCGACCGACGGCCTCCGCCGTTGCGGCGGCGTCGCAGCGATCCTCCCTGGGATGGGGCAGCGAGGGTACCAGCGTCCGCCCTCCGCCCTGGGGGTGGCGACGGGCCAGGCTCGACAGGGTCCGCCCCGGCCCCACCTCCAGGAAGACGGCGTCCGGCAGCTCGAAAAGCTTGCCGAGCCCGTCGCCGAACCGGACCGCCCGCCGCAGGTGACGCACCCAGTGCTCCGGGTCCGTAGCCTCCTCCGCCGAGATCCAATCGCCGGTGGGATTGGAGACGAAGGGAATCCCTGGAGACCGGGGCTGCGCCGCCTCCACCGCCGAGCGGAAGTCGTCCAGGATGGGATCCATCATGGCCGAATGGAAGGCGTGGGAGGTGTGGAGGGTGCGGGTGTCGATTCCCCCAGCGGCGAGCACGGCGGCCTGCCGGGCAACGGCGGCCTCCGGACCGGAAACGACGCAGGCCGTCGGGCCGTTGACGGTCGCCAGATCGACCCCGTCCACCCGCTGCGCCAGGACCTCGTCCTCCGCCAGGGGTACCGCCAGCATCGAACCCGGCGGCAGCGTCGCCATGAGGCGACCCCGCTCCGCCACGAGGGCGAGGGCGCGGTCCCGCTCGAAGACCCCCGCCACCGCCGCGGCGACGAGCTCCCCGAGGCTGTGCCCCGCCAGGGCTCTGGGCTCGACGCCCCAGGAACGCCACAGCCGAGCCAGGGACCACTCGACGACGAAGAGGGCCGGCTGCGCCAGATCGGTTCCCGTGAGCTGGGCCGTCACAGCGTCGCCGTCGTCGAACAGCAGGGTCCGCAGGTCGAGGCCGAGGGATCCTTCCAGGACGCCGCAGCATTCGTCCACCTCGCGGCGGAACGTCGCTTCGGATCCGTAGAGACGGCGGGCCATCCCGGCGTGCTGGGACCCTTGCCCGGGAAATAGGAAGACCACCGGCGGCGGCGACCCGGGGGCTTTGCCGGTTGCGATCCGAGGGGGCTCTTCACCCTGGAGCCTGGCCGCCGCTTCCTGCCCGTCGGCGGCCGACAGGGCCAGGCGATGCTCGAAGGCCACCCGCCCGCGTTGCAGGGTGTGGGCGACGTCCGCCAGCGGGAGCTCCGGGGCTTCCCGCAGCCGAGTCGCCAGTCGCTGCGCCAGCGCGTCGAGGGAGGTAGGGGTCTTTCCCGAGAGGAGGAGCACCTGGCTCGGCCGTCCGGCGCCGGAAGAGGCCGACGGCGGCGCCTCTTCGAGGACGGCGTGGGCGTTGGTGCCGCCGATGCCGAAGGAGCTGACTCCGGCCCGCCGGGGGCCCCCGGAACCCGGCCAGGGACGGGCCTCGGCCGCGACGTAGAAGGGGCTTCCTTCGAGGCCGAGCTCCGGGTTGGGGCTCTGGAAGTGGAGATTCGGCGGCAGGACCCGGTGCTCGAGGGCGAGGGCCGCCCGCATCAGGCCGGCGACCCCGGCGGCGGCGTCGAGGTGGCCGAATTGGGTCTTCGCCGACGCCAGGGCGCAGCTCCCCTCCTCGACGTCGGGCCCGAAAGCCTGCTTGAGGGCGGTCACCTCGATCGGGTCCCCGAGGTGGGTTCCGGTGCCGTGGCACTCGACGTAGCCCACGGTACCCGGGTCGACGCCGCCGCGGGCCAGGGCGCTGCGCACCACCGCCGCCTGGCCGTCGACGCTCGGCGCCGTATAGCCCACCTTGGCGGAGCCGTCGTTGTTGATCGCGGTGCCGCGGATCAGGGCGACGATGGGATCCCCGTCGTCGAGGGCGTCTTCGAGCCGCTTCAGCACCACCACCCCCACGCCGCTGCCGGATACGGTGCCGGCGCCGTCGGCGTCGAAGGCGCGGCAGCGGCCGTCGGGGGACAGGATGCCGTCGGGCACGTGGAGATAGCCGCGGCCCTGGGGGACCCCGATGGAGGCGCCCCCCGCCAGGGCCATGTCGCAATCCCCGTCTAGGAGAGAGCGAACCGCCATGTGGACGGCCACCAGCGACGTCGAGCAGGCCGTCTGCACAGTGACGGCGGGGCCCGTCAGGTTCAGCTTGTAGGCCACCCGGGTGGCGATGAAGTCTTTGTCGGTGCTCACCAGGGCCTGGAGATCCCCCTGGGCGGCCAGCAGCTCCGGCCGGGTCGAGAGGTTATTCACCTCGTAGGAGTTCATCGACACCCCGGCGTACACCCCCACCGGCCGGCGGTAGGTGTCACCGCCCCAGCCGGCCCGCTCCAGGGCCTCCCAGGCGCATTCGAGAAAGAGCCGGTGCTGGGGATCGGTGAGGCTCGCCTCGCCGGTGCTCATGCCGAAGAATTCCGGATCGAAGTCTTCCACGCCGTCCAGCCTGGAGCCGACCCGAACGTAGTCGGGGTGCTCCAACAGGCTCGGCTCCTCCCCCGCCGCCAGGATCTCGGCGTCGTCCAGGGTCAGAAGGCATTCGTTCCCCTCCTCTACCTGGCGCCAGAACGCCTCGGGGTCCGAAGTACCTTGGAAGCGCCCCGCCATGGCGACGATGGCGATGGCGCCGTTTCCGGCGGAGCGGGTTCGATCCCGGGGCTCCTCCGCCGACGGCTCGGCGTCGCCGCCGCGCAGGAAGTCCGCCAGCCGCCGAACCGTGGGATAGCGAAAGAGGTCCACCAGGGTCACCGACGGGTAGCGCTCCCGGAGCCGGGTGAGGACCCGCGGCAGCAGCAGGGAGTGACCGCCGAGGTCGAAGAAATTTCCGTCCAGGGGAACCCCGTCGACCTCCAGCACCTCGGACCACAGACCGCCGATCCACTGCTCCAGGTCGTCCCGCGGCCCCTCCCCAGAACCCCCGCCGACGTCCCCTGAAACCTCCGGCCGTCGCGACGCCAGGGCGCTGCGGTCGACCTTGCCGTTCGGGGTCAGGGGCAGTGCGTCGAGCACGACCACGGTGGACGGCACCATGTGGGGGGGAAGGGAGTCCCGCAGATGGTCGGTCAGGGCCGCCGGTTCCGGCGTCCCTGGGGGGGAACCCTCTCCTGCGGCTCCAGTGGCATAGGCCACCAGGCGCGGATCCCCCGACGATCCCTTCCAAACCACCGCCGCCGCCTGATCCACTTCCGGGTGCGCCGCCAGGGCAGACTCCACCTCCCCCAGCTCGATCCGGAAGCCCCGCAGCTTCACCTGGTGGTCCAGCCGACCGAGGTAGTCCAGGCGGCCGTCCGGCAGGTAGCGGACCTGGTCGCCGGTCCGGTAGAGGCGCGCCCCCGGGGTCTCGCAGAACGGATCGGGGACGAAGCGCTCCGCCGTCAGACGGGGGCGGCGCAGGTAGCCCCTAGAAAGGCCGTCCCCCGCCAGGTACAGCTCCCCCGGCGCCCCCAGGGGCACCAGCCCCATCCGCGGATCGAGCACGAAGGTCCGGGTATTCGAGACGGGCCCGCCGATGGGTGGCGGCTCGCCGGCACGGGTCAGGGCCCAGGTCGAGTAGGTCGTGTCTTCGGAGGGGCCGTAGAGGTTGTAGACCCGCTCCACCGCCGGCTCTTCGTAGACCCGCTCCACCAGGTCCTGGGGCAGGGCCTCCCCCGCCAGATTGACCGTCACCACCGACGTCGGCAAGGACCCCAGCCTCAGCAGCTCGCGGATGGCGGAAGGGACCGTGTTGATCAGGGTCACTTCGTCCCGGGCCGGCAGCTGGGGCAGTTCCAGAGCGTTCTCCGCCAGGATCACGGCGCCGCCCCGGGCCAGGGTGCCGAAGACCTCGTAGATCGACAGGTCGAAGCACACCGACGTCGAGAAAAGCACCCCGGCCATCTCCCGATCCGAGTAGTGGTCCCGGCTCCAGTCCAGGAAGGCGGCGACGTTGCGGTGGGTGATGACGACCCCCTTCGGCCGGCCCGTGGATCCGGAGGTATAGATCACAAAGGCCAGCTCGTCCCCCTCTGCCGGGTTCAGCGGGGGCAGGGGCGACGCCGTCGGCGGGTCCACCGGCTCGGTCTCCCCGCCGAGCCAAAACACCGGAGGCCCGGAGGACGGGAGCAGCGACCGCAGGCTTTCCTCGCTCACCAGCACCCGCGCGTCGGCGTCGTCGAGGGTGAACCGCAGCCGGTCTTCAGGGTAAGCGGGGTCGAGGGGGACGTACGCGCCGCCACTCTTCACCGCCGCCACCATCGCCACCACCAGATCCGTCGAGCGACGCAGGCACAGCGCCAGGATGTCCCCCCGGCCGACGGCATAGCGGCTCCGCAGCAGATCCGCCAAGTGACCGGCCCGGCGGTCGAGCTCGGCATAGGTGAGGCGCTCCTCGCCGGCCACGAGGGCCGTGGCGTCCGGCGTCGACGCGGCCTGCGCCTCCAGAAGTCGCGCCAGGGACGGCGTCCCCGACAGGGGGCGGGCGGTGTCGTTCCACCTCAGCAGGAGCCGTTCGCGGTCGACCTCGGGGATCACCGGCAGGGTCGACAGTCGACGACCGGGGTCGGCCGCCGCCGCCTCCAGAAGCGCGGCGTAGGACGCCACGAAACGCTCCACCGTGGAGCGGTCGAAGAGGTCGGCGTCGTACTCCACCTCCACCCCCAGCTCCCCCGGTCGATCGAGGATCGCCAGCGACAGGTCGAACTTGGAGGTGCCGCTGTGGACGTCCAGGGGCCGTACCTCGAGCCCCGGCAGATGGAGGCCCCGGGACATGTCGAAGACCTGGAAGAGCAGCTGGAAGAAGGGCTGCCGGGAGGTGTCCCTCGCCGGCTGGAGAACCTCCACCAGGCGTTCGAAGGGCAGGTCGCCGTGGGCCTGGGCGTCTAGAAAACCCTCCCGCACCCGCTCCGTCAGATCCGAGAAACTCGGATCGCCGGAGCCGTCCACCCGCAGCACCCAGGTGTTGACGAAGAACCCCACCAGGTCCTCGAGCTCGGTACGGCCGCGGCCGGCGCTCGGGGTTCCCACCGCCAGGTCGGTGATTCCGGTATAGCGATGGACCCAGGCGAAGAAACCCGCCAGGAGGGTCACGAAGAGGGTTTCCCCCCGTTCCCGCGCCAGGAGCCTCACCCCCTCCGCGATGGACGGCGGGAGCCTCGCGTTCAGCAACCCGCCACGTTGGCCGCGGAGGGGGGGCCTGGGCCGATCCGTCGGCAGCTCCGTGGTGGGCAGGAGACGGTCCAGCTGACGGCGCCAGAACGCCTCTTGCCGCACCATCTCCTCGCTCCCGAGGTGGGTCCGTTCCCAGGCCGCGAAGTCCCCGTATTGGATCGGCAGCTCCCCTAAGGACGCTCCGGGCTGGCCGGGACCATCCTCGCCGATTTCACCGGTCCGAACTCCGTACAGCGCTCCAAGCTCCGCCGCCAAGACGTCCAGGGACCATCCGTCACAAACGATGTGGTGCAGGTTCAGCAGCAGCACGTGGTGACCTTCGTCGAGGCGGGCCAGCCCCGCCCGCAGCACCGGTCCGCGGGCGAGATCGAACCCTGCCTCTACTTCCCGGGCCACCCAGTCCGCCACCCGCCGCCGCCGCGACTCGCCCACCAGGAGGGACAGATCCTCCACCTGCAGGGGGATCTCCGATGGCGGCAGCACCACCTGCACCGGACCGCCGTCCCGCTCCTCGAAGCGGCTGCGAAGCACCCCGTGCCGACGCACCACCTCACCCAGCGAACGACCCAGCGCATCGACATCGAGGTCCCCACGGATCTCCAACGCCAGGGGCACGTTGTACACCACCGACTCCGGGTCCAGCTGGTGCAGGAACCACAGGCGGCGCTGACCGAACGACAGCGGCGATTCCAACGTACCCAGGGCCACCAGGGGCGCCGACGCCGCCGTCGACGCCCGGAGCTTCGACACCGCCGCCGCCATCTCCGCGATCGTCGGCCCCTCGAAGATCGACCGCAGCGGCAGGTCCGCCCCCAGCCGCTCCCGCACCCGCGACAGCAGCCGCGTCGCCAG
>JBCDIS010000081.1:0-31123 GCA_038748685.1 Acidobacteriota bacterium | reverse complement strand
TGCCACGCTACGTTCGACGAGCCAATCCTACGCAACGCCTACATCGCCTTAGGCCTGGACGTCCCATGGACGCGACACCAGGTGTTCGACCTCCGCACGTTGCTCTACCTGGCGCCTACCGAAATAGAGGCGGACCGAGGGCCACGGCACGTTGCCCTGCAGGACGCGATGTACATGGCTCGCCAGGCTGGCGCGGCGCTCGGCCGGCAAGAAGCTGTCCGTCGGTTCCTTGAGGTGTGGAAGTCGCCGGTGAGCGCCCCCAAAGAGCCGACCACGGGGGATTCCAAGTGTCAGCCCTAGCTCAGAAGTTCGAAGGCGCTGCGTGCAGCGCTGCACGCAGCGTTGCACGCGGAGCGAGCAACGCTTGGCACCCTGAAGAGGAGAGGAACGATGCCTAGGCCGTGTTCAGAAAGCCGACTCCGAGCAGCCAATCAGGCCCTCAGCCTTTTCACTCGGTCGACCCGCATGGAGTGGCGCCGCGGCCGGGGCTGGGTCGTCATCTGGAACAATTCGAGCGGGGAGCTGGTGTCTAGGCGCTGGCAGCGCCAGCGTGGGTCCCACTACGTGACGTGGTATCGAAGCTGGGGGCACGGCGGCACGTGCATGGAGGCAATGTTTCAAATCGTTCAGTGGCTAAATCACCTTCCGGTTTTACCCCTTGGCACGTGGAAGTACTGGACGTCGAAATCCGTCGCGATCGCCCGTGAAAGGGGCCAAGAACTAGTTGACGTGTTGGAAGCCGCCGGCTGGCCAACCCGAGTCCACTGCGTCGTCTGCGCCAAGGAAATAACCACAAGGTTGGACTGGTGGGACTCGGACGGCCTCGAGGGACCTTGTTGCATGTTTGGTGACTGCGAGGAACGCGCTAGACGAGCGGCGCACGTGCTCGCACCTATGCGCGAGGAGGGTGTGCAACGTCGTCACCAGCACTCCACCTCCCCAGATCCCACCGCAGGTTGACAAAGCGCCATGGCGAAAGCGTCTGCTCGGTCAGGAGAACGACCCAGGCGCTTCTTCAGCTCCTCCTTCTTCACGATGTGTCCGACGAGGCGCTTCTCGCCCTCCAGCTTCATGACCCGCTTGAACTCCAGCTCCGTGGCCATGATCTCCTCGCGGAGGTCCGAGTCGTCCGGGGGATCCACCAGACCGCGTGCGACGAGCATGGCGGCGCGGGCGTACATGGCGGCGCGGAAGTTGCCGACATAGGGCTCCTCCGGCAGGCGCTCAGGAGTCTCTCCTGAGGGGTAGAGCATCGTGATGTCGTCATAGGCCAGAACGTCAACTGCGTGGTCGACGACGCCCTCTCCGCCTCCGGCGTACTCCACAAGCCAGTGACTCCGCGGCCATCGGTGCAGAAGCTCCCGAGCGGTGGCCGGTGGCTTGGCCATAGGCAGGGTGTGGATTCGGCCGACGCGGACGCGGTGCGCGCGGCGCAGCTCCTCCAAGCCCTCGAGGTCGCCGGACTGCTGGAGCTCGGCCCACCGCAGGAGCAGGCTCCAGCCGTCCTCACCCCAGCTGGGGGCGGCGCAGATAGCGTCACGGGCGCCCCGGGACGCGTCGACCCCCACCCGGTCCGGTGGAAGTGCAGGGTCGCCTCCGGCCTTCCAGCGCTCAACGCCGGCGTCCCAGGCCGCGGGATCGAAGAGGCTTGTTTCTCCGCCCTTGGGGTAGCGGCCGAGGACCTTAGGAGCAAAGTCACCACGTGGGCGATAGACCCGGATCTCGCCATCGACGTGGCCCCGAACGCCGTCCTTACGAGGGCGGGGCTCGGGGGCGCCCTCCGGAGGCAGCGCGTAGAGAAAGTCGTCGTGCTCGGGCTCAGGCGTCGCCTCGGACGGGTAGCAGCCCCGATCCTGGCAGTGGTCGACGATGCGGCGCTCGACCACCTTGTGGCTGACGGCCTTGGGAATGACCAGGCGCCGCTCGACGACGTTGTCGTGGTCGAGGGCGGAGACGTGATGGACGACCCAGCTACGCAGCTTGGTGTGGTCGTAGAACGGGCCGTAGAGCTCTGTGGGGTTGGAGTCGCTGACGATCTTGTTGCCGTCGGTGGAGCACGTACCCTCGATTGCCTGCCAGACGCTGGCAGGCACGCCCTGGCCCTCGGCGATGATGGCCCACTGTTCGAGCTGGTGACGGCCAGCGACGCTGTGGGCCTGCTTCTGATTCGGGTTGCGCGGCGGCGAGAAGGCCTCGACGTTCCAGTGCTCCCGCACCTTCCACATGACGGTGGCCGTCGATCGCCTGCCGGGCATGAGGTGGCCGCGGTGCTCGGCCCGGCGCGCGTGAGCCAGCATTTCGCTGTAAATGGTCTGGAAGACGGTCTCGTGGTCGGGACCAGGGAGAAGGACCCGGGCTCCCCGTTCGTCGGACTCTTCGCCAGGGAGGGCGGCGCGGGCGTCGAGGACCCAGACGGCGCACAGGCCGAGGAACCACGTCTTGCCGATGTTGTTGGCGCCCGGCAGCAGGACGCGGTCGTGCTCCAGGATGATCTGGAGCGCCTCGTCCTGGATACGCGACAGCTTCACGCCGACGATGTCGCGGGCGTAGGCCCAGGGATCCTCGGCGTACCTGCGGCGCTCCTGGGCGTCGCGACGGGCGGCAGCACGCGCGGAGCGGTGCAGCAGGGCCTCAGAGGCCGCCTTAAGCCCCCATCGAATGGGTCGCCCAGCGCGACTGGATCTCACGGTAGAGGTCCCCGAGGAGGTCACGGAGCTCGTCGGCCCCGAGATCGGCGTAGCGGGGGACGACATCGCCGGCGGCGGCCTGGACGCACTCCGCATAGGCTACGAACAGCGCCTCGATCTCCTCGCGGGTCAGGCCCTTGACGCTGCGGGACCGCGAGTCCGCGTTCACGAGCGTGGCGATGGTCTCGAACCACGCACGGGCGTGGAGCGGGTCGGTCAGGGATGCAGGTGGCGTCCGGCCCGTATCTAGCGCCCACTCAAGCACCGCGGCCTTGGAGTCCTCGAAGCGGTTCATGTAGAGGTCCCGCATGGCGCGGGCAAGGGCGACGTCTTCGGTCACATCGAAGGGTTTTCCGGTCTTGGCGTGGCGTCGGGCCAGATCGCGGATGGCCGGGGAGTCCGCGAAGAAGGCCAGGTCGTCGGATGCCTCGACGTCGCCCTCGTGATCCCGGCAGGGCCCGCGTCCCTTGTGGTCAGTGCCCCAACCCGCACGCCGCCGGCAAGGGCCTCGCGGCGTCTGTGCGTTGCAGAGCCCTGAATGCTTCTTCGACATAGCGGAGACTATGATGCCACACGACAGCTGGGACGTATCAGAACGCGACAGAGACGCCAATAGTTGAACGGTAAGTCTAGCGAATTGAGTGCGTAGTGCGATTTCTTTGGCGGATCAGATCGAAGGACGGTAGCGTCCTCGGGACCTGGGCTCGGCGGGTGGACACGACGAACCACAGGAGGATCGATCATGCCTTCGTCTCATGAAGTTGCGTCGCTCTCGTCCCCCCGCATCGAGCTCCACCACGGCGAATGCCTGCGGGTCCTGGAGTCGCTACCCACCGAATCGGTGGACGCGGTGATCACCGACCCGCCGTACTGCTCTGGTGGCGCCACGCTGACGGCCCGGCGTCAGGACCCGCGGAAGAAGTACAACTGTGGCCCGAAGGCCCGCAACTGGCGTCACGGCTTTTCGGGCGACAGCAAGGACCAGCGGTCGTGGACACGCTGGTGCTCCAATTGGCTGGGCGAGTGCCTACGCATCGTGAAGCCATCTGGCTACGTCCTGATGTTCACCGACTGGCGTCAGCTGCCGTCGGCTACCGATGCCTTTCAATACGCCGACGTGACCTGGCGCGGCATCATTCCCTGGGACAAGACGGAGGGCGCTCGGGCTCCGAACAAGGCGTACTTCCGACACCAGGCCGAGTATGTGATCTGGGGAACTAAAGGGCCGGTGCCGAAACCTGGCCTGGGTCCTTTCCCTGGAGTTTTCCGGTTCCCCGTCCGCCGCGCAGACAAGCACCACGTCACCGGCAAGCCGACGGATCTGTTGGTGGAGCTATGCGGGGTGGTGCCAGAAGGCGGCGTGGTGCTGGACCCGTTCATGGGCTCCGGGACAACTGGCGTTGCCGCGTTCCGCCTCGGGCTCGGGTTTGTGGGTGTGGAGATCCACGCGGGTCATTTCGAAGTGGCTCGGCAACGAATCATGGACGCGGCCGGCCCTGAGGTAGGGCACCAAGGGGCCTGTCGCGCGAAGGGGTAGGGGGTAGTTGCGCCGCCCGCGGCCCTTCGGCGCACTACATTGAAAATTCTCCCTGGGATGGGTTTCGTATACACATTCCCCCAAAGATGAGTTGAAGAGAGCGCCGCTCTTTGGAATCGGTATTGACACCAAGATTTGGTAGAGGTACCGTAACCAAGTCATGGTCAACTATCGGAGGGGAGCGAGATGTCAAAGACAACTGGAACGATTCGAGTTCTGCGACACGGCGTCGGTATTGGCGCTGGGTATCTAGCCACCCGCGCGTCTGACGACCGCACGGTTTTCGTACTTGAAACAGACGGGTGGGACGGCATCCGCTCGGGCAGCTCACTTGGCCAGGTGGATATTCCAGGCGGTGCAGAGTTGCGGCCCGTGCTCGCCAAAGACCTGGGGGTCGTCGAATCCTGGGTAAGCCATTTTCCCGGGATCAAGGTCCGAGTCAGCCACGGCGGAAGCCGTGGTGGCCCACCGAGAAAAGTCGAAGACCCGCTCTCGTTCACGATCACAGCCGAACGGCGAGACATCGCCGCGCTGGACGCCCTGCTCACCCATGGCGAATCACGGGCGGGCGCGATCCGCCAATTGATCACCGAAGAGATTCGAACACGCCTACCAGGCGCCGAATATTCGGACGCCCTCGACCTGTCCGGCTTCGATCTTTCGGGCGTCGACCTGACAGATGCTGACCTGTCGTTCGCGAATCTGTCGGCCGCAGACTTGAGCGGGGCCAAGCTTACGAGCGCCAACCTCTCGGGTGCGAACCTCTCGGGCGCAGACTTGTCGGCCGCAAACCTGACGGACGCCGACCTGTCAGATGCCAACCTCTCGGGTGCAAACCTGGCGGACGCCAATGTGATGAGCGTCAACTTCGCGGGCGCCGACCTGTCGGACGTTGACTTCACGGGTGCCGACCTGACGGACGCCTGGAAGCTGACGCGCGCCGACCTGACGGACGCGAAGGGGCTTGAGCCGTACGCGATCTACCGTGTGCCAGACCTGGATGCGCAGATCTTGGAAGCCATCGGCCCCGAGGCCGAGAACCTGGATATGGACAATTGGCCCAATGAGGACGAGGACGCCCACCCCGATCTCGCAGGGTGGGCCGTCAACCTCGCGGGGGCGACAAGGCTCGCGGGCCGGAACGGCTATGAGGCCGCCGGCGGCCTCATCTACGCCGTATCGACCGGTAGCGTCCCCGACTTCGACGCGTCGGACGAGGGGGCGCTCCGGGAGCTCCGTCGGCGCGTCAAGAACGCGGAGATCCAGAGTCGGTGGGACTCAGAGGAGGACTAGTGGGTAGTCCGGGGGCCGTAGAGCCAGGATCCTGGAGCAGGTGACCTCGCTGGCCCTCTGCCCTTCTACAGCTTGGACGGCGGCGGCTCCGGGCGCGCCAAGGCGTCCGCGCGTAGGGCCTTCACCACCTGGTCGAGCTGGGCCTCGTACTTGGCGTTGTCCTTGTCCCAGTCGGTGAAGTCGGCGGCCAGGCGCTTGCGGAGGGTCGAGGCGTTGCCGTCCTCCCAGTCGAACAGGGATCCGTCGAGGTTGATCGGGATGATGGCCAGGACCTTCTCCTTCCGGTCCTTGAGAAGCTTGCGCTCCTTCTCCAGCGCCTTGTCGATCTCGTCTCCCACCCACCAACTGGTGAGGGACTGGAAGGAGCAGCATAAAAGCACCTTGTCCCAGAGGCGGATGCCGCGGTCGATCGAGTCTGGAATCGAATCGCCTGGGCGTAGCTCGTGCTCGTCTAGCCAGCAGCGAATGCCGCGAGCTTGCAGGTCGGTGTAGAGGCGTCGAGCGAATGCCCTGTCGGCGTGGCTATAGGAGACAAACGCTGAGTAGAAGTCGATGGGGTTCTCCACCATGGCAGCAAAGGTGCTCATCATAGTCTCGGGCACGCCCGCACCGCGCAGGAACGTCTCGACTTCTTGGCGGCGGTTTGGGTCCTGAAGTTCCTGCAACTCCTGGGCGAAGTTCTCGAACGTGTCTATGCCGATAGTGGAGGGCAATCGATGGGCGACCAGGTGAAGCCCGTATGCCAGGCCCACACCCCTGGTTGAAGCGAGGATGGTGTGTCCGAACTCTGCGCGAGTGAGACTAGCGTTGCAGAGGTATGAGTCCCTAAGACTGGCGCTCATGAGATCGGCGCTCGTGAGGTTTGAGCCCTGGAGCTCGGCCCCCTCGAGTTTGGCGAAGCCGAGGTCCGCCTTCACAAGGCTGGCACCCGTGAGGTCGGCCTGCGAGAGGTCAGCGGCTAAGAAGTTGGTGTTCCGTAGGTTGGCGTTCGTGAGGTTGGCGGACGTGAGGCTGGCGTTCGCGAGGTTGGCGTTCGTGAGGTTGGCGTGCATGAGTTTGGCGCGCGTAAGGTAGGCGGACGTGAGGTTGGCGTTCGTGAGGTTGGCGTTCGTGAGGTTGGCGCGCATGAGGTTGGCGTCCCTAGAGTCAGCCCCCCTGAGGTTGGCGTCCCTGAAGTCAGCCTCCCTGAGGTTGGCGTCCCTGAAGTCAGCCTCCCTGAGGTTGGCGTCCTTTAGGTTGGCGCCCTTGAGGTCTGGCCTGGCCGTCCTATTCTCACGCCTCCACTTGTTCCACTCCTCCACGCCCCGCTTCAGGATTTCCAAGTGGTCTGGATTCCCCAAAAACTCGCTCACCTTTATCCCTCCTTCACTCGATTCTATCGCCCCACCCGCCGCACTTCGGCCATGGTGGTAGACTTTCACTGCTCATTTAGGAGGATCCTGCCATGCGCCACGTCCTGACCGCCGCCGCTTTCGCCCTGCTCGCCTGGCCCGCCCTCGGCCTGGCGCTCGGCATCACTCCGTCCGGTTGTCACTTCGGGACTATGATCGACCCGAACTGGGCCGAGATCGGGCCGCTCCTGGAGCCCAACGGCCACGAGTCCAGCACCGTCCCGGCCCCGTCCGGTTTGGGGCCGTTTGTTGAGCCCAACGGCCAGGAACTCGGGCCTGAAATCGTCCCGATCGGCCTGGGGCCGTCGCTCAACCCGTCCGGCCTATTCTCCCTTGGCACCGACCTGGACCCTAGCGGTGCCGAGTTGGGAACGGTCATCGACCCCAACGGGCGGGAGGTGGGACCGTTTCTTGAGCCCAAAGGTGCCGAAATCGGTACGACTGCCGACCCAAATGGTCTAGCCATGGGGCCGGAGATCATCCCTAGCGGTACGGAAGCGATCCCGGTCGCGGTGCCGAACGGCCTGGCCGGCTTCACCGACATCACTCCGACAGGGCAAGGGCAAGAGTTCGGGCCCAGCGTGACGCCGAGCGGCGGCGAGGTAGGGCCGGGCTTCGGGCCGACCGGTCAGGGCTGAGCTCCTTCCACCTATGCCAAGGCGCCGTCTACTTGAGGACGCCCGCCCGATTCCGATCCCCCTCGGCGACGGCCAGCGTGTCGGCGTTCGTCTCGACGCCGGGCTACTTGCCCGGCTCGATGTGGAGGCGACACGTCAAGGTCTGAGCCGATCTGAAGCCGCCCTACAGGCCTTAGACAGGAGCCTTCCGAAAGGAGGATCCATGGTTCAGCGGCTTGACGCCTACCAAGCCGCACGTCGGGCGGTCAACCGGTCCCACGTCGTCCGGCGCCTGCTCAACGCATGCCTACACTAATGCTTCAGAAGCAATATTCCCTTGTCGCTGTGGCATTTTCTGTGTTACGAATATAGGTGAGCCGTACGGCACCGCATCGCCCCACCGCTTCCGGTCTTCAAGCGCCCGCCTCCCTCCTCCCCCGCCTTGATCCCTGCTTCGTACCCACCCCCGTGAACCCACTCCACCGGCTTCGTTCTGCTGCCTACGGCTTCTTCGCCGGCCTTTCCGGTGCTCTCGGTTCCTTCCCAGGCAACGAGAGCACCGCTCACGGCCTCTTCGCTGCCATGGGGCGCGAATGGTCAGGTGCCAGAACCCGGCAGGCGGATTTCGAGGGGGCGTACGCCGATCTCCCCACACTTCGGGTCGTGCTGGGCCGCATTGCCGACTCTGTGGCCATGGAACCTTGGTACCTCCACCGCGCCACCGGCGACAACCGCCGGCGCAGGCGCGATGTGGTGGCAGAGGTCGAGCGCCAGGCCGACATCGCGGCTCGCCAAGCCGCCGTCGAACAACTGTCGAAGGACGGTGACCTTCAGCCGGTGACTGATCATCCGATGTTGCGGCTGCTGAACGATGGCAACGGTTGGCTAACGGGCCACGACAGCCGGCGCCTGACGTCCCTCTACTTGGATCTGACCGGCGAGGTTCCCTGGCTCCTCGATCGCCACGCCCGCTTCGACACGCCATCTCAAGCCTTTCCTGTGCCCCCCTCGTGGTGCCGCCATCGCCCAACTCCTTCTGAGCCCTACTACCTCTTCGGTCACGGCGCCTGGCAGGTAAAGCTGGCCCCTCGCGACGTCGTCTGGTTCTGCATGCCGGACCCGAGCCAGCCCTACGGACGGAGCAGTGGCATCGCTCAGGCTCTGGCGGACGAGCTCGAGGCCGACGAGCTGGCGGCACAGTTCATCGCCCGACACTTTTACAACTCAGGCAGGCCGGATGTCGTCGTCACCGGCGACTTCCAAGGAGATGGTGGGGCCCGCGGCGGTCGCGCCGCCGTGCGACCCAAGGACGCCGGCGGCGGATCGTCCATGCCCGCGGACCTGCAACGGCTGGAGCGCAAGTGGCTTCAGAAAGCTCGCCGGAAGCTGCCCTTCTTTGCGAGGGGCGAGATCAAGCTCCACCAACTCGGCCACAACTTCGAACAGGTGCAGATGTCCACGTTGCGCAAGTACCTGCGCGACATGGTGGTCAACACCGCTGGTGTGCCGCCTGAGCTGATCGGAATCCTCAGCAACGCCAACCGGTCGACCATTGACCTGGCCAACTACATCCACGCGCGACACAACGCCCTTCCACGCTTAGTCCGCATGCGGGAAACCCTTCGTGCGCACGTCCTGCCCCAGTACCCCGGCGCCGACGGCACGGCCGTGCTGACGTTCAGCAACCCGGTTCGCGAAGACCTGGAGTTCAAGCTCAAGGCCATGCGCGCCCAACCCTCCGCTCCCACTCAGGCCGAGTGGCGATCGGTGCAGGGCCTGCCCTTCAGGCCTGGCACCGAGGTCCACATGGTCAAGGGCAGGGCCTGGAAGTCCCTCGACGACGTCGAGCTTCAGGGCCTGCCTCCCGCCTCCGACAAGGCTCCCCGCCAAGACCTGCCCCTCCGCGACCTTCCCCAGGCCGCTTAGGGGTCACTCCGAAAGGGCTTCCTCCCCCACATGGCACAGCCCGCAGATCCCACCCACACGCCCACCCCTAGCACCCACCACACTCCCACGGACCCGCCTGAAACCGCTGCCACCGGTGGCGACCAAGGCTGCTCCGTGCCCGCCTCCCAGTCGTCTTCCGACGACCCCGCCGACCACCCGCCGGCTTCCCCGGCCTCGGGCGCTTCCGTCTCCGCGTCCGAGGCCGGGGAAGCGGCCCCACCTCCGAACTCTGAAGACGTGTCCGTCGGTGCCGAGTGGACCCGCAATCTGGGCCCGCTTGCGATCATGGACGGCTTCGACGGCCCGCTGCTCCAGGTCCCCCAGTCCATCAACGCCGAGAACATCTCTCGCGTTCGCGGCGTCCTGGAATCCAAGCCCCCCACCTTTGTGAACGTGGGCGGGGGCGTGGCCGAGATCCAGATCCGCGGACCGCTGGTGGCTCGCCCCAGCTGGTGGGAGGCCTGGCTCGGAATCCGCCGGGCCACCATCGGTGAGATCGAGGGGGCCGTGCGCCGCTACGCCACCGACCCGGATATCCACACGCTCTTGCTATCGATCGAATCGCCTGGCGGAGTAGTGTCCGGCATCCACGAGTTGGCCGATGCGATTCACGAGGCGCGTGGAAACAAGCGGGTGGTGGCCTACACCGCTGAGCTGTGCGGCAGTGCCGCGTATTGGATCGCCAGCCAGGCCGAAGAGTTCTGGGCCGGTCCGGCCTCGATCGTCGGCTCGATCGGTACCTACACGCTCCTCATCGACGCCAGCCGTGCCTATGAGGACATCGGCTACAAGGTCTTCCGGGTCCGTTCGACGGAGCTCAAGGGCGGTGGCGCCTGGGGCACCAAGATCGAGCAGAGCACGATCGACGAGACCCAGCGCCTCGTGAACAGCCTGAATGCTCTCTTCGTCGGCGGCGTAGCCCGAGGCCGCGGCGTCGACATGGAGACCGCCGAAGCATGGGCCGACGCCCGTGTCCACGTAGGCCAGGCCGCCGTCGAGATCGGGCTCGTCGACCAGGTGATCTCCCGAAACGACGTCCCGACGCAGCTACGGGACACCTCGACCAACGCCACCTCTTCTGCGCGCCTGCCCCTCGCCGTGGGAGACACCACCGTCCTGGTGGACGCTCAGCCCCTAGGCACGCCCCAAGGGGCGGCAACCCATTGGGCACGCCATCCCGAGACGGGTGACCCCGTCCTCTTCGCTGTCGGTCCCGTCGATTCGTCCGCGTCGACGCCGGCGGCCCCCGCTGCCCAGGATGCCGATGTCGATCTGGAGTCCCTCAGCGACGAGGAACTGAAGGCCCAGGTCGGCGAGCAGGTGGACGCCTACTTGCTGCGTACCGCCGGCATCTTCCCCTCCTGACCGCTTTCCCCTCCTTCCAACCCCTCATGAGAGGACCCACCCCCATGGCCGTACCCGTCAAGACTCAGCAGGACAAGGATCGAACCCTCAGCGACGTCAACAAGGCGACCAGTTCCCACGTCGCCGATCGGATCGAGGCCGCCATCGAAGACAAGCTGCGCGCCGGCGCCTACGACGGGCCGAGCCAGGTGCCCGGGTTCATGGCCAAGCTCTTCGCCAGTTCGGGCACTGGGCCGATTCCGAGCGACGACGCCAGCATGCGGGTCGCCCGCTGCGCGGTCGCCGCCCTGGCGGCCAACGGCGACCCCAAGGAAGCCGCCGATTTCGCGGCCAAGGCGTACGGCGACGGAGGCGACATCCACCAGGCCCTCAGCAGCAGCATGGGACCGATGATCAGCAGGGCCGCCGAGGGTGGCGGTTCCGTCGTCGAAGCGGGCGTCAGCGACACCTGGATCGACATCCTCACGCCGAGGGTGGCGGTGCTCCGCCTTGGCCCGACGATGGTGCCGATGCCCGAGGGCAGTCACCTGATCCACGAGCTGACGAACGACGTCTCGGCCCAGTACGTCGGCGAGACCGAGCCCGCCGCGGCAAGTCGGCCATCGATGGGCCAGCGGCGCCTCACCGCGAAGGAGTTGGTGATCAACGTGCCGATCTCCCAGGCGCTGGTGAGGCGTGCCGCCGCCGGCGCCCGAGGTGACCTTCGCCAGGTGGAGCGCTTCGTTCAGCGCTTGATGATCCGCCGCGCCGGCCTGAAGAAGGACATGGCGTTCTTGCGGGCCACCGGCACGCAGAGCACCCCACGGGGCCTGCGCTGGTGGTGCTTGGACGAGAACGTCATCCCAGCGGATCCGCTCGCCCAGGACGGCAAGGACTTCATCCGGGTGCTCGGAGATCTCGGCCGGCTTGTGGACACCCTCGAAGACGCCGATGTCGCGATGGTGAAGCCCGGCTGGACCATGAGCCCCAGAATCAAGAACTACCTCGCGTACCGCTGCCTCTCGGACGATCGGCCCTTCTTCCTCGAGATGATCAGCCGCGGCGACCTTCTCGGTTTCGCGTACGCGGCCACCTCACAGGTCCCCAGCAATCTCGGCCCGCAGGGCGATGCCACTGAGATCCAGCTCACCGACTACGACCAGGTCCTGGTGGGCGAGGAGATGGGCTTGAAGCTCGAAGTGGTGCACAACGGCACCTACATGCAGAACGGCGTCCTCGTCTCTACGACCGCGACCCGCGAGGTGCTGCTGGTGCTCACTGAGGCCCACGACCTCGGCATGGAACACCTCGAAGCTACCGCCGTGCTCAAAGACGTGCGCTGGGCCGCCTGATCGTTCTCGCGCTGACGCTTACCCCAGACCCTACCCGGAGGTATCTCCATGTCCGTTGCCTTCCAGCATGACCACGGTGCCTGGTCCACCGCACGAGCGGGCGGCGCCGTACGCCTCGACGAAGACGCCGGCACCCAAGAGATCGTCGGCCCGTGGATGCGCCGAATCGATTTCCTTTCCGGCAAGGTGGTGGTCGTTGTCGACGCCCCCCTCGCCGCCGGCCAGACCGTCACTGTCGATGGCCTCTTGATTGAGGACGCCGTCGACGATCAGGGCCTGGCCGCTGCCACATTCGCCGAGGTCGACGACGCGGCCCACACCCTCAACCTCACCCAAGCTGGGGCCGATCCGATGCATGCGGCTCTGGAGCGTGACGTCGACTTCGGCCCTGCCCGCGAGTACGTCCGCCCTCGGGCCACCGTGACCATCGGGGCCGGTGCTGGCACCGTGATCGCGTCCATCGCCGTCGTCCTTGGTGGAGCCTGGAAGACCCCCGCGAGGAGCCTGTGATGCCAAAGCATGCGCTGACCATCGTGACCATGACCAAGCCGTACCGCAAATGGGCGGCAAACGAAGTCGCCGGGTTCAAACCGAGCCTGGCCACCTGGATGATCCAGAACGACCTCGCGGTTCCGTACCAGGCTCCTGTTGCGCCAGGTGGCCGAGCTGCCAAGAAGCCCGCCACGCGGTAACGAAATGCTCGACACCCTCATCGCCGCCGAGGACACCGAGCTCTATTCGGTGGCCGACGCCCGTACCCGCCTGGGCTTGCCTGAGGACCCGCGTATCGACGCGATCCTCGGTTGGCTCGTGGTCGAGGCAACGGCGGCGATCCACGGCTACCTGGCCCGGGTGCTGGCGCGTCAGCGGTACCTCGAGGTCCTGGAGTCCGACGGCGAGATCACACTGCACCTGGGGCGGTTCCCGGTGGAGACCGAGGACCTGGTGGTGCGCCGAGACGGAGAGGTGATCGAGGGGGGCCGCATCCTCGACGCCCGCGCCGGCGTGCTCTACCTCGAGGGAGGCTTCCCCTCGACCGCTCCCCACCGATACGAGGGGCGGTTCGCCTCCTACCGGTTCGAAGAGGAACCAAACCCCGAGATCGAGGTGGAGTACTGGGCCGGCTACGACCTCGCCGAGGGACCCGCCGACGGCCGGTACGCGCTGCCCGCGAGCTATAGCCGCGCCGCCTGGCTGACTGTGAAGGCTTGGTGGGAGCGGGATCAGCGCTCGCTGGACCTCGTCAAGGAAGAGGGACAACACGTGATGCTCCAGTACGCCCGCGGCTCCGAGGGCCTGGCCCTGCCCGCAGACGCCGCCGCCTTGCTCGACCTGGAGGACCCCACATGAGCTTTCCTGATCGGGCTCGCGAGGCAGCCTCCCACATGCTTCGCCACGCCGCGGGCCCGGCTCCGAGCTTCCGCCTGCGCCACTTCCGCGTCGCGGCGGCCGGGCGCCGCTCGACCCGAGTCCCGGTCGGCGACCCGGTGGACGTTCACGGCCTACTCGCGGACGCCGAGACCGTGGGCCGGATGGGCCTGCCCCACGGCAACCTCCACATCCAGCTCGATCCGGCCGCGGTCGATCCCGAGGCGCTGGCTGAGGGCCACGTCACCCTGCAGCGGCTACCCGACGGCATCGAGCTCGACGTCGACAAGGTCCGCCAGATGGGTGTTCACGTCTTCGCCGAGGTCCCTACCGGCGCCGGAGGGGGGAGTCGATGAGCGTGACGGGCATTGCGAGCCTTCTGGCTCTCGCTGACGCGATGGAGCAGGGGGTCATGGCGAGGGTCGTCGACGCGGCCGCGGATGCCCACGAGGCCATCGGAGCGCGTCTACCCCGCCGCTCTGGCCAGGCCGCAGCAAGCTTCTTCCCGTCGGTGAACACTCCCAGCACGGTGCTGCCGTCTCCGCCCTACACCCCTCTCCCTAGAGCAGAGGTGAGGTCGATCTTGCTGTCCCAGTTTCCCAAGCTCGGGGATCGCCTCTTGTTGACGTCGAACGTGCTGTACGTCCCCGCTATTGAGTCGCGACGGCCTTTCAGGCAGGCGGCCCTCGACGAGGCTCGCGCAAAGCTGGAGGGCAAATGATCCCCGGCGCTGAGACCGTCTTCCGCGACCTCGTTTTCGGGTACGTGAGGGGAAGCTGGGATCAGGGTCCCCTGGTGCCCGATGGCCAGGCCTTCGACCCCGACAACGCGAGCGACGTCTCGACTTGGAGTCCTGCAGGGCATCCGAGAACGCCTGCCGACCTCCGCGCCGGCGTCGGCTTCGTGGTCGTTCGGTTCGAGCACGTCCATTCAGATCCGGTGGTGACTGGCCCGGACTCACCCTGGCTCATCTGGTCCGCCGCTTGGTTCGAGATTCGCACTCCAGCCGCTAGGGATACCGCCGCTGCCGAGATACAGCAGGCGACCATCGCGCACCTGCTGACCGACCTCGTCCACGTCCACGAGCCCCCTCCCGAAGACCCCACCTACCTCGGCGGACCCATGTACGTCCGCACCCTCTACGAGGACATGCCTCCAGCCCACCACTACAGGGGCGAGGTCGACGGATGGCACCAACACGCCACCGCGATCTACGTCCGCCGCCAACAGCCCGCCGCTTCGTAGGAGATCTCCCGCATGTCGAATCCCCACGCGCAGAGTGAGCTCGTCCAAGTCACGCGAGAAACCGAGGTCAACGACGGCGCCGTCGTTGGCGGTCCGCGAAAGCGGGTCTACGGCAAGGGTATCTCGTGGGAAGCCCAGGGCGACATGGAGGACTCGCCGCTCGTTACCGGTGAAGGCGAACGCCACGATTCCCAGCCCAAGGGGCGAAGCGCCAAGGTCACGGTGCCATCCGTCCTGGTCTACGGCCTCAACCACGATGAGCTATGCGACTGGATGCGGGTCGACAGCTTCCCGGCCGACGTCACGATCAGTGGAACGGATCTGGAGATGGTCGCCGACGCCACGCACGCGGACGGTTCGACGGGACCGGCCATCGTCAGCGCTACCGCCGGCAAGTTCTCGACCCTCGTTGGCCTTTCCCAGGGTGCCGAACAGCTGCTGCTGATCTCCGAAGCCTGGTCGACCGACGACAACAGCTTCCCTCGAGCCATCAAGGCGGTCTCGGCGCAGCAGATCGACCTTGAGCCGACCTACGTCTCCGGTGTCGCCGGTGAGCCGGGCGCCCCAGTTCAGGACGAGGCTCCTGGCGCCGACGTCGTGCTGAGGGTCGGTGCGCCAGTCCGCAACGGCAAGATCCAAGACGCTCGCAGCGTCAACTTCGAAGGCGAGTACACGGATCAGGACGGCGACTTCCAGATGATCCGCGGCTGCAAGTGCGGGTCCTTCAAGTTCCGGATCAACGGCAAAGGGGCAATGGAGCTCGAGTTCGGCTACGAGGCCCTCGACTACGACACGCCAACGGCCACCTCTCAAGGCTCCGGCGAGATCGCCAACTCCGCGATCGACAACGAGATGATGATGGGCGCCCGGGTGAAGTATGTGCTCATTGGCGGCACGCTCAACATCGCTCGCAAAAACCTGACCATGTTGGAGATCACCGGCGACGGCAAGGCGGAATCCGACGACGATGTGGTGGGGAGCGAGTCGAGCGTCGCGGTCACCCTTGCGTCGCAAAGCTACGAAGGAAGCCTCGACGTCTACCACTCCAAGGTCGCCTCTGCCCGCCTCACCGCGCTGGGGCGAGGCCGCGAGGTCACCACGCTCGATGTGGTTACCGAGCCCGACGCGAAGGGCAACTTCTACGTCTTCCGCTGCCGCGTGCGTTTTGCCCGAGCCCTCTCCAAGCCCGGCGAGTCCGGTCGTACCAAAGGCCAGTTCCCCTTCCGTCTCGTTCGATTCCCGAACGGGACCCGCAGCTTCATCGTCCAGGCGTTTGCCGGCTCTGTCTGATCCGGCCGCCTCTGCGATCCCTACCCCGATCGATCCCACCACCCTCCAGGAGACCCCGCCATGTCCAAGACCGCGACCAAGTCGACGCCCAAGCCCACCACCCCTTCCACCGCCATCTCCGCGGAGGAGGACACGACGGCATCCCGACTTCGGACTGACCTCGACTCGCCGACCAGGAGCGAGCCGCAGGTCTTCGACTGGGACACCCACGTCACCGCCGAGAACCTGCGCTACTCGGGTATGCCCGTCAACCTGGGTGCGCCCTTTGTGGGCCTTCGCGGGAAGTTCCGGCCCCTCTCCCATCCCAACGTGCTGCAGGCGCTCGAGCACGCCGAGCGGCAGTTCCGTCACACTGGCGGTGTCCGGGAGCGCGAAGAGACCCCCGTGGCCATCCGCCTGCGCGCCAACATCGAGGCAGTGGTCTCGGCGTGCCGCGGCCTCGAAGGCGTCTTCAAGGTCAAGGGCGAGGAGCGCAAGTTCACGTTCGACGACGAGTGGAACGAGGACGGCAAGCTCTTCTTGAAGTCGCGCCTGCTCGAAAGCCAGCTCTTCGTCGAACGCTGCATGGCCGCCCTCCGCCGCCTGTCGGAGCTGACCCAAGAGGAGGTCCTCAAGATGGGAAAAGGTGCCGTGCTTGGCGAAGACATCAATTTCGACTGGGAAGACTGAGGCGGAAGGACCGCGATCGCTTCGACAAGGTCGTGGCTCTGATAGCGGATGGAGAGCTGGACGCTCTCCATCCCCTAGACGCCCCGCCCTCTTGGGCAACGGACGGCGGCTACGCAGCTGATCCCGAGCCGTGGCGATCGATCCAGTGGCCTCTGCAGTTCGATGACGAACTGGCGGGCGACCGGGACCCGATGTCGGGGACCTACACCTCGGTCGTAGCCGTCAAGACCCTGCTCGACGAGTACGGGCTCCGGGACCCTCTGATCCGCTGGGGCCTGCGCCACTGCGTGCGCCAGTGCGACCTCGGAAGGTCCGAAGGTAGCCGCGAGGACGACGACGAGGACGACGACGAGGACGAGGACGACGCCGGATGAGTGAATCGCGCCTCGGCGTAGCTCTCGACACCGGACCGGCCGAAAGGTCGGCCAAGTCGTTCCGCGACTTGATGGCCGGGCTGGGTACGGTCCTGGCCCGGGTCGACAAGAAGGTCGACAGGATCGAGCGCTCGACGCGGCGCCAAGCGTCGACCCAGCGGCGCACCAACCGGACAACTCGAAAGGCGACATCGGAGACCCGGCGCCACGATGGGGCGCTTCGTCGCCTGAACCGGACGCTCTCCACCACCATCAAGCGCGGCGTCGTCCTCGCCGCCACCTTCGTCGGGATCTCCTCCGCCGCCACACTGGCGACGCAACCCGTCCGCGCTTTTAGTGGCTGGGAGTCGCAGATGGCATCGGTGCTGGCGGTCACCGGCGCCACACAGGTCGGCTTCGAAGCGCTGCAGGACCAGACGCGCCTCCTAGGTGAGACCACAGTCTTTGCGGCCTCTCAGGCCGCCGAGGGCGCCACGTTCCTGGGCCGTGCTGGATTCAAAACCCAGGAGATCCTTTCAGCCCTGCCGGGCGTGTTGGACCTGGCCGCCGCCGGCGTGCTCGACCTCGGTCGAGCTGCCGACATCTCGTCCAACATCCTCTCCGCCTTCAACCTCGAGGCTTCACGGTCCGACGAGGTGGCCGACGCCCTGGCGGCCGGCGCTGCGTCCGCCAATACGTCGGTGGAGCAGCTCGGCGACGCGATGAAGTTTGTCGGCCCAGTGGCCTCGGCGCTCAACATGTCGGTCCAGGACACCGCCGCCGGCATCGGCGTGTTGTCCAACGCCGGCATCCAGGGGGAGATGGCGGGCACCGGCCTTCGGCGGGTCCTGGCCGGGCTTGCGTCGCCGACGCGCAAGGCGGAGCAGGCCCTCGCGGCGATGGGCCTTGCGGTCGAGGACGTAAACCCCGCGACCCACAGCCTGATCGAGATCGTTCAGACCCTGGCCACCGCAGGGATCGACGTCGAGAAGGCCTTCACCCTCTTCGGTCAGCGGGGTGGCCCGGCCATCCTGGCTCTGACGTCACAGGTGGGTTCCCTCGAGGAACTCACGGACACCCTGCGGGACAGCGGCGGGGCCGCCTCTGAGATGGCCGAGATCATGATGGACACCCTGACCGGCTCCGGCAAAGAGCTCGCGTCGGTCTGGGAGTCGGTCCAGATCGAGGTCGGCCAAGGGATGGCACCAGCCCTCCGGGAGGCTACGGATACCCTGAAGGTCTTCCTCAAGGAAGGCCAGGACGGGGCCGTGGCCTTCGGGACCGCGGTCGCCCAGGCCCTGACCAAGGTCGCTGAGGCGCTGCTGTTGCTGGCGAGGCACGGGGAGACCGCCCTCTCGATCATGGTCGGCCTGGGGGTCGCCTGGTCAGCCTGGAAGCTGGTGCCGGTGGTGCAGAGCCTGTGGGCCCTAGTGGGCGCGACGACGGCTCTCGGCGTCGCTCAGAACGTGACGATTGCGTCCACCTTGGCTCTGGAGGCTGCGCTGACACGGCTGAAGGCTGCCTGGGCTGCGACCTCTGGACTCGCCGTAACCGTCGTCGCTGGGCTCGGCATCCTCGCCGCCATTCTGGCCAAGGTGGCGATGAGCAGTGGCGACGCAGAGGAGTCTCAACGCGGCTACCTGGACTCTCTGAGGGAGACCAGGCCCGCCGTCGTCAACGCCGCGGAGAACGCCCGGGACCTGCTAGACACCCTCGACCAGGAGATCGCCAAACGCAAGGAGCTGCGCGACCTCCTCCCCACCGTTGAGGAGCGCCTGGTCAGCCTCGAAGGGGTGCTGGACCGGATGGGGGACGCCATCAAGGGGGACGCCTCAGATGAGGTGTTCTCCGGCCTGGCGGACGAAGCCCGCGCCCTGGGCGTCGCCTTGAACGACTCGCTGGGTCGCCAACGCGGCTTCGAGCGAGTGAAGAACGAGGTGGAGGCTTTGCGCCTCGAGCTGCGGAAGACCGAGCGAGATCTGAAGCAGACCGATCGAGGGGTGTCCGAGTCCCGGGCTCAGCTCGTGACCGATTCTGCAAAGGGTCTTGCAGCCTTCGATGAGGTGTACACCCGCCTCCTAGCCCGGTCTCAAGATCTGAAGCTCGAGGCAAAAGAGGCGGGCAACGCCCTGGAGGATGCCGTCTCGAACTTCCGTGGGACGACCCGGGGAGACTTCGCGCTGACTGGCTTCTCCTCCGGCCTCCGGGAGGTCCAGGACGAGGCGAAGCAAACCGCCCTTGAGCTCGAAGACGTCCGAGTCAAGGTTCGGGAACTCCAGGATGCCTTCGGACAGCAACTCGGCCAGCTGCTGTCTGGCGGAGACCTGGACGGCGCCGAGCGGATCCTGAAGATACTTCCGGACCGACAGGTCGACCTGGTTGTCAACTACGACGGCGAGAGCGCGGAAGAGTTCCTCGACTTCCAGGCCCGCATCACCAAGGCGTACCTCGAAGTCGCAGGGGCTACCAAGAAAGCGGCGGGTGAAAAGGACGAGCTCGCTGATCGTCTCAGTGACCTGCTCACCAAGCTGCAAGCCGAACTGTCCGACGTTCAGGCCCTGACGGATGCATACGCGAATGGCTCGGAAGCTGTGGTCGAGGCGACGATCCAGATCGAGATCGACGCCGCGGTTCGTCAGCAGGGGAAGGATTTCAATCCAGCCCAGCTCGATCAGCTGCGTAAGGCCATCACCGAGTTGGTGCGGGCGGAAAGGGAGCTGGCTGGGACCCAAATCCTGGACGAGCTGAACCAGCAGGAGGAGGCGCTCCGGCAGGTGATCGCGGCCTATTCCGACGGGCCGGAAGCGGTGTCCGCAGCTCGCGAGCAGCTGGACCTGGTGGCGGAGACTTTCGCGCTAACCAGTCAGGCCGCCGCCGATCAGGCCGACGATATCGAGGCCGCCCTCCAACGGATCCAGGCCCTACGGAGAGAGGAGCAGTTCAACGAGTCAAAGGCGGCGATCACCGCTGAGACGGCCGAGCTGCACCAGCTGATTGCGGCCTATGAGGCGGGGGGCGGCGTCATCGAGTCGACGCTTCGGCAGCTCGACATGGAGGCAGAGAAGCGAGACCTCCTCGAAGGGCTGATCGGCAAGGAGCGGGCAGAGCTGGAGCGCCTGATCGAGGCCAAACACGAGGCCCAGCGCGTCGCCGACGTCGGGGCCGCCGAGGCGGACCTCGAACGCCAGCTGGAGCAGCTACAGCGCGTGGCCGAGGTGGCCCACCTCGGGCAAAAGGCGATCGAGGAAGCGGAGCTCCAGAACGAGATTCAGGACCTGTTCGACAGCCTGGGCGTCGTCTCGTCCTCCCCAGCCACCAATGCCCTCGAACAGCTGATCCGCAAGATCCACGAGACCAGCAAGGCGATCGACGACGCCCAGTACCGCACGCAACGCCTAGCGGCTGGATTCAGCTCCCTGGGTAACGCCATCGCCAACGCCTTCGCCGGGGTCAATGAGCAACTGGCCGGCGTTGTCAGCGGCCTGGCCGGCGTCGCCGATGCCTGGGGGGCCCTTGACGCCGCCTCCACCCTCGAGGGCATGGAGGGGACCCTCGCCCGCTTGACGGCCGGTCTCCAGATGGGCTCGGCGGTCGGCGGCATGATGCAGGGACTCGGCATCTTCCAGGGTCAGGGCGGTACTGGTCGCTACGGTGGCCAGCTGTCCGGGGACTATGGCGATGTAGGTGCCGCGGCTGGGGGTGCCATCGGCGCAGCCATCGGATCCGTGATCCCGGTGGTCGGCACAGCGCTCGGCGGCGTCGTGGGTTCGGTCCTCGGTGGCGTCATCGGTGGTGCAATCAACCAGGGTGCCGACACCGGGCTCGCCACCCTCCAGCAGGTAGGTGACGACGTCGCGGTCCAGATCTCCCAGAACGAAGGGGGGCTGGGCGACGTCCTGGGTCAGCTGGGCAACGCAGTGATCGACTCGATCCAGCGGATCGAGGATCTGCTGGGTACCGAGATCAAGATCGGTGAGGGCGGGATCGGGATCAAGCTGCGGGACGACACGTTCGTCGCCTTCGCCAACGGGCTCCGGCAAGAGTTCGCCGAGATGGAGGACGCGGTCAACTGGATCATCGTCCAGGCCCTCAAGTCCGCCTCCTTCGGCAAGCTGTCCCCCGAGGTCAAAGCTGTCCTCGAGGGAGGTACTTTCGAGACCGTTGAGGAACTCGAGCGCCAACTGGCCCTAGCCCTCTCGATCGAGGAAATGGGCGTACCCGAAGCGCAGCGTGGCCTGCGCCGGCTGCGGCTCGACTTCCAGCGCACGGGCGAGGAGGCGTCTCGACTCGGGATCCCGCTGCGGAACCTGATGAGTGAGCTCGGGCGGTCGTTCGCGGTGACCCGGCGGGAACTCCTGGGGATCGAGGAGGACGTCGGCGCCCAGGTCAACCGTGAGGCAGAGGCGTGGAACGCCGAACGCCTGGAACTCGTCCGCGAGTACGAGGACAAGCTGACGGCCCTTCTGGACTCGTTGGCCCGGGCCGAGGCTCTGGAGTCCGGCGGGGCAAACATCGACGAGATCCTGGCCGGCGTCAACGAGACTCTGGTGGAGGCAGGTGCCTTCGCCGGCGCCGAGCTGGCGGAGATCTCCGCCCACCTGGCTGGTGTCGGGCTCGCCGCTGGGGCGTCGGCCGGTGTCATCCGGGAGCAGATCACCGCCATCCAGACCATGCTGGCCCAGCTGCCGGCCGCGATCACCGATTCGGAGATCGCCGAGGCCATCCGCCGGCGGGGATCGGGCGGCCGCCGCCCCGGAGGCTCCGGGTACGAGCAGCGGAAACGACGCAGGGAAGAGCTGCGGGCCGAGCTGGCCATGATGGAGAGCGACCTCGGCGACAGTGCCCGCCGCCTGGTGGAGCAGGTCCGAGGCATCGCCGAGACCCGAGAGGAGATCCTGCGCCTAGGGGCCCTGGGTGAGGAGTTCGCCAACCGGTTCTCTTTGGAGCAGGCCCGGGAGGTGGTCGAAGCCTTCCTGGCTCCGTTCCGCGAGATCTCCCAGGCAGCAGGCGAGCAGCAGGTGGAGACCGACTACCGCCGCCTGCGCGAGAGGTACGCCGAAGAGATCGAGGCCGCCCTTGCCGCGGCGGAGGAGCTTCAGGGCTCGCTTCCTGAGCTGATCCAGTCCCTTGCCGCCGGCGGCATGGAAGCGTTGGCGGTCGCCGCCCAGGGGGCCGGGGAAGACGTCTCCGGCATCGTTTCGGGGTTGCTAGGGCCAATCCTCGAGGCGGAGGCCGCGGAACTGCGCCAGCTCGGCGACTCGATCATCGACTCGTTCTCGCTCCCGCTTGAGTCGGCTCGCGACCAGGTGGCCGACCTGGCGGCGCGGCTGACGATCCTGGCCCAGCTGGCGGAGGACGGGGCGATCGACGTCGACCGGCTGGGCGAGGCCATCGCAGAGCTGGCGACTCAGGCAGAGTCGGAGCTGCTATCGATCGCCGCGGAGATCGAGGAGCGCCTGGGCAACACGACCGAGGCCGCCGAGCTACGCAACCAGTACGAGCGCCTGGTGTTCGAGGTGCGGGTCGCTGAGCTGGCCTTTCTCTTGGAACAGTACACAGCACTCGGCCTCATCTCGGAGGCGACGGCCGCGCGTCTCGAAGAGGTGCTGCAGAACGTCCGCGACACGGACCTCGACGAGCTGTTCTCTCAGCCGGCCGCTGCGGCGCCACCCTCCTCGGGCACATCGGCGGCGACGTCCGGACAGGATGCCCGCCAGCGCTTGGAGCAGGCCCTCGACGCCATCGACGCCGCGGTCCGCTCGTGGCTCGACCTGCCCATCGGCGACGCCACCCGGGAGGCGCGTCGGATGACCGCCCAACTCGAGGAGCTGAAGACCCAGGCCCGCGAGGCCGGCATCCCCCTCTCGCTGTTCTGGGAGCGCGTCGGCGAAGGTTGGGAAGTAGCGCGCCAGAACTTCTTCGACACACGCCTGGAGCCGTACGAGCGCCTCGGGCGCAGCCGTCTCGAGCTGGAGGCGGAGGACATCACCTCTACCTTCGATGATCTGCGGGAGTCCTTCGCAGAGCTCGGCGCCGGCGCCGGCGAGTTGGCTCGCCTCGACCTGGCCGAAGCCGCGGCCTGGGATGATTTCTGGTCGAGGGCGACCGAAGGCCTGAGGGGCTTCCTCGACGAGCTCCAAGGCAGTGACCCGACGCTCACCGGCGAGGATCGCTTCTTTGAAACACAAGCCCGCTACCGCGACCTACTAGCCCGAGCTCAGGCAGGCGACCTAGGCGCCGTGGAAGAGCTGGAGGGGGCCGCCCGCGCCTACCTCGAGGCGAGCCGCGGCTACCTGGGGGCCGGCGTCGGCGGACTGGGAGTCCGACGGGAGATTGAGTCGGGCTTGGAGGGCGTCATTGGTTCGTCTGCGCTGGGTGGCGGCGGGGACGACTCAGCTATCACCACGGCCGTAAAGGACGGCAACGACACCCTGCTCCAGATCCGCGACCTGTTGGCCGGAGGCGACTACGAGCGGTTCCGGCCGGCCGGTGGGGACGTCGCCGACGTTGCGGAGATGGAGAGGGTGGCGGCTGCGGCCTTCGCTCGGGTCGCAGCACGTACCGCGGCCAGTGAGGTCACGGTCCCGGCGGCGCTACGTCGTGCCCCGGTTCGGCCCGCCGACACGGTACCGGCGCCCGAGCCGGGCGACTCCCGACAGTCGGCGCCCGCGCCTCCGCCGCCGCGGCTCCGTACCCCGGTTCCTCGGGCTCAGCCCGACCCGCCGCCTTCTGGGTCGAACGATGTTAGCGCCTCCTCCAGTGATGAGCCCCTTCTGCGATTGGAGCGTCAAATCGAGGCCCAGCGAGCAGAGACGCGTCAGGCATCGGATCGCGCAGCCTTCCTCGAGACGCGGATGGTCGAGCTTATGGAGCGTCTGTTGGGGGTCCAAGAAGAAGCGAGGGACCTCAAGGCGCGGGCGCTTCGCGACCAGAAGGGACCGAAAAGATGAAAGAAAACCTTGTGGACCTGTTACGCGGAGTCAGCCCCTACGACCTTGGGGCCGTACGCGCAGCGGAGAAGACCTTTCTGGCGCGGATAGGTGACACATCAGCCTGGCCCGCGCTCAGCCCAGCACAAGAAGATAATGGGAGGTGGGATTCATGAATTCCGACCTGTCCAACCTCCTCCGATATCCGCACCTGCCCCGAGTCTGGGCCGCGCGCATTGAGGGGCGCCACCGCACCACCGGTGAGTTGCAGAGAGTCTTCCTGACCGACGCTCCGCAACTCATCACCGAGCCGACCGACGACCCGTCGTCGACGCCGTTCGTCTCTCGCCTGGCCGGGGGTTGGAGCGTCGTGCGGGCCATAGGCCAGCGGGGCCAGTTGGGCGGCGCGTCTCAACCGGACTACGGGGAGCTCTTCCTCGACAACCAGGACGGCGCCCTCGACTACCTGCGAGACGTCGATCTGGACGGTCAGCCCGTTCAGATCTACCTTGGCGGCCTCTTCCGTACCGATGGCGCGCCCTACCCCTGGTCGTCCTTCGAGCAGCGCTTCGCCGGCCACGTCCACCGCTTCGTGCCCACGGGCAAGAAGTTCCAGATCCAGCTTCGGGGCCCCGAAGGCCTCGACGATCGTCCGGCGATCGAGACGGTGCTGGAGGGTTGGGGCGGGGGGCTTCGCTTCGGGGCCGGCCAGGAGGGCGTCGCGGCACATCACGCCGGTCTCGACGTCACCGGCGCCTTGACCCTTGGTTGGGTCGGCGTCGTCCACGCACTGCCCTCTAGCTGGGCTGGACTGGTTCGCCAGGGTACGTCAGCGGCGGACGCCGTGGTGTTCGTGCAGGTGGGCGCCGATGGGACTTGGCGACTGAGGGTCCGCGGCGGCAGCGTCGCGACCAACGGACCGATGAACCCCGGCCAGCTGGTAGCGCTGGGCGCGATCGTCGACGCTGACGCCAGTTCGTCGACTGGGTACCGGGCCCGGCTCTTCCAGCGTCAGGCGGGGCGGTGGTTGCAGGTAGCGGAGGGAGAGATCCCCGAACCCCAGCCCAACGGCGAAGGCGTCTACCTGGCCAAGGGAGGCCAAGACATTGACGCCACCTACCTTGAGACCTGGCTTCAGACGGGAGCTCTCGAAGAGGCGGACCTCCGTCGACGGCTTTCCGCTCCGATCGAGGACGCTGACGAGATTTCTGCGATGATCTGGGCCTACAAGTTCGAGGACCGCACAGGCGACACCGCGCTCGACGAGCTGGAGCTGGCCGACGCCACGCTTACCGGCTCGCCCACCTGGTCGCCCAGCCTGACCGGGGACGACCCTACCCGTTTCGGCACCGGGGCCGCTCCCGGGCTCGCGGAGCCTGCGACGGTGGGGCCCTGCCGCAACGTGCCGCTGGTGGCCGTCGACACGCCCGGCCGCTGGCACCGCTTCGGGTTGATGGACCCTGATGCGATCGAGGGACTCGGGGGCGATGTGGTGCGGGTGCGCTCCAATGGATCACCGATGGTTCCGCCCTTCCTTGCGACATCGACCGAGATCAAGTTCGACCTAGCCGGCCGGAGCATGTTCGGGCCCTCGGGTTTCTTCGCGCCGCTGATCCCAGGGCAAGCCGAGCCGCTTCGGCCTGGCCAGCAGGTGGAGATCTCCACCGACTCCGGCCTCAACGACGGCGTGTACACCCTTGCTGCCGAGGGCGTGCGCAAGAACGGCAAGCGGCTGGTGGTGGTGGAGGCCCTGCAGGGCGACGAGCCGAAGGGGCAGGAGGTGACTGTCCGATCGATCGATCCGGGATACGCCGTCGACGAGACGCGCTCCGCCATCACCCTTGACGGTTACACGCCCGCCGGCGAAGAGGGGCGCCTGACCGCTGACGTCGTCGGCTGGGTATCCAGCTCCGCCGAGGCCCGGGTCACCGGCGCCCGGTCGCCCGTAGGCCAGGCATCAGCGTCGGTGCAGTACGCCTATTGGTCGGGACGGCCCGTCGACGCTTCGGCGCTGGAGTGGGATCCGGTGCTCGGCATCCACTCTCCGGGTGGCCAATCGCCACCGCGCCGGGACATCCTGGCGCGCATCCTCGACTCCTGCGCTGCCTGGGCGCTGCTGGAGCCCGACGGCACCGTGCGCCTCGGTCACCACGCTCCGCCTTCGGGCAACCCGGTGCTGGAGCTTCGAAGCCTGGCGAAGGAGCCTGAGGGCCTGGCGACGGTCCCGCCCCACTGGGCTTATCGACTGGCCTACGACCGCAACTGGACGCCGATGGACGAGGGGTCCCTTGTCCAGTCCCTCACCGCCGGCGATCGCCAGGCCCTGGTGGAGCCCTACCGCTGGCTCGACGATCGAGACCAGGACCTGCGCGACGACTACCCCAACGCGACCGAGCTGGAGCGCGAGACCTACCTCACCACCCGCGCCGACTCCGAGGAGCTGCTGAAGCGATTGCAGGCACTTCACGGCCGGCGCCAGCGCTGGCTCCAGTTCGTCGCCGGGCCGGAAGCACACGCCCTAGACGTCGCACAGGAGGTTCGGGCCTTCTGGCCAGGCCAGGGCCTTCACGACGGCGTCGGCTTCCGCGTCACCTGGGTCGATCTCGACCCAACCCGAGACCAGGTCATCTTTCAAGGATGGACCCATGCCTGAGATCACGTCACGCACCGGGCACCTCTTGATGTGCCTCGAGAACCTCGCCTTGCCCGAGCACTCCACTGTCGCCGGCGTGCGGTCCCAGGAGTTGCTGCCGCCGGCCGATGTGCAAATCCCGTCGTTCGACACCGCCTACCAGACGACGAGCTTTGCCAACTCGGCCAGACTCGACTTCGAGCTCCATCGCCCACGCCGGGTCGACTTTATGGCTCTCGCCGGCGTCAAGGTGTCCGGAGCTGACCCGGAATACGTCCGGTGGTCGGCCCTCCTGGGTCAGAGCGCCGCCGCGAAGAGTTTCGCCGGAGCCGCGGAGGCCGTCCCCGCCCAACCGCTGGTCGTTCGCGGCGACCGGGAGCGGTATCGCTGGGAGGACCCCAACATGTGGTTTGGCGGCCCGGCACCCGACCAGGTGGAGCGGCTGATGCACAGCCAGCGGCTCCACACCTGCTCCCACTTCCCGGGCCAGTCTAGGGTCTGCCGCCGAGTCCGGCTCGACCTTCCGGCGCCGGACGCCGCGGAGAAGTCGGGGAGCTACATCCGAGTTCCTCACGTCTTCTTCGGCGAGGCCTTCCAACCCAGAGTCAACTTCCGCTGGGGCGCCAGCTACGGGACCCTCGACCTATCCGATACCCAGCGGTCCCCTCTGGGTGTTCAGCGGGGCGCCGTCCGGCCGGTCTTGCGCTCCTTCACCTTCGACCTGCCGTTCGTCTCCGACCACGATGCCTTCCACCGTATCCTCGATGACTGGTACATGCGCCACGGCAGCGCCGGACGAATCTTCGTGTGGCCTTTCCCGGACAAACCCCACCTCTTCTACTCCCAGGCCTTCGTCGGGACCGTCACCAAGTTGACGGGGCCCAAGATCGAAGGGTTCTGGGACGCCGACACCGACCGCAACAGCATGAGCTTCAAGGTCGAGGAGACCTTCTAGCCCCCGCCCCTGTCTGCCCCACCCTCAAACTCCGCCAGGAGACCACCATGCCCTTCCCCCTTCGTGTAGGCGACCGCACCTTCACCGACGCCGACTTCGCTGGTCAGGGACACGTGATTGCCCTGCCCGACCTCGCCCAGGCCCTGATCGATCACGTAACCAGGTCGCCAATCGGCACCGCCACCAACCTGGTAGCCCTCGCTCCTGGTGACCGGCTGTTCCAGACCCAGCCGGGCTTGCCTTTCGCTGCCGGAGTCCCGCTGCTGGCTCTCGACGCCGGCGATCCGAAGAACAGTTACCTCTTGGGCAAGGTCACCAGCTACGACGCCGACACCGGGGACCTGGTGCTCGACGTCGAGATCGTCGCCGGCGGCGGAACTAGCTCGGCCTGGTCGATCCACAAGCATTCGTACGATCGCACCGGGCCGGTGACGCCTCCCGGATCCATCGCGGAGGGCTACACGGGAGCCACCAGCGCCCAGGGCGTGCGCAACAACTTCGAGCTGCTGCGCCGCTGGATCGTGATTGACGCCCGCCCGTCTCCGCCGGCGACTCCAGCGGACGGGGACCAACACCTGGTGACCGTCCCTGCCTTCGGGCAGTGGGCCGGCCACGAGAACGAGATCGCCGCCTGGGTCGAGGCCACCGGCAAGTGGGAGTACGAGGTCGCTGACGAGACTCTCGGCGACTTGGCCTGGCGTCTCGACGTCTCGTCCTACTACCGCTACACCTCGGGAGGCTGGCTCCACATCGGAGACGGGGCCCAGCCAGCCAAACTCGTCAGCCGGGCCTATACCGCGCCCGACACGTTGGTAGCGATCCCAGGGGTCCAGGTCCACAACTCCGCATTCACCGCCTCGGGCCTTGCCCAGGACTTGACCTTCGTCCTGCCGGCACCGGACGACCCGGAGGCCCAAGGCGCCCGGTGCCTGTTCCACAACGCCGACTCGACCCGCAACGTGATCGTCGACGCAGCTGCCAACGCACCCGTCGTCGGCCAGCCGTCGCAGCAGTTGGCACCCGGAGAGTCGCTGTGGGTGACTTCCGTCAACAGCGTCGGCCCGGGATGGCTGTGGATATGAAGCGATCCAATCGCCTTCGACCTGGGAAGCCCCTGCGTCGTGGCAAGCCCCTTCGAAGAAGGGCGCCCCTTCGGCCACGTGCCCGCGACCCGACGAAACGAGCCAGACGCTTCGCCCGCCAATTCGGTGGCGTTGACTTCCTGGTGTGGATCCAAAGCCACGCTTGCGCCACCTGCGGTTCTCATCCCCCTAGCGAAGCGTCCCATGTCCGCACCCGCGGTGCCGGCGGCGAAGCCGCCAACAACATCATCCCCCAATGCAAAGCCTGCCACCGAGCCTTCCACCTCGAGGGCTGCGCGTCGTTCCAAATCGAACGCGGCCTCGACCTCCAAGCCATGGCCCGCCGGATCTGGCGGGAGTGGTCCACCCTCCTCCAAGAGCCCACCACCAGATGACCGAAGACGATCGCCAGATGCTCGAAGCCATCCACGCGAACACCGCCGAATGGAAAAAGGACCAGCGAACCGCCGCCGAGAACCGCGAGCGCCTGCTGAAGGAGTTGCAGGACGTTTCAGGGCGAGTCGACGCTCAGGGTACGGATATTGGGCGTCTCAGGACTGAGATCGACGCCATTGCCCAGAGGGTGTGGCGCGGCAACGGCAAGAGCCTCAGCACCCGCGTGGCCGTCCTCGAGGCCCGGGATCCATCCAGTCTGATGACCGCTGTGTCCCGAGCGATTCTTCGATCGATGCAGGCCAGCCCTCGCCTGTGGCTCACTTTGTTCGGCACCTTCCTACTGATCATCGGCCTCGCTTTCGGGGTCGACCCCACCCACCTCGAGCGGCTCATCCGAGCCCTCGTCACCTGGCCCACCTAAAGAGGACCTACCCTATGCGTTGTTCTTTGACCTTCGTCCTTTCCCTCCTCCTTGCCCTCCTTGCAGCCCCTGCGGCCGCTCAGCAATGTCACGACCGAGCCCTCGCCGCCTTCGCGTCTGCCTTCGCCGAGGGGCAGGCGACACCGGCTTCCAAGCTGTGCATGGCCCGCAGTCTGGCCAGCCCGCCCCCCGGTAGCGGCAACATCCCCATCCTCAACGTCGGCGCTTTGTGGCTGACAGGCGACATCAAAGACGAGGTCCTGCTGCCATGGCTCAGTGGGACCGGTGGCTGGAGCCACAACGGCAAAGAAGACGGATCCATCATCTACGAGCCGTGGAACTTGGCCGTGGCCCTGGCCGTCACCCACCGCGCATGCCAAAGGCAACGCTCACCCCAGCTGTGTACGGCCGGGAGGCTCTACCTCCGAGCCACGTGGGCCAAGTACGCCCTCTCCGCCACCCCCAAGGCGCCTGCCCGGATTCGGTGGGGTGTCGGCGGCAAATGGTTCGAGCGGCCTCGCATCAACTACATCCGGTACGAGGGTCCCTTCGTGCACTATCCTGGTGACCGCCAGGTCACCACGCCCAAGGGCAACAGCACGGCCGCCTGGTCCGACGTCCATCGGATCAACGCGGCGCTGGCCTGGGCAGCCGACTGGCCCGCCCGTCGACACGGTTCGGCGATCACCCGTCAGCCCGCGACCTTGGTCATCTGGACCGCCTCCCAGCTTGCTGGTGGCCGGAGCTATGGGCAGTCGACCCCGGCCGGCCTCTGGGGCCTGACCAACACCGAGCGATCCCAGCTCCGTGCCTTCCTGGGTGCGCCAACGGACCACACGAAGGCCCGGCCGGTTGCCGCCTGGCTGGAACCCTATCCTCGGCGCAAGGGGATTGAGCTCCGCGTCCGCCGCTACTGGCAGGACGCCCGCGTCCTCGCCGTCCGTAACCACACCCAGAACGCCAACAAGCCCGGCGCCGTCGCGGTCACCGGCACGGCCCGGGAATCGACCTGGGTGGCCCCGTCCACCTATAAGGGGGTGGGAGCCGCGACAGCCCACGCCGTCATCGAGGACGGCGCCTCGAGAGTCCGCACCTGGTCGAACGACGGCAACGAGATGTTGCTTCCGATCGGCAAGTGGGGAGGCCTGGCCTGGGAGGTGGTGTGGGACGACCGCGGCGTCCGCTTCACCTATCCGGCACCGGAGCCGGGCACGACTAAGCCTGCGACCCCGTCCGGCCCGCCCGCCACGCCGCCGGCGACCCCGCCCACGGGCGGATCCCCGGACCCACGCTACAACCAGGCCATCCTGCTCCTGGCGAGGATCATCGCCGACACCCCCGAGTCCGCCGAGCACCGACAGCTCCTCGAAATCGCCGGCGCCGTCGTGCGTCGGATCGAGTCGCTATCCCAGGCACCTGCCGACCCGACCCGACGCGCGGCCGTCGAGCAGGCCGCGCGGGTTCTGGCCGAGAAGGCCAGGGAGTAGTCAGGCCAAGGTGGTGCGGGGCAGCGTGGCTGACCCGCACGCCCCCCTCGGGGGGGGCGCGTGCGGGCGGCGCCCCCGAAGCGCGGGGACACCCCGCCCAGGCCCGCGGCCGCCCACACGCACCGCCC